>NZ_JBTNDQ010000001.1:0-449714 GCF_054510915.1 Pseudarthrobacter arbutini | reverse complement strand
AACGCTCACGACCAGCAAACAAGCCGCCAAACCCAAGCCCGCCACGCGCGCACTTCGGAATGATTCCACGAAGAATGCTACGCGCGCATCTTGACATGATTCCCCGGGGCCTTCTTCACTGTCCAGGGTCGGCGGGCGTGGCAGACTGATGCCATGCTGCTCGACGAGCTCGTGAAAACCACGGATACCGTCGCGTCAACCCGCTCACGGCTCGCGAAGGTCGACGCACTGGCCGATCTGCTGCGCCGGCTCGAGCCCGCGGATATCGCGGCGGCCGTCGGCTTGCTCGTCGCCAAGCCGCGCCAGGGCAGGGTAGGGATCGGCTGGCGCGGCATGACGGCGGCCATGGGGGAGCCGGCCGCCGAGCCGAGTCTGACTGTCGCCGACCTCGACGCTGCGCTGGACCGGCTGCTCGTCACCGCAGGCGCTGGATCAGGCGCGGAGCGCGCCGCGACTCTCCGGCTGCTGACGGCGGCAGCCACCGAGCGCGAGCAAGCTTTCATCGCCGGCGTGCTGCTCGGTGAACTGCGTACCGGCGCGCTCGAGGGGGTGCTGACGGATGCCGTTGCCCGCGCCGCCGATCGGCCCGCCGACGCCGTACGCCGCGCGGCGATGCTCTCCGGCGATCTCGGCGAAACCGCACTGCTGGCGATCACGGGCACCGCAGCCGAGCTTGACGCCGTCGGCCTGGTCGTCGGCCGCCCCGTGCAGCCCATGCTCGCCGCAACGGCGGCCAGCGCTACCGCGGCGCTGGAGGTCACGGGGGAGGCGTCCGTGGAATACAAGCTCGACGGCGCGCGCATCCAGGTGCATCGCGTCGGCGACGATATTCGCATCTACACGCGCACCCTGGCCGAGGTGACCCACCGGCTGCCGGAGGTGGTGGAGGTGGTGCGCGGACTGCCGGTGCGCGACGTGATTCTCGACGGCGAGACCCTCGCCCTCGACGAGGACGGCAGCCCGCGACCGTTCCAGGAGACCATGTCGCGGTTCGGGGCGGATGCGGCGCGTGCCACGGTGCTGCATCCGTGGTTCTTCGACGTGCTGCACATCGACGGGCGCGACCTGCTCGACGAGCCGCTGTCGATGCGCCTCGGCGTGCTCGAGTGCATCGCCCCCGAACACCGGATCCCGGGGGAGATCACGGCAGATGCGGCCGTTGCTGAGAGGGTTTCGCGCGACGCGCTCGCCGCGGGCCATGAGGGCGTGGTTGTGAAGGCGGTGGGATCGGCCTACGCGGCCGGCAGGCGTGGCTCCAACTGGATCAAGGTGAAGCCGGTGCTCACTTACGACCTGGTGGTGCTTGCCTGCGAGTGGGGGTCAGGACGGCGCACCGGGCTCCTGTCGAACCTACACCTGGGAGCCCTCGACCCGGCCGGCGAGTTCAGCGAACCCGGCGGCTACGTGATGGTGGGCAAGACATTCAAGGGCCTCACCGACGCCCTGCTGCGCTGGCAGACCGAGAGGTTCGAGGAGCTTGAGGTACGGCGCACGGCGGGCACCGTGTGGGTCGAGCCCGTCACGGTGGTCGAGATCGCGATCGACGGCGTGCAGCGTTCCCCGCGCTATCCGGGCGGAATCGCGCTGAGGTTCGCACGCGTCAAGCGCTACCGCGACGACAAGACAGCCGCGGAGGCCGACACCATTCAGACGCTGCGCGCGCTGCTGCGTCTCTAGCTTGTGCCGCTTCTCCACCGGGCGTACCGTGGCGCTTAAGTGCCGCCGCGCCCAGCGTGCGGCGGGCCAACAGGTTGGGCGGTTGGTATCCGGAAGGGACCAGATGTCAGCTGAAACAGGCATTGACCAGGGCAGGTCAGCCTTCCAGGAACATCGCTGGACCGAGGCCTACCGGACCTTCCGTGAAGCCGATAAGCGCGCCGGGTTGCCGGCTGCCGACCTCGAACGGCTGGCTACGGCCGAGATCCTGACCGGTGAAAGCGCCACAGGGCTGGAGTCCCTCACCCGTGCCCACGAGGAGTACCTGGTGATGGGCGACGTCGAGGGTGCCGCACGGTGCGCGGGCTGGATGGGCATGCAACTGATGTTCCTGGGGGAGCAGGCTAGGGCCGGAGGGTGGTTTGCCCGCGGCCAGCGGCTCATGGATGAACTGGCAGAGCCGAGCGCCGTGCAGGGCCTCCTGCTTCTCCCGGAGGGCCTGGGCAAGCTTTACGACGGTAATCCGGCGGGCGCCATGCAGGCTTTCTCCCGCGTTGCCGAATTCGGCCAGCAGTTCCACGACAAAGACGTGTCCGCGCTGGGCCTCCTCGGCACAGGCCAGGCCACCCTGATGCTTGGTCACCCTGACAAGGGACTCAAGATGTTCGACGAGGTCATGGTAGCCGTCACGGCAGGTGAACTCTCCCCGATCCCCTCAGGGATTATCTACTGCGCAGTAATCGGCAACTGCCACCTGGTCTTCGACCTGGAGAGGGCCCTGGAATGGACGGCTGCCCTGGACCGCTGGTGCAGTGCACGCCCTGACATGGTGTCGTTCAGCGGCCAGTGCCAGTCGCACCGCGCCGAACTCTTCAGGCTTCACGGGGCCTGGGCCGAGGCACTGATGGCCGCTGCGGCCGCCCAGGGACTTTCCGTAAAGGGTGATCCCCAAGCGCTTTATGGAGGCTACTACCAGCAGGGAGAGGTGGAACGGCTGAGTGGAAAACTGGACGACGCCGAAGCTTCCTACCGGCAGGCCGCCCGATCAGGCTATGAGCCACAGCCTGGCCTCGCGCTGCTCTGGCTTGCCCGTGGAAATGCGCAACAGGCACAAGCGATGATCCGTAGGGCAGCTGCCGCGGCAGACGTCGCAACCCGCCGGAACATGCTGCCGGCACTGGTGGAGATCGAGTTGGCTGCCTCCGACCTGGAAGCCGCGCGGCAAGGTTCTCAGGAGCTGGAAGCCCTGGCCAGTGAATTCTCTATGCCCATGATCCGGGCCGTTGCCGGCCAGGCGGACGGCGCGGTCCGGCTGGCCGACGGCGACCCCTCCGCTGCCCTGAAACCGCTCCGGGAGGCGTGGAGGCTGTGGCAGGAACTCGGTGTTCCGTACGAGGCGGCGCGCTGCCAGGCGCTGGCCGGCAGTGCCTGCCGCGCACTTGGCGACGAGGCCTCCGCACTGATGTACCTGGAGGCAGCCCACGCTGCGCTCCTGGACCTGGGCGCGGCGCCGGCGGCAACCTGGGCGGCGTCGCTCCTGCACGAAGGCATGTTGGACAGCGGAGCGACGCCTGGCACGGTGGGTCTCCTCACCCGCCGCGAGCTTGAAGTCCTGCAGATGGTGGCAACCGGAAAGGGCAATCGGGCCATCGCCGGCGAGCTCTACCTGAGCGAAAAGACCGTAGCCCGGCACGTCAGCAACATCTTCCTGAAACTGGGCCTGTCGTCACGGTCAGCCGCCACCAGCTATGCCTATGAACACGGGCTCGCAGGCTGACGGACCACATAGGACCGCTCTGACTACATTGAAATACCCAGCCGCGCCGTGACTGAAGTTGCATGATTCGGCCGACGCGGCCACCAGCTGCGCGGCCATAGCCTCAAAGCATGAACCTTCCAGTCCTCGCCGGCACACTTTCGACGGTGCTGTTCGCCGCCGGAATGCTGCCGATGCTGGTCAAGGCGGCCCGGACGAAGGACCTGGCTTCGTACAGCCTCGGGAACCTGTTGCTGACCAATGTTGCCAACGCCGTTCACTCCGTCTACGTCTTCAACCTCCCTGCCGGACCCATCTGGGTCCTCCACCTTGCGTACGTCCTCGCGTCCGCGCTGATGTTGGCGTGGTGGCTGCGCTACAGGGAGACAGGACGCGAAGTGGAAGGCGGCCCGGCTGCGGGCCGACGTGAAGGTTCAGCCGTGGGAATCCACCTCAGTGAAAAAGGAGCGCAGTGATGAACAACAATGACGTGACCGGCATGCTGGACACGATGATCATCGGCGGCGGCCAGGCAGGCCTTGCCATGGGCTACTACCTGAAAGAACAACAACGGAAAATCCTGATCCTTGATGCCAACCCGCGATCCGGAGACGCCTGGCGCCAGCGGTGGGATTCGCTCCGGGTCTTTACTCCGGCCAAGTACGACGGACTCCCGGGCGCGCCGTTCCCGGCGGATCCGCTGACTTTTCCTACCAAGGATGAAGTGGCCGGATACCTTGAAGGCTACGCCGCGCAGTTTGACCTGCCAGTCATCAACGGAGTCCGCATCGAACGCCTGTGGCGGGAAGGCGACCGCTATATTGCCGCCGCCAACGGCCGCCGCTGGGAAGCGCACAATGCCGTCGTGGCGACAGGATGCAGCCAGGCGCCCAAGGTGCCAGGCTTTGCGGCCGAATTGGCGCCGTCCATCGTCCAACTGCATTCCAGCGACTACCGGAACCCCCAGCAGCTGCAGGAAGGGCCGGTCCTGGTGGTTGGGCTGGGGAACTCCGGGGCGGAGATCGGCATCGAAGTGTGCCGTACGCATCCGACGTTCGTGGCGGGCAAGCCCGGTGGCGAAATCCCGGTGAAGCATGGCCGGACTGCGGCACGCTATTTCCTGCCGTTGGTGCGGTTCATTGAGTTGAACGTCCTCACTCTAGGCAATCCCCTCGGGCGCATAGCGGCACCAAAATTCAAGGCACACGCAGAACCCCTGGTCCGGACGAAGACCAAGGATTTGGCGGCCGCGGGCGTCAGGCGCGTGCCGCGGGTCGCCGGAGTGGAGAACGGGCTGCCCGTCCTGGCGGACGGTACCCGGATTGAGGTCGCCAACGTCATCTGGTGCACGGGATTCAAAGATGATTTCGGCTGGATAGATCCGGCACTGCTCGACGACGGCGCTTTGCCCCGGCAGGAGCATGGCGTTGCGCTTGACTCGCCCGGGCTGTTCTTCCTGGGCCAGGAGTTTATGTACGCGGCCTTTTCGGCAACCATTCCGGGTGCCAGCCGTGACGCCCGGTACCTGGCCGGCAGGATACCGGTTCCGGTCACCCGCGAGGCCGCGCCAGCTGCCATCTGAGGCGCCGGGCGGCGGCTTCGGGCAAGCGCCGGGAAACCAGCCGGTAGAAGACCAGCACGAGAACTGCCGCCGCCACGATGCCCATCAGGTTGAGCGCCAGCTGAAGGGCCGACCCCGTTGCTTTCTCAAACTCGCCCAGCACGAGTGCCACGGCCACAAACCCGGCAGCAGGAACTGTGGTCACGGAGATGAAGACACCGATGAGTGCCGCCGACCGCCGGCTGATGACGGACAGCATGCCCGCAGTGCCGGCCAGAACGGCCACGATCAGCGAATACGGTCCCGGATGGTAAATGAACTCCACCGCAGACCCTGTGTCCAGGGTGTTGTCCGCGAAGAGGCCCAGTGCCGCGGAGGCCCACGTGGTCAAGGCCGCCAGCAGCATGGCCAGCGGGAACCCCACACCAAGCGCCAGGGCAGCACGCCGGCCGAGTGCCCACTGGCGCCGGGCCAAGGCAACTGCCAGCGCCGCCAGGGGGCCGAATTCCGGCCCCACGGCCATCGCCCCCACGATGGCAATGGTGGAATTCGTCACGATGCCGATGGCGGCGAGCTGTGTGGCCAGTATCAGGAAGGCAAGGTAGCTCCACGTGAGCCGGGAGTCCTCGCCCGTCTGGCGGGTGACCTCGTCCCAGATCAAGGCGTCTGCGCCGTCTCCGGGGGCAGACGCCTCCGCTTTGTCCGCGCGCCGGGACAGGACGAGTTCCGGCATGGAGATGGCAATGGATCCCACCTCCTGCGCCTTCAGGACGTGGAGTTTCTCAAGCAGTTCCTCCACCGCTTCCCGGGCAACCTGGACGTCGATGACATCGCCCCGCGGCGACACGGATGCTCCCGGAAAGAGCGCTACCTCGGCGGTTCCGGTTTGCTCTTTGCAAGCGTCCAGCGTCACTGCCGACAGTTCACTGGGCACACAGATCCGCAGCTGCACAATCACGTGGTCTCCCTTCGCTGGCCTGTGGTCAGCATAGTTTGTGGCATGCTCCGACGGGGCTCGAAGGCCGCCGTTGATTGGCCATCGGCCGTGCGGCTCCGTAGGCTTGATGCTTTGCTTACCCGCTTGGAGAGGTCCTCTGTGTCCAGTGCACCAGCCGAGGCTGCCCCGCCCACTGCGCTGGACGCAAAGACCGGCGAGCGGAAGCCTGCCCGGAAGCCGACCTTCCGTCCCGAAGTCCAAGGCCTCCGCGCGCTCGCCGTCCTGATGGTGGTGACCTACCATGTGTGGCTTGGCCGCGTGTCCGGCGGGGTGGATATCTTCCTCCTGATCTCGGCCTTCCTGCTGACGCTGTCCTTCGTCCGGAAGGTGGAGGCCGGCACCTCCCTCAATCTCCTCCGGCACTGGCTGCACCTCTTCAAGCGGCTGCTGCCGGCCGCCGTCGTGGTGATCCTCGGGGTCCTGGCAGGCACCTGGCTGGTCCTCCCGCAAGGCAGCTGGCCCGTCATCCTGGACCAGGCCTGGGCGGCGCTGCTGTACCGGCAGAACTGGCTGCTTGCGGACACCGCCGTGGACTACTACGCCCAGGACCACGCCGCGGCGAGCCCCCTGCAGCACTTCTGGTCCCTGTCCATCCAAGGACAGGTCTTTATCCTGTGGCCTCTCGTCTTCGCCGCTTCCGCTGTTGTATGGCGGCTCCTCCGGCACCGGTTCAACGCCAGCTATCGGGCCGTGGTGGCAGCCGCGTTCGCCGGCATCCTCGTTGCCTCGCTCGTGTTCTCGATTGACCAGACGGCCACAAACCAGGCCTACGCCTACTTCGACACCCGGACGCGGCTCTGGGAGTTCGCGCTGGGCTCGCTGCTGGCCCTTGCCCTGCCGCACCTGAAGCCCGGGAAACTCCTGCGTGTGGTGCTCGGCTGGGCCGGCCTGGCGGCCATGGTCTCCTGTGGTCTGCTGCTGACCGTGGACCGGGCGTTCCCCGGATTCGTGGCGCTGTGGCCCACGCTGGCTGCCGCGGCGATCATTCTGGCCGGGCAGAGCGGGAGCCGGTTTGGTGTGGACCGCCTCCTGAGCTGGAAGCCGCTGGTTTCCCTGGGGGACAACTCCTACGCCCTCTATTTGTGGCACTGGCCCGTCCTGGTGCTTGCGCTGGCCGCTACCGGAGTTGAGGCACCCACCCTCATCCAGGGCGCCGCGATCATCGCCGCATCGGTGGTCCTGGCCGTCCTCACCACCCGCTTTGTGGAAAAACCCCTCCGGGAATGGCGCTGGCCGCAGGTGCGCACCTGGCGCACCGCCGTCGTCGTGGTTGCCTGCTGCGCCCTCCTGGCCGGACCCGTGGCGGTCTTGCAGACGAGCCTCACCGCGGAGGAAGCCGCCACCGCCGCCCAGCCCCGGGAGCTGACGCCGGGAGCGGCCCTGCTGACCCCCGGTAACGCCGGAGCACAGGCACCGCAGGGCAGGATCATTCCTGGTCCAACCGCCCTGGACAACGACTGGGCCGGAATCCACCAGGCCTGTACGGGAGCGAATGCCACCGGGGACCCTGTCCTTGAAGGCTGCCGGCAGGCGCTCCCCGAAGGCGAACCCACCAAACGGATCGTTGTGCTGGGCGATTCCCATGCCCAGCAGTATCTGGCCGCCTTGGCACCCATCGCGGAAGCCCGCGGCTGGGAGCTGGTCACCCTGCTGATGCCGGCATGCCGTTTCGGGGCCGAATCCGAGACCCGGACTGCCGAATGCAACGCCTACAACCGGGCCAGCGCAGCGTACGTGCTGGAGCACCGGCCGGATGCCGTCTTCAGCGTGGCCACCCTGACCCATGAGGAAGCCCCGTTCGAGACCGAGGTGCCGGCCTACCTCGAAGGCATCCAGCCCATCGCGGATGCCGGCATCGAGATCGTCGGCATCCGGGACAACCCGCGCTTCACCATCAACATGCCCGAGTGCGTCCAGCGCCACAGTGCGGACGCCGCGGCGTGCAACCCGCCGCTGAACGAATCCCTGGTGGAGCCGTCACCGCTGGAGAGTTACCGCGGGAAGGTGGACGGGCTGCACCTGATGGACCTGAGCGATTTCATCTGCGCCGGCGGCATCTGCCCGGCCGTGGTAGGCAACGTCTACGTGTACAAGGACGACAACCACCTGAGCCGGACGTATGTGGAAAGCATGATTCCCATGTTTGAGGAGCGGCTGCTGGCGGCGACGGGCTGGAACTGACACGCGGCTTTCGGTTATTGGGTGCCGTTGCTCACAATGTGCTCCCGGAATAGGGGGATCGGCGTGGAGGTTCTAATATTTACTCAAAGCTTTCTGCGCGGTGACCGCGCATGAGGCACCCGAATGTACTAAGGCCCTGCACGGACCAGTCCCGTAATGACGGGCTGGTCATTAGCTGCAACCCCTACCCGTGAACCCGTAACCAAGGTAAGAGGCGCACTCATGACCCAGCCCGAGCACAATCCTTTCGGCTTCATCGGCCTGACCTACGACGACGTCCTGCTCCTTCCGGGCCACACGGACGTCATCCCGTCTGAGGCGGACACGTCTTCGCGGATTTCCAAGCGGATCACCGTTCACACACCGCTGCTGTCCGCCGCCATGGACACGGTCACCGAATCCCGGATGGCGATTGCCATGGCTCGCCAGGGCGGCCTGGGCGTCATCCACCGCAACCTGTCCATCCAGGACCAGGCCGACCAGGTGGACCGCGTGAAGCGCAGCGAATCCGGGATGATCACCAACCCGTTGACCATCGGCCCTGAGGCAACGCTCGCGGAACTGGATGAGATCTGCTCGCAGTACCGGGTCTCCGGCCTCCCCGTGGTGGACGAGGGCATGCGGCTCCTCGGTATTGTCACCAACCGCGACACCCGCTTTGTGCCCGAAGCCGACTTCCCGCTGCGGCTGGTCAGCGACGTGATGACCAAGATGCCGCTGATCACCGGGCACGTAGGCATCAGCCGTGAGGAAGCCTCCCACAAGCTGGCCACGAACAAGATCGAAAAGCTTCCGCTCGTTGACGAGCAGGGCCGGCTCAAGGGCCTCATCACCACCAAGGACTTCACCAAGGCCGAGCAGTACCCGCTGGCCACCAAGGACGATGAGGGCCGGCTCCGCGTCGGTGCCGCCATCGGCTTCTTCGGTGACGGCTGGGAACGCGCCATGGCACTGGTGGACGCCGGAGTCGACGCCCTGTTCGTTGACACGGCCAACGGCCACTCCCAGGGTGTGCTGGACATGATCCGCCGCCTGAAGTCCGATCCCGTAGCAGCGCACGTGGACATCATTGGCGGCCAGGCTGCCACACGCGAAGGTGCCCAGGCGCTGATCGACGCCGGTGCCGACGGCATCAAGGTGGGCGTGGGCCCCGGCTCCATCTGCACCACCCGCGTGGTGGCCGGCGTGGGCGTCCCGCAGATCACCGCTATTTACGAGTCCGCCAAGGCAGCCATCCCGGCCGGCGTTCCGTTGATCGCCGACGGCGGCCTGCAGTACTCGGGCGACATCGGCAAGGCGCTGGTTGCCGGCGCCGACACCGTCATGCTGGGTTCCCTCCTGGCCGGTTGCGATGAGTCCCCGGGCGAGCTGATCTTCGTCAACGGCAAGCAGTTCAAGAGCTACCGCGGCATGGGCTCGCTGGGCGCCATGCAGTCCCGCGGCAAGAACACCTCCTACTCAAAGGACCGTTACTTCCAGGCAGACGTCTCCGGTGATGACAAGCTCATCCCGGAGGGCATCGAAGGCCGCGTCGCCTACCGCGGGCCGCTCGCCTCGGTGGCGTACCAGCTGGTCGGCGGCCTTCGCCAGACCATGTTCTACACCGGCGCCCCCACCATCCCGGAGCTCAAGGTCCGCGGCAAGTTCGTCCGCATCACCCCGGCCGGCCTCAAGGAATCGCACCCGCACGACATCCAGATGACCGTGGAGGCCCCGAACTACGGTTCGCGCTAATCCCCGCCGGCTGGAGCCATGTCCCAACCACGCCATCCCGCCGAACTGAACCCAAAAAAGGACCCTCAGCGGCGGTTGGCACTGAGGCCCTACGCCCGGGCCGTGGCGCAGGTGCTGCGGGTCAGCTTCCGGGCTTCGCCAGCCGCCGTCGTAATGAAAGTAGTCGGTTCGCTCATTTCGGCGACGCTGCCTTTGGTGACCACGTACTTCGCAGCGCTGACCACCACGGCGCTGGCGGCCGCCTACGCCGGTGATTCCGCAGCAGGCCAACAGGCCATTGTGTACGTCATCATCACGGCTGCCCTGGGGCTATTCTGGGGCGGCTTCAGCAGCGTGGACCGCTACATCCAGCAGCTTATGAGCTTCAAGGTGGGCGCCATCGTGGGCGACCAGATGTACGAGCGCTTCCTGGCGCTGGAGTTCTGGCGCTATGACGATAAGCAAACCGTGGACCTCTACGACCGGGCCAAACGGTTTTCCGATTCCTATGCCCGCGTGCTGGACCGGATCGCGGCCATCTTCACCCAGTTGGTCTCCGTGATCCTGGCCGTGGGGGCCCTCCTGCTGGTCAGCTGGTGGATCGCCGTGATTGTCCTGGTGGCGATCGTGCCCAGCGTCTACCTGCAGTTCAAGCTCTCGCGCGAACAGATCGCCCACTGGAACACCCAGGTGGACTCCCGCCGGCAACGCCGGATGATCGAAACCAACCTGCTCCGCCCCCAGCACATCGCCGAAATGCGGCTCTACGGGATCGTGGGCTACCTGATGAACCTCCGCTCCCGGCTGCGCGATGCTGATGAGCGGCGCCGCCTGGACTTCCAGAAGCGCTACATCCCCAAGCAGCTCGCCGCCGACGCCCTGCAATACGGCGCCGAGGTGATCTCCCTGATCTGGGTGGTGGGCCAGATCATCGCCCGCGCCCAGCCGGTGGGCCAGTTCCTCTACGTCCAGCAGATCGTCAGCCGCGCACTGTCCACAGCCAACAGCCTGGTGTCCTCCCTCAGCTCGATCGACGAGGATCTCGCCAACCTCAAGGACTACGAGCTGTTCATGGCAATGCCGGTGCATTCGGACCATTCACCGCCGCTGCTCCAGGCGCCCAAAACCGTGGAACTGCGGGACATCCGCTTCACCTACACGGGCGGCGACACCGAGGTGATCCGCGGCATCAGCATGACCATCCGCGAAGGCCAGCACATCGCCGTCGTAGGTGAGAACGGGGCGGGGAAGTCCACGCTGATCCGGATCCTCGCCGGACTCTACCGGCCGGATTCCGGGCAGGTAATGCTCGACGGCGTCGACCTCGCCGCCGTCGACGTTAAGTCCTGGCACCGCCACCTGGCCGTCCTGAGCCAGGAATTCCTCAAGTACGAATTCGCCACAGCTGCCGACAACATCCGCTTTGGCGACGTGGACCCGCCCCGTGACGACGAACGGATCCGCCAGGCAGCCAGCGACGCCGAAGCGTTGGAGTTCATCAACAAGCTGCCCAACGGCCTGGACAACTACGTCAGCAACTGGATGGAGGATCCGCGCGGCCGGAAGGGGAGCGGGCTCTCCGGCGGCCAGTGGCAGCGGCTCGCGATGGCCCGGAATTTCTACCGCAACGCCACCTTCATGGTCATGGACGAGCCGACGTCCGCCATCGACGCACTGGCCGAACACCGGATCTTCACCCGGCTTTTCGCGGACCGCAGCAGCACCATCATTGCCATCAGCCACCGGCTTGCCACCATTGAGAAGGCCGACATTGTCTACATGCTCGAGGACGGGCGGATTGTGGAACAGGGCACCCACAAGGAACTGGTGGCGCTGCGGGGCCGCTACTTCAGGATGTTCGAATCCCAGCTGACGGTGGAGGAGGCCGAGGGCGTCTGACGACGGCAGGGCGTAGTGTCACCCACTCCACGCAGGAACCGCCGGCCGCGCTGCAAGGCGTGGCCGGCGGTCCCGGATTCGTGCGGCCCCGGGGCTAAGAGGTGGTCACCGCTGTGTCGTCGAGGTAGAAGTACGTCCCCAGCGACGAGTCCTCAACACCCAGGAAGCGCAGGGTCACGCTCTTGCCCTTGTAGGCGGAGAGGTCCAGCTGCTTCTGCAGATAGCCGGCGGACTCGTTGAGATTGGAGTAAGTGGCCAGCGTGGTGGTCACACCATTGCTGACCGCCTGAACCCTCAGGGTGTCATAGGCCGCGCTGGATGTGGTCTCGTCCGACTGCACTTTCAGGTAGAAGGACAGCGACGCGGTGGCCACCGTAAACGGGACTGCAAACGTTTGGTCGAGCATGTAGGACGTTGCCTGGCCCCAGCCGTTGAGGCCGGCGAAGCCGGAACCGGTCCTGGCATTCGTTCCGGTCTCGAACGTGTCGGCGTGGTCAGAGGTCCAGGTGGCTGCGCCCGATTCGAAGCCCGGGTTCAGCAGCAGGTTGCCGGACGGCGGGGGAGTGGCCCCGCCCAGCAGGCCCATGGTCTTGGTGGCGTCCGAGAGCCCTGTGCCGCAGCCCGTGGTGCAGCCGCCCGGCATTGCCCGGGTTCCCTGCTTGAGCGTGGACTCCACCTGGGCCGGGGTAAGCGTGGACGATTTGGACTTCATGAGTGCGGCCAGCCCGGCCACGTGCGGAGCTGCCATGGACGTTCCCTGGTAGCTGGCGTAGCCGGCGGAGCCCGGTGTGGAGGTTCCGGTGTTGATAGTGGAGAGGATTCCGCCGCCTGCTACGCGGACGTCGCCGCCGGGTGCGGTCAGGTCAACCATGGAGCCGTAGTTGGAGTAGTAGGAGAGGCTGCCGCTCGGGTTGCTGGCGGCCACGCTCACAACGCTGTTGCAGTTGGCCGGGCGGAATCCGGAAGCATTCTGGTTGCTGTTGCCGGCCGCCACCACCACGGTGGCTCCCCGCGAAACGGCGGAGTTGATGGCTGCCTGGTACGTGCTGCCGCAGGCACCGGACCCGCCCAGGCTCATGTTGATGACCGTGGCGGGATTGGCGTTGGCCGGGATGCCCGGGACGGTGCCGCCGGCTGACCAGATAATCGCATCGGAAATGTCGGACAGTGACCCGCCGCATTTGGCCAGGACGCGTACCGGCACCACTTTGGCGTTGGGTGCGACGCCCGCCACGCCGGTGGCATTGCCGGTCACGGCTGCAACGGTGCCGGCGACGTGCGTGCCGTGCCAAGAGCTGTTGCCGGCTGTCGACTGGCCGCACTCGCCGGCGGCGTACCAGTCGCCCTGGTCCTGCGCATTCGCGTCGCGTCCGTTGCCGTCACGCGCTGCGGTGGCGTCGGAGACGAAGTCGTAGCCCGGCAGCACATTCGCGTCGAGGTCCGGATGGGCCGTGATTCCGGTGTCGATCACGGCCACCGTCACGCCGGTACCGGCGGCAACGTCCCAAGCCCCGGGGACCCGCATGCCGTTGGTGCCAGTGAAATCCCACTGCTCGCCATAGCGTGGGTCGTTGGGCGTGAGAGCCATCGTCATGCGGGCGTCAGGTTCCACGTAGTCGACCGATCCGGACGCCGCAATCTCGGCCATGAAGTCTTCGGCAGCCTGCCCTGACAGGGCCCTGTCCGCCTCGATCAGCGTTCCGCCGGTGGCCAGGGTGCGGAGTTCCTGGACCTTCACGCCCTGTGACTTGGCTGCTTTGCCCCAGGCATTGGCGCGGCCGTTCGGGGTGGCGTTCGCCGTGGTCTCCTTGAATTCGACGATGAACTTCGTGTAGGACTCTCCGGCGGCCACGTCGTGCACCGCAGTACCTTGGACAGCGGCCGGCCCGGCTGCCGTGCCGTCGCCGTCTTCGGGGGTGGCGAAAACCGGCGAACTGGCGAAGGCCAGGGTGCCGACTGCTGCGGCGAGCGACAGGGCCAGGATGCGGTGGCGCCTGATTGATGAACGTCCCATAGGGGCTTCTTTCTCGGAACGGGCACAGGTGTGGCCCGTATGAAGGGGAGTGAGGGTGGTCACGTGGTGGATCAGGTGGTAACCGAGAGTAAACATAAAGGTATTTTCAAAACTTGTAAATGGTTGACAAAACATGTCAATAAAGTGTGGACTATCAGTTTCAGGATGAACCCAAGAGGAGGCGCCCCACCGCATCCCGCGTGGTCAAGTAAAGTGGTCACGTGACTTACGAGATCGAGATTGGCCGTGGCAAGCGTGGGCGTCGTGCCTACTCCCTGGATGACATTGCGATTGTCCCTAACCGTCGTACCCGCGACCCCAAGGACGTGTCGGTCTCCTGGCAGATCGATGCCTACAAGTTCGACATGCCCGTGATTGCAGCCCCGATGGATTCGGCCATGTCCCCGGAGACGGCCATCGCCTTGGGCCGGCTGGGCGGGCTCGGCGTGCTGGACCTTGAGGGCCTCTGGACCCGCTACGAGGACCCGCAGCCCATCCTTGACGAGATCGGCGCCCTCCAGGATGAGGTCAACAGCCCCGCCGTGACCGGCCGTATGCAGGAGCTGTACCGCGCTCCCATCCAGCCGGAACTGATCACGTCCCGCCTGGCGGAGATCCGCGCCGCCGGCGTGACGGTGGCCGGCTCGCTGACCCCGCAGCGCACCCAGGAACACTACAAGACCGTGGTGGCTGCCGGCGTCGACATCTTTGTGATCCGCGGGACCACTGTGTCAGCCGAGCACGTCTCGAAAGACCACGAACCCCTGAACCTCAAGCAGTTCATCTACGAACTGGACGTCCCCGTGATTGTGGGCGGCGCGGCCGGCTACACGCCCGCCCTGCACCTGATGCGTACCGGAGCCGCTGGCGTCCTGGTCGGCTTCGGCGGCGGAGCCACCGCCACCACGCGGCGCGCCCTGGGGATCCACTCGCCCATGGCCTCCGCCATCTCCGACGTCGCGGCCGCCCGCCGTGACTACATGGATGAATCCGGCGGACGGTACGTCCATGTAATTGCCGACGGCGGCATGGGCACCTCGGGTGACATCGTCAAGGCAATTGCCATGGGCGCCGACGCCGTGATGCTGGGCAGCGCCCTCGCCCGGGCCGAAGAGGCACCCGGCAAGGGCTGGCACTGGGGCCAGGAGGCCCACCACCTCGAACTGCCCCGCGGAGACCGCGCCAACGTCGGCACGGTCGGACCGCTCGAAGAGGTGCTCTTCGGGCCCGGCCACCACACCAACGGTACATCCAACCTGATCGGCGCACTCCGCCGTTCGATGGCGACCACCGGCTATTCGGACCTGAAGGAATTCCAGCGCGTCGACGTCGTAGTTTCTCCGTACTCGGGCAACTGACAGTCTCTTACGGACAGGCGGCCGACGGCCCCTGACGGGATGCCTCCCGATGAACGCGCCCTGCCCAACTGTGCGGCAAGGAAGTAGTGTGGTTTTACTACCGGCAGCAGCGGCAAGGGAGGCGTTCAGTGAACACTGTTCCAAACGAAGGCGGGGTCCTTGGTCCCGCGGCCAGGGAAGCATCGATTGCCAGGCTCAGGGCCACCTCGGAACCCGGCAACGAACTGGACATCCTGATAGTCGGCGGCGGCATCGTGGGCGCCGGCGCGGCGCTGGATGCCGTGACCCGCGGCCTCAGTGTGGGGATCGTGGAGGCCAGCGACTGGGCGGCCGGCACGTCGTCACGGTCATCCAAGCTGATCCACGGCGGCCTGCGCTACCTGGAGATGCTGGATTTTGGGCTGGTTAAGGAAGCGCTGCACGAGCGTGGCCTGATTCTTTCGGTCCTGGCCCCGCACCTGGCCCGGCCCGTGCCCTTCCTTTACCCGCTGACCAAACGGTTCCTGGAGCGGCCTTACGTGGGTGCCGGGATCGCCCTCTATGACGCCATGTCCATTACCGGCGGGCACGGCCGGGGCGTGCCGTTCCACAAACACCTCTCCAGGCGGGGCACCCTCAGGGCCGCTCCCAGCCTGAAAAAAGACGCCTTTGTGGGCTCCATCCGCTATTACGACGGCCAGGTGGACGACGCCAAGTATGTGGCAAACCTCGTCCGGACGGCAGCGCACTACGGCGCCCATGCGGTGAACCGGATGGCGGTGGTGGATTTCCTGCGGGAAGGTGAACGCGTGGTGGGTGCCAAAGTGGTCAACCACGAAGACGGTTCGCAATTCAACATCAAAGCCAAACAGGTCATCAACGCCACCGGGGTGTGGACCGATGAAACCCAGGCCATGGTCACCGACCGCGGGCAGCTGAAGGTCCGGGCGTCCAAGGGCATCCACCTCGTAGTGCCCCGCGACCGGTTCCAGTCCACGGTGGGGCTGATCCTCCGCACCGAAAAGTCCGTGCTGTTCGTTATTCCGTGGGGCCGGCACTGGATCATCGGCACCACGGACACCGACTGGAACCTCGACAAGGCCCACCCGGCGGCCTCCAGTAAGGACATCGACTACATCCTCGAGCACGTCAACCGGGTCCTGAAACGCCCTCTGACCAGGGAGGACGTTGAAGGCGTCTACGCCGGACTGCGCCCGCTCCTGGCAGGGGAGAACGATTCCACGGCGAAACTGTCCCGTGAACACATCGTGGCCCACCCCGTACCGGGCCTGGTGGTGGTGGCAGGCGGCAAATGGACCACCTACCGGGTTATGGCCAAGGACGCCGTGGACGAGGCCACCCGCACCATGGATGAGCGGGTCCCGGCGAGTTGCACCGAAACCATCCCGCTGCTGGGCGCCAGTGGCTTCAAGGCGGCCTGGAACCGCCGGAGCCGGACCGCCGAAGAGTCCGGCGTGCACGTGGCCCGGGTAGAGCACCTGCTCAACCGTTACGGGTCCATGACTCCGGAGGTGCTGGACATCATCGCCCGGAATCCTGAATTGGCGGAGCCGTTGCCCGGTGCTGACGACTACCTGCAGGCCGAAGCCGTCTACGCCGCAACCCACGAGGGTGCCCGGCATGTCCATGACGTCCTGACCCGGCGGACCCGCATCTCCATCGAGGCCTGGGACCGTGGCGTGTCGGCGGTGCCGGTTGTCGCTAAACTGATGGGCGAAGTCCTTGGCTGGAGCGATGTTCAGCGCGAAAGCGAAATAAAGCACTACATAGCACGCGTTGAAGCTGAACGGCTGAGCCAGCAGCAGCCGGATGACGAATCCGCCGACGCCGCACGGCTGGGTGTGGAGGACATCGTCCCGTTGCGCTGAGGCGGCACCGCACACCAGCAATTCTCCTGACTGAAGGGACACGCCTTGGCGGAACCACTTGACCGGTACGATGCCGATCTCACCACCTCCGAATTGGTGATTCTGGAGTTGGAGGCAACGGACAAGTCGGACGCCGCGGCGCAACTGGCCGAACGCCTCTTCGCCTCCGGGCGGGTCACGGACCTGCCGCGGTTCCTGGAACACGTCAACGCCCGCGAACACCAGCTCGCCACCGGCCTGCCGGGCGGGATCGGCCTCCCGCACGCCCGCAGCGAATTCGTCTCGCGGACCTCCATCGCCGTGGGAATCACCAAGTACGGCCACTCGCTGGACTTCGGTGCCGCGGATGGTCCGGCCACCGTCATTCTGCTGATCGCCACCCCTGCAAGCTCGTTCTCCGATCATCTGGAAGTGCTGGCCACGCTGGCCCGCTCCTTGTCCAAGGAGTCCTTCAGGGAGTCGCTGCGGCGGGCCTACGATGCCGAAGTCATCGCCGAGCTCATCAACTCCAGCCTGGTGTTCTTCGACCATTGAGTGGGGCAGGCCCTTTCGTGTCGACTCCGTCGCCACGTAGGGACCCTGCTGCCCCACTCCAAGGCCGGGACGCACCTGGTCGTTTAGTTGTTCTACAGAAGAACGAAGTACGGTTAACACGTGTGGAAAACAGCCCTTAAGCCCCGATGGATCGCAGGCCTGGTCTTCGCGATCGTCGTCTCCGGGGTGTTTGTCCTGCTCAGCCAGTGGCAGTTCGGTCGGTCCACGCAGCCCGAAGTTGTGGTCAGTCCCGCCACCGAGGACGTCAGGATGCTGACGGAGACGCTCGAGCCCGGAGTCTTCTTCCCCGGTTCAGTGTCAGACCAGATGGTCTCCGCCGAGGGAACCTACGACCCCGCAAAACAGGTCCTGGTGCCAGGCCGCCTGAAGAATGGCGAGAACGGCTACTGGGTGGTTTCCGCCTTCGCCGTGACCGGAGCGCCCGCGCTCACCGGCGTTGCTGCTTCACCCCAGACCTGGATTCCAGTAGCCCGCGGCTGGGTGGCGGATCCCGACGACGCCGGCGCACCGCCGTCGGGCGTGGTGAACCTGACCGGACGGCTGCTGCCGTCAGAATCGCCGCTGCCGTCCACCGCACCGGAACCCGGACGCGCCTCCGCCGTGTCTGTTGCCGAACTCATCAACTACTGGGACGTCAGCATGTACCCGGGATTCGTGGCCGCAGCTTCCGAACTGGCGGCCGGGTCCGACCTGTCCGCCGCGGCGGTTGATGGTGCCCTGAAACCCCTGGAAATCGGCCCCCAGCCGCCCGCGCAGCAGGTCAACTGGCTCAATCTCTTCTACTCGCTCGAATGGGTGGTGTTCGCCGGCTTCGCCCTGTTTATCTGGTGGCGCCTGGTCAAGGACGACTACCGGCGGGACCTCGAAGAGGAACACGACGACGACCACGATGCTCCGCCCGCACTGCCCACCCCAGCAACTTCTGAACAGCTCCAACAAAAGGTAAAGCCATGATCGAACCGAAACCGGCCGTCCAGCAGGATTCTGCGCAGGGCAAGGGCAAGAAGCGCCGCTTCGGCGGTACCGAGCGGCAGATCCGTTCCGCCCTGAAGTTCTATAAGGTGCTGGCGTACCTCACAGGCGCCATGCTGCTGCTGCTCTGCGCCGAACTCATCGCACGTTACGCCTTTGGCCAGTACCTGTTTGCCGGTGGCACCAACGCCGTCACGGGCCAACCGTTCGGTTTGGGTTTCGCCGACGCCGAGCCCAAGGGCGTGGTGGGCGGCGCGAACATCTCCGTCGCCGTGCTGATCGTCCACGGCTGGATGTACGTGGTGTACCTGATCTCCAACTTCCGTCTCTGGACGCTGATGCGGTGGCCGTTCATGAAGCTCATCCTCCTGGCACTCGGCGGCGTGGTGCCGTTCCTGTCCTTCGTGGTGGAGAAGAAGTTGCACGCCGAGGTGGAAGCCGAACTTGCCGCGAACCCGCAGGCCGCACAGCGGTACTGAGGAAGCGCAAGCGGGAGCGGCAACGGGACTGGGAGAGTCTGCTCCGTCACAGCGGGGCACGCGAAGGTGCGGCAGGGCGACGCCGCAAAGTAGGCTAGTGCGGTGACTACTCCCACTGCATCCCAGACTTCCCAGAAGCCGGTGCTGGTTGTTGACTACGGTGCCCAGTACGCGCAGCTGATTGCCCGCCGCGTCCGGGAAGCGAATGTGTATTCGGAAGTGGTTCCGCATACCTTCACCACCGAGCAGCTCCTGGCCAAGGACCCCGCCGCCATCATCCTTTCCGGTGGCCCCTCCAGCGTTTACGCGGACGGGGCGCCCGCCGTCGGCGCCGACCTCTTTGAGGCCGGAATCCCGGTCTTCGGCATCTGCTACGGCTTCCAGGCCATGGCCAACGCCCTGGGCGGGAAGGTCGACAAGACCGGCCTGCGCGAATACGGCTCCACCCAGACCACCATCCTCGGCGAGGGCCGCTCCGTCCTCGAGGGGATGCCGCAGCACCAGAACACCTGGATGAGCCACGGCGACTCCGTGCACGAGGCGCCCGAAGGCTTCGAAGTGCTGGCGACGACGGCCGGCGCTGAAGTGGCTGCCTTCGCAAACGAAGAGAAGGCCCTCTACGGCGTGCAGTGGCACCCCGAGGTCAAGCACTCGGCCTATGGCCAGCAGGTGCTGGAAAACTTCCTGTTCAAGGGCGCAAAGCTGGAGCCCAACTGGACCACGGGGAACATCCTCGAGGAGCAGGTGGACCGGATCCGTAAGCAGATCGGCGACGCCCGCGTTATCTGCGGGCTCTCCGGCGGCGTTGACTCCGCCGTTGCAGCGGCGCTCGTCCAGCGGGCCGTCGGCGACCAGCTGACCTGTGTGTTCGTGGACCACGGCCTGCTGCGCGAAGGCGAAGCCGAGCAGGTGGAACGCGATTTCGTGGCCGCCACCGGCGTCAAGCTGTATGTAGCCAACGAGCAGGAGCGCTTCCTGTCCGCCCTGGCCGGCGTCAGCGATCCGGAAACCAAGCGCAAGATCATCGGCCGCGAGTTCATCCGCGCGTTCGAAGAGGCTGAGCTGGCCATCATCGCCGAGGCCGCGGCCCATGGCGAGAAGATCAAGTTCCTGGTCCAGGGCACGCTGTACCCGGACGTCGTCGAATCCGGCGGCGGCGAAGGTGCTGCCAACATCAAAAGCCACCACAATGTCGGTGGCCTTCCCGAGGACCTGCAGTTCGAACTGGTGGAACCGCTCCGGGCACTGTTCAAGGACGAAGTCCGCGCCGTGGGCGCCCAGCTGGGCCTGCCGCAGGAAATCGTCGGCCGCCAGCCGTTCCCCGGCCCCGGCCTGGGAATCCGCATCGTCGGCGACATCACCCAGGAGCGCCTGGACCTGCTCCGCAAGGCGGACGCCATCGCGCGTGCCGAGCTGACCGCGGCCGGGCTGGACAACGAGGTGTGGCAGATGCCTGTGGTCCTGCTGGCCGACGTCCGCAGTGTGGGCGTCATGGGTGACGGCCGCACCTACGGCCACCCGATTGTGCTCCGCCCCGTTTCGTCCGAGGACGCCATGACGGCGGACTGGTCCCGCCTGCCGTACGATCTCCTGGCCCGGATTTCGATTCGGATCACCAACGAGGTGGAAGGCGTCAACCGGGTGGTGCTGGACGTGACCAGCAAGCCACCGGGAACCATCGAGTGGGAATAACAGTGTGAGTGGCCGGTCTCCGTCAGCGGAGGCCGGCCATTGCTGTCATCCGTTGAAATCCGCCGCAATTTGGCCTGATCCAGTGTTGCGGTCTCTCATCCCGGCTCCTTTGCGGCTACGCTCGAAAGTATGCCGGTATGGTCCAGGGCGTCACGTGCAAACGCAGAAAAGAAGGCAGTAGTGTCAGTTGGTCAAGGCCACGCGGAGGGTTCTGAGGAGCTCGGAAAATGGCTGTCCGGGCTTAAACCCGTCACCGGGGCAGACACCATGCTGCGTTTCACCAAGACCCCCGAAGGGTCCATTGACCTGACCCATGCGCACCCGTCAGGTCTGGCCCAGCTCATGGCCGGCCGCCGCACACGGTTGTCCACACTCATCCGCGACCACCAGCAGTACGTCGTCGCGGCCCGGGCATCGCGGAACATCCGCTCGAAAATCTTCGAACTCGGTAATGACCGTGGCATAGATGCCGGTTACCTTTCCGCAGGCACCGTTGTGTGGACCTCCGCCGTTGGCGGCAAACCCCAGCGGGTTTCCGCGCCGGTGATGCTCACCGCAATCTCGCTCACGGTCCGCCCGGGTGAGGACGACTACGAACTGCAGCTCACCGAGCAGGCCAACATCAACCCGGCCCTGGTCCGGCACCTGAAGACCATCCATGGCATTGTTTTTGACGTCAACGCCGTGACGCGCCTCGCGTACAGCACCGCACGCTTCGATCCCCAGCCTGTCCTGGATAAGCTCGCAACCCTCATCCGGCCCATCCATGGCGCCGAAGCCCAGCACAATTTGCTGGTGTCCACTTTTGCGGACCTCTCCGGCAACCTGGACGACCCCTGGATCAATGAGGGCAACCCGCTGGTCGCCGCCCTGGCCAAGGCGGCCAGCGGTGAAGTCATTGATGTACCCGCGCCGGACCCCTCCCGCTTCCCGAGCGTGGACGCGCGCCACCCGGACGACGAACTCCTCCTCCTCGACGCCGATCCGGACCAGCAGTCCGTCATTGATGCCGCCCGCGCAGGAGACTCGCTGGTGGTCAGCAGCCCGCCGGGCACGGGACAGACCCAGACGGCCATCAACACCATCGGTGCACTGGTGGACGCTGGGCGGTCAGTCCTGGTGGTGGGTGACCGCCGGGCCAGCCTTAATGAAGTATCGGCACAACTGGAATCGCTTGGACTTGAATCCATCCTGTTCCAGCTCTCCGGCACAGCCACACCGCAGCAGCTCAAGGCCCAGCTGGTGCGGGCCATCGTACGGAACGAAAAGTCACTCGAACCGCAGCTGGGCAACCTCCACCGGACCCTCACCGAGCACCGGCACGCCCTGATGGACCACGTGGCGTCCCTGCATAACGTGCGCCAGCGCTGGGGCTGCTCGCCGTATCAGGCCATGCAGTCACTGGCCGAGCTGACCTCCATCCACCCCGCTCCCGCCACCACCGTGCGGCTCAAGCGCAGTGTGCTGGACAGCATCCGCGACCGCAACGAGCTCGCCGGCAGGCTTCGCCGGGCTGCGGAGCTTGGCAGCTTCAGCCGCGCCTCCACGACCAGCCCGTGGCACGGCGCCCGGCTGCTCACCCGCAAGGAGACCGAGGAGGCCCAGGAACTGGCCCGGTCAGTGGCCAGGAACCTGCCTGTCCTGCGCGACCGGATGAACAGCGTGGCCGAACATGCCGAAATCCGGCTTGGCACGTCCTTCTCGGAGTGGGGGGAGCAGCTCGAACTGCTCATGGCTGTCCGCGAAAGCCTCGACAAGTTCACACCGGACATCTTCGACAGGCCGGTCAACGATCTCATCTCCGCCACGGCGTCCTCCGCCTGGCGCCGGGAGCGGAACGTCGACATGGCCTCCATGCAGCGTTCCCGCCTGCGCCGCGTCGCGAAGGAGTACGTCCGTCCGGGCGTCCACATCACCGATCTCCACAGCTCGCTGGTGCTGGTGCAGGACCAGCGTGCCCTCTGGTCCGGCTACGCCACCTCGCAGCGCCATCCGGCCGTTCCCTCGGGCCTTGCCGAAATGAACGTGATGTACCGGTCCCTGGACCGGGAGCTGTCCCAGTTGGGGGAAGCCCTCCGGCACACGCGGGCCGGCGGTTCGCTGGCCACGGCCCGCTATGAGGAACTCATGGAGCGGCTGGAGCGGCTCGTGGCCGACACCCACACGCTGAAAACGCTGCCCGAGCGCACGCTGCTTGTGGAAAACATGCGCGAGCACGGCCTGGGGGAGCTCCTCGCAGATCTTGCGGAGCGGGAGGTTCCCGCAGAGTCCGTCGCAGCCGAGCTTGAGCTGGCCTGGTGGCAGTCCGCGCTGGAAGCGATGATCAGCGGCGACGATTACCTGGCCATGTCTGACGGGGACGCACTCCGGCAGCTTGAGGCCGAATACCGGCTCGCGGACAACGCCCATATTGCCAGCGGCGCGGCGCGCCTGCGCTGGGACCTGTCCGAACGGTGGCGGGCCGCGCTTGCGGAACACCCGCGCCAGGCCCAACTGCTCAGGAGCCTGCTCAAGGACGGCCGGGTTACCCTCGCCGCGCTGACGGCCCAGGCCGCGGAGCTGGTCCCCATGCTGGTGCCGGTCTGGTCGGTCAGCCCGTACCTCATGACCGGGCTCCTGCCGGCCGAACAGCGCTTCGACGCCGTGGTCATCCTGGACGCCGAAGCGACGTCGCTGCAGGCCGTCCTGCCCGCCATCGCCCGCGCCAGGCAGGTCATCGCTTTCGGTGATGCCAAGATTGCCAGCCCCCGGACGTTCACCGTGGGTGTTGAGCGGCTGGCCGCCGGTGAAGCGGCCCACCAGCGCGTCGAAAGCGCGTTCTCGGCGCTGTCTGCCATCCTGCCTGTCTGGCGGATGAATTTTGTCTACCGCGCGGTTGACGAGGACCTGGTCCTGCAGCTGAGCAAGAACTCTTACGACGGCGCCCTCCGCCGGCTCCCCGAGGGACAGTCCGCCACGGGCTTGGACAGGGCGCTTCTGGTGGAGTACCTTCCCGACGGCACCGGACTGCCCAGTGCCGACCACGAAGGCGTCGAATCCGTGGTGGCCGAGGTTAACCGGGTGGTGCAGCTGGTCTTTGAGCACGCCCGGACACGGCCGCGCACGTCGCTGGCAGTGGTCACCGCCAGCCTGCGCCATGCTGCCCGGATCGGTGAGTCCATTCGTCTTCAGCTGCCGAACCACCCAGGGCTGGCCAGCTTCTTCAGCGCCGGGTCCGAGTCGTTCCGGGTGGTTGACCTTGAGCGGGCGCAGGGCCTGGTCCGTGACCACGTGATCTTTTCGCCCGGTTTCGGCCGTACTCCGCACGGCCGGGCACTGCACAACTTCGGACCCCTGTCCGCTGAGGGCGGGCGGGAAAAATTCGCTTTGGCGATGACGCGTGCACGGCGTTCACTCCACGTCCTGACGTGTTTCCAGCCCGAAGACCTCGATCACACGCGGCTGTCCTACGGCGCGGTGGACTTCTACGAGCTCCTCAACCGTGAGATTGCGGGAAAGACGGATCTCGGAACTCCGGCCTCGCGTGCCGCCGCCAGTGAGCAGGCGCTTGGGGCCGATCCCCTCGTCGCCGATCTTGGTGACCGGCTGCGTGCCCGGGGCGCCCGCGTCTGGCACCAGTACGACGGCGTGATTGACGTGGTGGCCGCAGCAGACCCGCTTAGCACCATGGGTCAGGACGACGCCGAGATTCCGCGGCCGGTGGCCATCGAATCGGATGGCACGGAGCAGTACCGCACCATGAGTGTCCGTGAGCGGAGCCGGCTCCGTCCGCAGCTGCTGGAACGGATGGGCTGGCGGTACATGCCGCTGTGGACCATCGAAGTCTTCACCGACCCGTCCGCGTGTGCGGACCGGATCGCGGGTTACCTGGGCCTTGAGAATATTCTGCCCCCCGGCCGGGGCACGGCCTCGGGTGGATTCTTTGACGAGGACGTGGACCCGCTCGCGCTGGGGAACGAAGGAAACGACAGGAACGACGACCAGGCCGGACGCCTGGCCAGTGAGGAGGCGGTTGTTGTGACCCCACGGAACGCCGATCAGGCAGATACACACGGCAACGACCACTCGGATGACGCAGGAAACGGGAAGGCCGTTGCGCCGGACCGCCAGCTGCCAGAGACCGCGGGCGTCCTGCCCAACAAGGCCGCGGAGGATGATCCGAAGCGCTGGGGCGATGGCCCCGACAACGATCACGACGCTTGGCTGAAGGAAAACAAGCCGCCGCACTGGAGCTGACCACCAAGCTCTGACAGCGTCATCCGGCACCGCCCTGGGGTCCCACCAGGACGAAAAACAGCTTGCCCTGCGTGGAGGCCCCCGCCAGCCGGGCAGCCTGCTCCGGGGCTGCCGCCACGACGATCAGCCCGTCGGTTTCGCCGGTGCCCAGCCACTGACCCGACTTGCCGCCCTGTCCCGACGTCCACAGGACGGGAACGGAGGAAGCCAGCACTTCTGAGGCCGATTGCTGGTCGTAGCCGTTCGCCCCGGTCAGCACCACGTTGACCAGTTGCCCGGGCGATACCAGCTGGATGGAGGACGGGTCGGCCATTCTCAAGGGCACGGCTGCAGAGCCCGGCGGCGTTCCGGTCAGGAGGCCGGGACCCAGCAGCAGGGAGTCCGTTACCAGCTGGCCCTTCCGCAGAGGGGCGGCCAGTTGTTTGCCCGCGGCTTCACTGGTGTGGGACATGGATCCGGCGGTCAGCATCCCCGGCGGGATCTTCGTTGCCGTCAGGTCCGTGGCTGTCAAGGCCGCTCCCGCGGGGAGATCCCGTGCCGCCGCCAACACCGAGACGGTGTCGGCGGGCGGGGGAGTGAGCTGATGGACCGTGATCCCGGCAGCAAGGCAAAGCAGGAGCGCTATTGCAAGGCGCCGGTTCCGGCCGAGCCAGGACAACAGCCTGTGGCCGCGCGCGCCCCGAGGGCGTGCTGACGGGAGCGGGCGGCGGGCCGGGCGTCCCGGCGGGGCGGATCCGCGGCCGGAACGAAAGAGGGTAGCGGGCATGGGAACCACGCTACGTAGTGGCAACCAAACCCGACAGAAGCAGTGGCGCCTATGTGGACAACCGCCGTGCCGGCGTCGTACGTCCTTTTGGACCGGAGGTCAGCTGGCGGCAGCGGCGGTGGCAGGTGCCGGTGCGGCCGCGGGGGCGGCAGGGGCAGCCGAAACAGTGCTTCCCTTGGCGTCCCGGGAGTCGGTCCGGTAGAAACCGGAGCCCTTGAAGACCACACCCACGCTGTTGAACTTCTTGCGCAAGGCGCCCTGGCACTCCGGGCATGCAGTCAGGGTGCTGTCCGTAAACGACTGGAAAACGTCGAAGGCGTGGCCGCAATCCTTGCAGGCGTAGGCATAAGTGGGCACTGGTGATCCTCCTCGGGGGCAAACGAGAGGTCCTGTACTGCGTTGAGCGGAAACCGTCCATTAGCAGTCGCAGGGCCTGAGTGCCAATTCTATCACCCCGGGAAGTAGCCCTGCCTCAGGCCGGGTCCGGCAGCCGGATCAAACCTGAGGGCGTGAGCGCAGCCGGAACCCGCCGGTCAAAGTCTTCGGCGGGGATGCTTCCGGCCGGGAGCAGTTCGGAATCGAAGACGATGGCCGCAAGCGGGATCTCAAGGCCGTCCCCGGCGAGGGAACCCAGCAGGATGTCGTAGTAGCCGCCGCCCTGGCCTATGCGGTTGCCGTCCTTGTCCACCGCCGTGGCGGGGATGAAGAGGGCGGCAACGGACGCCATGATGCCGAGGTCAAGGCGCGGTCCGGCTGGTTCCAGCACCGGCGCATAGCGGCTGCGGACAAACTCGACGCCCGGAGTCCAGTACGTCCAGCTCAGCCGGCGGCCGGGCTCGCAGACAGGGAGCAGGATGGTGTGGCCATGCCGGTGGAGTTCGCTGATCAGGGGCAGCGTGGGCGGCTCTGGGACCACGCCCAGGTAGGCGCAAAAGGTCGACGGCGTCCCACCGGTCAGTTGTTCGGCCCATGCGGCGCCGTGGACGGCCAGGGCGGCACCGGCCGCGTCGCGCTGGGTGGCGTCCGTCGCGGCGCGGCGCGCACGATGGCGTGCGCGGATGTCCGCCTTGGCTTCGCTACTTCCTTGGGACATGCCGCTCCTTCTCTGCCGTTAGGGTGGCCGTTGCAGCGTCTGCGCCGCATTGGCTCAGGAGCCACCAATAATTACTGAATGGTCAGCCCCTCCGTTAGATTAGTCCAGTGACTACCACTCAGCAGACAGTACGCAAGGCCGTTATTCCCGCTGCCGGACTCGGCACCAGGTTCCTGCCGGCCACAAAAGCCATGCCCAAGGAAATGCTCCCAGTGGTGGACAAGCCGGCCATCCAGTACGTGGTTGAAGAGGCTGTCAATGTTGGCCTTAACGACATCCTGATGATCACGGGACGCAACAAGCGTGCCCTGGAGGACCACTTCGACAGGGTTCCTTCGTTGGAGGACACCCTGGAAGCCAAGGGCGACCTGGCGAAGCTTGAGTCCATCCAGGCAGCCAGCAACCTCGGTGACATCCACTACGTCCGCCAGGGTGACCCCAACGGCCTGGGCCACGCAGTACTGCGTGCAAAGCAGCACGTCGGCAACGAACCGTTTGCAGTCCTCCTGGGCGACGACCTGATCGATGCGCGGGACGAACTCCTCAGCACCATGATCGAAGTCCAGTCCAAGACCGGCGGATCGGTGGTGGCCCTCATCGAGGTGGAGCCCTCCCAGATCAGTGCCTACGGATGTGCCGATGTGCAGGAGATCGAGGGTGAAGGCTACGTCAGGATCAACAAGCTCGTCGAAAAGCCCAGCGTGGACGAGGCGCCCTCAAACCTGGCCGTCATTGGCCGCTACGTCCTCCACCCCGCAGTTTTTGACGTACTCGAGCACACTGGCCCCGGCCGGGGCGGGGAAATCCAGCTGACCGACGCCCTGCAGGAACTGGCAGCCGGCGAAGGTGACGGCTACGGAGTTTACGGCGTGGTCTTCCGCGGCCGCCGCTACGACACCGGTGACAAGCTCAGCTACCTCAAGGCCTGCGTCCAGCTCGCCATTGACAGCGACGACCTCGGCCCCGGCCTGCGGGAGTGGCTGCCGGGCTTCACGGCCGGCCTCGCTAAATAGCTGCCGTGCGCCCCGGACCCATCTGGCCCGTAACACTCGAATGCGGCGACCTGATCCTGCGCCCCATCCGGTACCGGGACAAGAAGGAATGGACCCAGGTCCGGGGGCGCAACAGCGAGTGGCTGGCGCCCTGGGAAGCATCCAATCCGGCACCTGGCGGTGCGCTACCTGACTACCGGCAGATGGTGCGGTCCTTGAAAATCCAGGCCGCCCAGGGGACGGCCCTGCCGTTCCTGATCACTGAGCGCACACCCAGGTTGGCCGCCCCGGTCATCGTTGGCCAGCTGACTGTTTCCTCGATTGTGTGGGGTTCTGCCATGATGGCGACTCTGGGGTACTGGGTTGACCAGGCGCGCGCCGGTCACGGCATCGCACCCACGGCGGTGGCCATGGCCACTGACCATTGTTTCCAAGCAATGGGCCTGCACCGGATGGAGATCAACATCCGGCCCGAGAATGGCCCCAGCCTGCGCGTGGTTGAGAAGCTGGGCTTCCGCGACGAAGGATACCGTCCACGCTTCCTTCACATCAACGGGGAGTGGGCGGACCACCGGTCCTTCGCGCTGACCGCTGACGAGGTCCCGGAGGGGCTGCTCGCCCCGTGGCTCGCGTCCCGGTCCTGACCCGCCGGACCTGAACCCGGCATGGGTACTTCCAAGGTCATAAATCCAATGAATTGCCACGTTGCCGGCGACACACCGTGGCTAATGCGGGGGCGGCTGCCCTAATGCTCATACGGTTTTGATTGTGGACTTCCCCCTAAGCAGCTCAGTGATCCTTGTGGTTGCCGTTGTGCTCTGGATCGTATGGGTTGCGCCCTACGTTCTGCGGAACCGCTGGCACCAGGCCCAGGCCGCTGGCGACTTCCTGACGGAAGTACCAGCCATTGAATCATCGGACCCGAGAGCCGGGACGGTACTGAACATCGCCGCCCAGCAGGAGAAAGCCATGGAGATCAGGAAGAGCCCCGAAACCGCCACGGAAACGTCCGGCAACGCGACGACGCGCGGCGCGTTCCGGATCCGCTATGGCAGGACAGGGATCGCACTCGCTGGTGTCCTGGCGTTGCTGACCGCGTTTGTTTCGGGTGTTCTTCTGCCGTTCGGAATCGGAAGCGCCCTGCTGCCGGTCACCGGCCTTGCCGCCACCGTCGCAGCTGTGGCCCTGCTCCGCTTCCTGGCTGTGCGGGACCGCAAAGCGAAGGTGAACGCCGCGTTCCGCTCAGCGATGAGCGCTCCCGTGGGGCGTCAGGGATCTGCGGCCACGGACACCGCGGCGCGTCCCGCCGCCCGGCCGGAAAGCCGTCTCTTTGACGCAGAGGCCCACCAGCCCAAGCCGAAGCCTAAGCCCCTTACCGCGATGGAGCTCCGGGAAGCCGCACTGGCTGTTGCGGTAGCCGCCGGAGATGCCAGCGCCGCCGCCGCTTCTCTGGAGCCGGCCGTCACAACCTGGGAACCGGTGGACGTGCCAAAGCCGGTGTACGTTGAGGCCGCCAAGGCCGAGCGCCCGGCGCCCCAGCCGCTTGACCTTCCCGAGGCGCCCAAAGCCGTCGGTAAGCCGTCCCTGAAGCAGGGCGTTCCCGCAGCCGCCCCCGGCGCGCCCGCCGCCAAGCCCCTCACCAAGGCGCAGAGCGCCCTGAGCAACCTCGACGACGTCCTGCAGCGCCGCCGCGCCTGATACCTCACCGGGTTCGCCCGAAGCAGACCCCGCCCCGGTCGTCAGTGCGGGCACGGAGTGTCAATTCGCAATGCGGGACGAAAATTTGTAGCCTAAGGTCACCGGTACCGCCGTTCCTTCCCGGGGACGCGGACTGTTCCGGGGCTATAGCTCAGTTGGTAGAGCGCTTCGTTCGCATCGAAGAGGTCAGGAGTTCGAATCTCCTTAGCTCCACACATCATCTGTCTGGCCAGAACCGTGTTTCCCAGGCCCGCAGCTAGCTAGCACTGGATTGGACACCATCAATGAGTTTGATCCGGCTGAACGACGTCAACGTGAGCTTTGACAAAACCCAGGTTCTCCGCGAAGCCTTTTTCAAGCTCGAAGCAGGGGACAGGGTCGGCCTGATCGGCAAGAACGGTTCGGGCAAGTCCACCATCCTGAAGCTGATCCAGGGCCAGGTGGCTCCCGATTCCGGGACCGTCGCCGTCGAGCTCGGAACCAAGGCTGCCTATTTCTCGCAGTTCTCGGAGCTGAACGGCGAATCCACCATCGCGGAGGTCCTGGACGGGCTGTTCGCCCATGTGAAAGAGATCGAAGTCGAGCTCGCAGGCATCGACGCGGCCATCGCCGCCGACTCCTCGGACGCAGCACGGCTGGATGAACTGATCCACCGCCAGTCCGAACTCTTTGAGGCGATGGACCGGCTGGATGGCTGGGACTATCAGCGCAGCATCGACAAAGTGCTCACCACCCTCGGCTTCAGCGACCACCACCGCACGTGCGCCATCGACGAGCTCTCCGGCGGCTGGCGGAACCGGGCCGCCCTGGCAAAGATCCTGCTGGAAGCACCGGACGTCCTCATGCTTGATGAACCCACCAACTACCTTGACGTGGCCGGCGTCGAATGGCTGGAAGGCTGGTTTCGGACCTTCAAAGGCGCCGCGATCATCGTCTCGCACGACCGGAAGTTCCTGGACTCCGTTGTCACCCGGATCATCGAAGTGGAGAACTTCCACCTCCACGAATACCCGGGAAACTTCGCCGAATACGTGGTGGCGAAGCAGTTCAAGCTCAAGAGCCTGGAGAGCCAGTTCGTCCACGAGTCCGAGCTGCTGGCCTTCGAGGCCGAAGGCATCTCTGACCGGCGGGAAGCGGCCAAGGCGGCCGGCAAGGGACTGGCAAACCAGCTGGCCAGGATCAAGAAGTCCCGGGCGCCCCGGCCCGTGGACCAGATCATCACGGAGATTTACGGCGGCCTGTACGTCAAGGATGTCCTGTGCCGGGTGGAATCCCTGAGCAAGGCCTACGGCGGCAGGACGCTGTTCAGCGGCCTCAGTTTCGAGATCGGGCGCGGCAACCGCATCGCCGTCATCGGATCCAACGGCAGCGGGAAGACCACGCTGCTCCGGGCGCTCACCGGCGAAGAGCCGGCCGATTCAGGCAGCGTGGCCTGGGCCAAGGGCGCCGGAATGGTCTCCTACAACCAGGTACTGGAAGAACTGGACGACGACGACACCGTCAGCCATGCGGTCAACGCGATGCCTGACAGCCTGGCCCTGACGGCGACGAAGAAGTCGGTGAACAGATTCCTGGCGATGTTCCAGTTCTCCGAAGCTGATCTCAAGCAAAAGATCGGCAACCTCTCAGGCGGCCAACGCGCCCGTGTGGCCATGGCCCAATGCCTGCTCTCGGGCGCCTCCGTGCTGCTGTTGGATGAGCCCACCAACCACCTGGACCTCTCCAGCACGCAGGTCATGGAGCGCGCCCTGCTGCATTTCCCGGGAGCAGTGGTGGTGGTCAGCCACGACCGCTTCTTCACCGACAAGATTGCCAACCACCGGCTGATATTCAGCGCTGCAGACTCAGGCCACGGGAGTGTGGAACTCCACGTCGCCTGAGGCTCGGCGGAGCCCGGGGGCCCCGCGGCCGCCAGCCCTACAGCCAGCCTTTCCTCTTGAAAATGGCGTACATCAGGGCTGCGGTGCCGGCCATCAGCGCGATGGCCATCGGGTAGCCAATGGCCCAGTGGAGTTCGGGCATGTGGTCGAAGTTCATTCCGTAGACGCCGGCCACGAAGGAAGGTGCAAAGAAGATCGCCGCCCAGGAGGAGATCTTCTTGACCTGTTCGTTCTGTTCGGCGCTGGCCTGGTTCTGCCGGTTGGCGGTCAGCGTTCCGTCCAGCGTGAGGGCGTTCTGCAACAGGTCGCGGAATGAATCCGCGCGCGAGATGACCCGCTCCACATGGTCCTCGACGTCCCGCAGGCTGTGCTGCAGTTCAGTGTCCACGCCGTACTTTTCAAAGCCCCTTTTGAGCTGCTGCATCATGTCCGGCAGGGGATGGATGGCGCGCTGGAACTGGATGACTTCGCGGGCCAGTTCATAGATGCGGCGGGAGACGGTGGTGTCCCCGCTGAAGAGCTGGTCCTCGATCTCGTCAATGTCGTTTTCCAGCCCGGCCACCACGGGTGCGTAGTCGTCCACCACCAGGTCCAGCAGGGCGTAGAGAACGGCTTCCGGGCCGTGCCGGAGCAGGTCGGGTCGGCCTTCCAGGCGCCGCCTGACCCGGGCAACGCCGGCCATTTCGGCGTGGCGGATGGTGACCACGAAATTCCGGCCGGTGAAGATATGCAGCTCGCCGAACTCCACGGTCTCGGTGGCATCCAGGTACCGCGCCGGGCGGAGCACCGTAAAGAGGTTGTCTTCGTAGCGTTCAAGCTTGGGCCGCTGGTGCGCCGAGATGGCGTCCTCCACCGCGAGGGCATGCAGCCCGAATTCGGTGGCCACGGCCGTCATTTCCGCCGCCGTGGGCCGGTACAACCCGATCCAGGCCATGCCCCCGTGCTCGGCGAGGGTTTCGAAAGTCTGTTCCAGGCTCTCGGGTTCCGCGCTGCGTACGCCGTCCACGTAGACGGCATTGTCGATGATGGTCACGTCAGGACATTGCCCCGATGATCGCACCGGCCACCGTCATGGCGAGCAGATCGTGTCCGGAATCGATCAGGGTGACCGTTGTCGGGCGGCCGGCGAAGCCGTTATGGATGACGTGCCCGCCGGAGCGGAACACCAGCGCGAGCACCAGGGCGAACCCGCCGCCCGCCGCGGCGTTGTCCAGGCCCAGTTTGCTGATCAGGACGGCCAGCAGGACGGCGGTCAGGGCAGCGGCAACCATCATGGGAACCCAGATTCCCGCGCCGCCGCTGATGTTCTTGAGGTCCTCTTCAGTCTTTCCGATGGCGGCCATCCACCGCTTGCCCAGCACGGCCGGCATGTACCAGACAAAGCCGATGGCCATGCTCGAGATGAAGGCCAGCGCCACGGCGAGCCAGTTGATCAGTGAAATATGCGAAAGCCAATCCATGCTCGAATCCTAACTGCCTTCGGCGGGCCCGCCGCCGCGCCCGGTCAATTGCTTGGGCCGTGTTGGGGTACCGGGCACGGCCTGTGCGAGGCGCCTGATCAGGGGTTCGGTCCGGTAAGGAATATGGGTGTGGAGAGCCAGGACAGTTTCGGTCCGGATGACGCCCTTGATGCGGAGGATCTGGCGGAGGGCGGACTGCAGGTTGTGCGTATCGGTGGCCACCACACGGCACCACACGTCACCTCGCCCCGAGATCTCATGGACCTCCAGGACCTGGGGGAGCAGCCGGAGGGCGCCCACGACTCCGTCCAGTTCCCGGTGCGTCACTTCGATCGTGACGAAGGCGACGACGTCGTACCCCACGGCCTCGAGGTCGATCTCGCGGCCGCCGTCGTGCAGCACTCCGGCCCGGAGCAGGCGCCGGACCCGCGACTGCGCTGTGTTGCGTGCAATCCCCAGCGCCTCGGCTAACTCGCCGATCTGGATGCGGGGATCGTGGATGAGTTCCAGGAGGATCTTCAGGTCAGTGGGATCAAGGGTAGGCAAACTGTCACTTTCAGTTATTGGAGACACCAAAATTGCGTATTTTGCTCAATTGTTTCATTAGCAACGATCCAATCAGTCAACAGTCAAGCATTCTTTAGGTATGAATTTCCACCCGGGGCGGCCTCCCACAAGGACCTCCCTCCCCGGTCGACGCCAAGGCAGCGCCAATGACAGTCTTCAATGAACTCCGCATGCGTCCGGCCACCGCCGGGCGCCAGGGCTGGGATGCATCCACCACCGCACGGCTGGTGATGGCCGGCGCCGTCATCTTCACCTTGCTGGTCGGTGCGAACCTGGCCACGCCCCTGTATCCGCTGCTCCAGGCAAACCTTGGCCTCTCGGCACTCGGCGTCACGGCGGCTTTTGCCAGCTATGTCCTGGCCCTGGTGGCAACGTTGATGCTGGCCGGGCACTGGTCGGACCACATCGGCCGGCGGGCGGCGCTCATCCTGGCTGTACTCGCCGGACTGGCGGGCAGTTGGGTCTTCTCGCAGGCCGAAAACCTGGTGGCGCTCTCTGCCGGACGGGCCCTTCAGGGTGTGGCCGTTGCCCTGGCCACGGGTGCCAGCGCAGCCGCACTGCGGGAACTGCTCCCGACCCGGCCGGAGTGGGCCACCCGTTTCACCCTGCTGGCGACGGCGGGAGGCGTGGCTGCCGGTCCGGTCATCGGCGGCCTGCTGTCGCTGCTGCCGGGGCCCACCACCGCCCCGTACTACGTTCACTCGCTCGTCCTGGCAGCAATGCTGGTGCCGCTCTACCTGCTTCGGGCCCGGCCGGCCATCAAGCCTCCGGCGGGCCGGCGCCCCGTTATGGTCCTGGCTCCGCGCCGGCCCTCGGTTTCCACCGAGGCGCGGGGCGCTTTCTGGCTCGCGGCCGCCGTCGGATTCCTCAGCTTCTCGGTCTTTGGGTTCTGCCTGTCGCTGGCCCCGGCCTATTTCGCCCCGATCATTCAGACCGATTCACGGCCGTTGATCGGCGCCCTGGCCGGGATGACGCTCGCCGCCTCCGCCCTGAGCCAGGTGCTGTCCGTGCGGGGCCGCTTTGTGGTGCCAGCCGGGCTGGCGGTCCTGGGCGCCTCGGTGCTGCTCCTGGCTGCCGCGGCCGCCTGGAGCAGTCCGCTGATGCTCGCCGCCGCCAGCGTCGGTGCGGGGCTGGGCCAGGGGGTCGCCTTCCGGACGGTCTTCAATGATGTGGCCGCCAAGGTGGAATCGTCACAGCACGCCCAGGTCATCAGCACCGTTTATGTCATCACGTACCTGGGCAGCGCCGTGCCCGTCATCGGGCTGGGCTGGGCCACAGCGGTGTTCGGGCTGCCGACGGCGGTCACGGGCTTCGTAGTGCTGTGCAGCGCCGCCGCACTGGCGCTGTCCGCCGTCACGCTCCGGACGGCCCTGCAGCGGACAGCCTAGTCCGGCAGCGGGCCGTGGTTCCCCTGGATGTGCTCAAAGACGAGGGTGGTCTCGGTGTGGCCCACCACGGGGTCGGTGGCGAGATTGTCCAGGACCCAGTCCCGCAGGTCCTCGGTGCTGGCAACGGCGATGTGCAGCAGGTAATCCACGGAGCCTGACGTGTGGAAGGTGGAGAGGACCGCGGGCAGGTGCGGAACGCGGGCTGTGAAGCGGTCGATCTGGTCCCTGTCGTGGGCCCGCAACCGGACGGCCACAAGCGCCTGGACGGACCTGCCGATGGCCGAGAGGCTCAGCTTCGCCTCAAATCCCTGGACAATGCCACGTTCGGACAATGCGCGGGTTCGCATGAGCGCGGTGGACGGTGCAATGCCCACCAGTTCTGCCAACTGCTTGTTGGAGATCCGTGCATCGTCCACCAAGGCGGCCAGAAGCCGTTCATCGATGGCATCCAGCGGCTCAAAGTGGCTGGCCGGCCGGATGCTTTTTGGGTTGCTGCTCATGGAATCTCCTTGAATGTCCGTCAGTTCATCCTAGACGCCGGATTCCTGTTGATCACCCCGGAACGCAACCTTCCCTGCCGAACAATCGCCAGACACACTTGCCATTTAATGGCGGATAGTTCTACGGCCGCGCGGCTTCCGCCTGCCCTTGTGTGGCGGCCCGTGCGGTTTCGTCGTTCCCCCGGGGATGCACGACGGCGACTGTCGCCGCCGTGATGCACACCAGGGCCATGATTGCCACGGCAAGCGCCGTCCAGCCCAGGGACTGGAACACCAGTCCGCCCGCCCAGCCGATGACGCTCGAGCCCAGGTAATAGGCCAGGTTGTAGAGCGACGATGCCTGGGCGCGGCCGGTGGTGGCGATGCTTCCGGTCCAGCCTGCGCCGATGCTGTGGGCCGCGAAGAAGCCGCCGGTGAAGATCACCAGGCCGGCAAGGATCAGGGCGAGCAGCTGCGTAAGCGTCAGCGCCAGCCCGGCCAACATCAGGACGATGCCAGCTAGCAGCACATTCCTGCGGCCAAACCTGGCCGTCAACCCGCCGGCCCAGCGGGAAGAGAACGTTCCGGAAAGGTACGCCAGGAAGATCAGGCTGATCAGGGTGGCAGGCAGCGTGAAAGGCTCAGCGGACAGCCGGAAGCCGAGGTAGTTGTAGACGGCCACAAACCCGCCCATCATCAGGAAGGCCTGGATGTAGAGCGCCAGTAGACGGGGATTGCGCACGTGCCCGCCGAGCGTCGCCATGGCACCGCGCAGCCCGGCGGCTTTGGCGGCGGTGAATCCCTTCGCCTGCGGTACCAGAACCAGGAAGAGTACCGCGGCCACTGTTGCCAGGAGGGAAACGGCCAGTGCGGCTGTGCGCCAGCCCCACAGCTCACCTGCCGGGCCTGCCACGAGCCGGCCGGCCAGCCCGCCCAGCGTTGTTCCGGCAACGTAGCTGCCTGCGGCCATGGCCGCATGCGCCCTGTTCACTTCCTCGTTCAGGTAGGCGATGGCGATGGCCGGGATCCCGCCCAGCGCCATGCCTTCCAGCAGCCGCAAGGCAAGCAGTGCGCCGAAGCTGGGGGCGAGCGGTACCAGCAGGCCCAGGACGGTGGCGGCGGAGATGCCCCATGCCATGGCCTTGACCCGGCCGATCCTGTCCGCGAGGAAGGACCAGGGAATGACGGTGATGGCCAGGCCCACGGTGGCCAGCGAAATGGTCAACGCGGCCTCTGCCGCGGTCACCTTCAGGTCTGCGGCCAGGAGCGGCAAGACCGCCTGGGTGGAGTAGAGCTGGGCGAACGTTGCCACGCCTGCGAAGGCCAGGCCGGCCAGAATCTTGTTGTAGCTAGCGGAGCCTTTGGGATGTCCCGCCCAGTGATCCTGCGCTGGAGTGAACGTTCCTGGGGCTGCGGCATTCTGTGGCATAGCTCAAGGGTAGGCTTCGGCGATGTATGCTTCCAATGCATCTTTTAGGCACAATTCATGTCCAGAGTGGAACGTTTGATAGGTGGAGCCCATGCACGCGGACCACAAACAGCTGGTGAAGCTCCTGCCGCTGCTCCCCATCCTGGCTGAGCTGGGCCGGACCCAGCACGTCACGGCAACGGCAGAGCTCCTGGGAGTACCCCAGTCCACGGTGAGCCGGGCACTGTCCCGGGCCAGCGCCGTCGTCGGAACAGAACTGCTGATCCGGGACGGACGGGGCATCCGCCTCACAGCGGCCGCCCGGACGCTGCTGCCGTACATCGAGTCGGCCCTGACCGAGTTCCAGGCCGGACTGGACCTGGTCCGGCACGAGTCGGACGTGGTGCGGGGGAAGGTGTCGCTGTCCTTTCAGCACACGTTCGGGGAGGCCACCCTGCCCCTGCTCATCAGTGCCTTCCGCAGCCGCCACCCGGAGGCCGGCTTCATCCTCAGCCAGGGGGCGCGGGACACCTGCCTCTCAGAGCTCGCCTCGGGCCAGGCGGACCTGGCCCTGACCGCCCCTGTTCCGGCGGCAAGCAGCACCATCTCTTCGGCGTCGCTCTACCGTGAGCCCCTCCGGCTGGTGGTTCACCACGGCCACCCGCTGGCCGGACGGGACAGCGTCAGGATGCAGGACATCCGCCGGGACCCCTTCGTCGCGCTGGCGCCGGGGTACGGCATGCGGTCACTGACGGATGCCTTGTTCCGCGAGGCAGGCTTCCGGCCGCGGATCGCCTTCGAAAGCCAGGACACCCACACCGCCCGTGGATTGGTCGCCGCGGGACTTGGAGTCAGCATCCTGCCGCCCGGCGGCAATGCCCCGGGGCGCCACATCAGCCCGGAAACCGGCAACCTGGGCTGGGTTGAACTTGCCTTGGAATCCGGCCTGGCGTTCCGCGAAATCGGGCTGGGCTGGCGCAGGCGGAAACCCGGCCCCGACGCCGAGCCCGATCCTGTGCGCTTCTTCCGGGAGATGGTCCTGCAGGAGGGCCCGCAATTGCTGGCGGGCCTCGTGGCCGCACGTTCAGGCAGGGGATAGGCGGCGCGGTGTTGGGACACGACGGCGTCCCGCGGCGTGGCAGCGATTCGCCGCCAGCGTTTCAGTAGGCTGGGGGACGTGACTGACAGCGAACACCCCCAGACCACAACTTCCGGACACCACCCGCTGGGCGGCGCCGCGTCCGCGGCCGCCCCGGGTCCCCTCGCGGGGGTCATCATCGGCCTGGACATCGGCGGGACGAAGACCCGCGGCGTCAGGTTTGAGGACGGGGTTGCCGTGGCCGACGAGTCCGCCGGCAGCTCCAACGTCCAGAACGTCAGCCGCGAACAGGCGGCAATGAACCTCGCGGATCTCTTCGCCCGGATCGGCGGCGGCCAGGTGGCCCAGGTGTATGCCGGGGCCGGTGGCATTGACACCAACGACGACGCCGCAGCCCTGGCCGCGCTGATCGAACCCCATGTTCCGGGAGCCAAAGTCACGGTGGTCCACGATTCACGGCTGCTGCTGGCCGCGGGCGGCGCCAGTACCGGCGTGGCCGTGATCGCGGGAACCGGCTCTGCAGCCTGGGGAAGGAATGCCGCCGGCGACGAGGCCCGGGCCGGCGGCTGGGGCTACCTGCTTGGGGATGAAGGCAGCGGCTACTGGCTCGGCCGTGAGGCGGTCCGGCACAGCCTGAGCAGGATGAACCAGGGACTCCCGGCGGACGAGCTGACTGCTGCGCTGCTGGCCGCGTGCGGAGTGGACCACCCCAACAGGCTGATTGCGCTCTTCCATTCCCCGGACACCGGCCGCCGGTACTGGGCCCAGCAGGCACGCCTGGTGGTGGACGCGGCAGCGGCGGGCCACACGGTCAGCCAGGAGCTGCTGGACCAGGCCGGCAAGGATCTTGCCGGCCTGGCTGCGCAGGCCCTGCGGAAGCTTGGAATCGACGGCCCGGTAATTCTCGGCAGCGGACTGGGCATGAACGTGGTCCCGCTGCAGGACTCTTTCCGGAGCCATCTGGCTGCTGCCGGCGTCACCGATGTCCGTGTCCTGGACCGGGACCCCGTGTTTGGCGTCCTGAAGCTGGTCTCGGAACCGTCAGGGACCGACTGACCGCTTCCGCGGTGTCAGCCTGACGGCGGGCATGATGGGGGCGGGGATGCGTCCGGCTTCGGCGCCCGCATCCGGGCCGTGCCCTTCAACCAGTCCGTAGCGGGCTCCGCGGGCAGCAGCGTCAGGCAGTGCGGCCTGGGCTTCCCAGTCCGCACGGGCCTGCTCCACTTCGTCGTGCGTGCGGCCGACGAAGTTCCACCACATCAGCAGTTCCTCCTGGAACGGCTCCCCGCCGATCAGGAGGAACCGTGTGCCGGGCAGGGCTTCGAACTCCAGAGACGGGCGTCCCGCGCCGAGGTAGCCCAGCGGCCCGGGCGGGACCTCCTGCCCGTCCAGCGTCAGCCCGCCGTCGAGCACCAGGACGGCATGCTCAAAGTGAGCGTTCAGCGGCAGGACGGCCAGGCCGTCGCAGGAGATGTCCGCTCCGACGATGGGGGAGTACATCGTGGCCGGTGACACCGCCCCGGCGAATTCGCCCACCATCACCGTCGCAGTGAAACCCGGCCCCGTCACGGAAGGCAGTTCGCGGTGCTGCTCGAACGCAGGTTCGCGATGGCGTTCAGTATCCGGCAATGCTACCCAGAGCTGCAGACCGCGCTGCACGGGCAGCGGCGCGCCCGCGTCGGGATCCGGCAGGACGGCGAACTCGGAGTGGGACACCCCGTGCCCGGCGGTCATGATGTTCAGCTCACCTGGCCGGACCACAACATCGCTGCCCACGCTGTCCCGGTGCCGGATGTTCCCCGCTAGCGGCCAGGTGACCGTCTGCAGCCCCGTGTGCGGGTGGGGGAGTACGGACATGGCGATGCGGTCCGGACCGAAACTGTCCAGGAAGCACCAGGCGCCGATGGTGGGCAGGCCGCGTTGCGGGAGCGTGCGCCGGACGTTCATGGCCCGCACGCCGCCCAGCGGCACCTCCCGTTCGGGCCAGAGCTGCAGGCAAGGGCCGGATGTCCCCTCAGGGCCTGCGGGCGGACAAAGTTCCTGTTGCGGAGCCACTTCCAAGTTGGTCACAGTCCAACTCTAGGCGCGGGCAGGGCCGGGCGTAAGCGCAGCACGGGCACCTTGTGATCGAAGGACCCATCCGCGGGCGGCTGTCCAACGAATGGTTACAGTAGGGATTCTCTTGCCCGGATTGCCTCCGGATCCGGTTACGCTGTGAACGGATTGCGTTACCGTAAATATCAGTGAGCTTATGACCCAACACTGTCCGATGCCGTCCAACAGAACAGGTAAGTCCGGGAATGGACCAAGCCATGATTGAGTTCCAGAGCGTCACCAAGCAGTATCAGGGCGGGCAGCCCGCTGTGGACCAGCTCACCATGTCCATCGACAGGGGCTCCATCACCGTTTTTGTAGGGCCGTCCGGCTGCGGCAAGACCACCTCGCTGCGGATGATCAACCGCATGGTGGAACCGACGTCCGGCGTGATCACCGTGGACGGGCGGGACGTGACCTCGGTTCCTGCCGCGGAGCTGAGACGGTCCATGGGCTACGTCATGCAGTCCTCCGGTCTGATGCCGCACCGTTCCGTGCTGGACAACATCGCCACCGTGCCCCGGCTCAACGGCGTTTCCAAGGCTGAGGCCCGCAAGCGCGCCACGGAACTGCTCGACGTCGTCGGGCTGGCTTCCGCGCTCGGGAAACGGTACCCCTCCCAGCTCTCGGGCGGCCAGCAGCAGCGCGTCGGTGTGGCCCGGGCGCTCGCCGCCGATCCGCCCGTCCTGCTGATGGACGAACCGTTCAGCGCCGTTGACCCTGTGGTGCGTGACGAACTGCAGCAGGAACTCCTGAGGCTGCAGAAGGACCTCGCAAAAACCATCGTTTTCGTCACGCACGATATCGACGAGGCAACCATTCTCGGCGACAAGGTGGCCGTTTTCGCCGTCGGCGGCCGGCTGGCCCAGTACGCCACCCCTGAGGAAATCCTCCGGGCACCGGCCAATGATTTTGTGGCGTCCTTCGTGGGGCGGGACCGTGGCTTCCGCCACCTGGGGTTCACCACGTCCGACGCCGTGACCATCCACCCGGTGCCCACGCTCGTGATGAGTGCCGGCCAGTTGGCCGGCGATCCCGCTGCGGTGACCGACTGGCAGCTGGTGGTGGATCCGGACCTGCGCCCCTTGGGCTGGGCGAGGCCGGGGACGGACTCAGAGCTCATTCCCGGCGGGTCACTCTTCCGGCCCGGCGAGACCCTGCGGCGCGCACTGGATTCGGCCCTTTCGTCCCCGTCCGGCCAAGGTGTGGCGGTGGACGGCGACGGCAAGGTCCTGGGGACCGTCAGGGCACAGGAAGTCCTCGGTGTCATTGAGGAAGCCCGCCAGGTCAGGCAGGCCGCGCTCTGATGGAGTGGTTCCTGGCAAACAGCGGCATGGTCATGGGACTGGCAGGCCAGCACCTGGTCCTGGCCCTCATCCCGATGGTCCTGGGGCTGGTTATTTCCATTCCGCTGGCGCAGTTGGCGCGGACGCACCCGGCGCTTCGGTCGGTGGTGGTGACCGCCAGTTCTTTGCTGTACACCGTCCCGTCGCTGGCGCTGTTCATCATCCTGCCCTCGATTCTCGGAACCCGGATCCTGGACCCGCTCAACGTCATTGTGGCCCTGACCATCTATGCGGTGGCGCTGCTGGTCCGGGCCGCCCTGGATGCCTTTGACTCCGTGGAGGAGGATCTCCGGCAGGCTGCGATCGCGATGGGGTACAAGCCGTGGCTCCGCTTTGTCCAGATCGACCTGCCGCTGTCCCTTCCGGTGATGTTCGCCGGGCTGCGGGTGGTCTCCGTCAGCAACATCTCCCTGGTGAGCGTCGCGGCACTCCTGGGGGTGGGGAACCTGGGCATGCTGTTTACGGATGGACTGCAACGGAACTTCGTCACGGAAGTGGTAGTGGGAATCATCGCCATCCTGGTGCTCGCTCTGCTGATGGATGCTGTGCTGGTCGTCCTGGAACGGCTGCTGACGCCGTGGACCCGCGCCGCTAAAGCGTCCGGCCCCGCGGCGCCCGCCGGCGCCAGCTACCTGGCCGACGCCAACATCCACACAGGGGCCGCGCCATGAGCAACATTTTTGGGGACACCCTCGCCTGGATTGCCGATCCCCTGCACTGGACCGGCAGTTCCGGCATTCCCGTCCGGCTGCTGGAGCACCTCCAGTACAGCGGGCTGGTCCTGGTGATTGCCGCTGCCATCGCGGTTCCGGCAGGGCTTTACATCGGGCATACGGGCCGCGGGCGCGTGGTGGCCGTCGCGGTGGCAGGGGCGCTGCGGGCTCTGCCGACTCTGGGCCTGCTGGTCCTCTTTGCCCTCGTGGCGGGAAGCAGCCTGATGCCGCCGGTGTGGGCGCTGGTCATCCTGACCGTGCCGCCGCTCCTTGCCGGAACGTACGCGGGTATTTCGAGTGTGGACAGGACCGTGGTGGATGCGGCCCGGGCCGTGGGCATGACCGAGCTGCAGATCCTGTTCCGGGTTGAGCTGCCCAACGGGCTGCAGGTTATGTTCGGCGGTGTCCGAACCGCCGTGCTGCAGGTCATCGCCACGGTGTCGGTGGTTGCCTACCTGCCCTTGGGCGGGCTGGGCCGCTACCTTTTTGACGGCCTGGCGCTGCAGGACTTCCCGCGGATGCTTGCCGGGTCGCTGCTGATTGCAGGGCTGGCCATCGCTGTTGACCTCATCCTGGCCGCGGTGCAAAGAGTCCTTCTTTCGCCTGGCCTCAAAACCGATCTGCGCGGTGGCCAGAAGGCCGCCGCTGATCTCCCAGCTGCCGCGCCTGCGCCAGCTGCCGTTCAAGGAGGTACCCCATGAAAGAGAACACCAGGACAATCCTTACCCGCCGGGGACTGGCTGGCATGGCTGCCGGCGTCGGCCTGGCCGTCGCGCTGGCGGCCTGCGGCGGGAGCCCGTTGGCCACCCCCAGCACCAGCGCCGGAAGTGCCGGCGGCGGGTCGTTGGTGGTCGGTTCGGCTGACTTCCCGGAGAGCCAGATCGTCGCTGAGATCTATGCTGGCGCCCTGACTGCTGCAGGGGTCACGGCAACCACCAAGCCCAACATCGGTGCCCGCGAAATCTACTTCAAAGCGGTCCAGGACGGCTCGGTTGACCTTGTCCCGGATTACTCCGGCAACCTGCTCTCGCACGTGGATCCTGAAGCTGCCGAGGTCTCGGCCGACGACATCTACAAGGCCCTGCCCGGGAAGCTCCCCGAGGGTTTGGCAGTCCTGGAGGCATCCAAAGCTGAGTCCAAGGACGCCATGGTGGTCACCAAGGCCACCGCGGAGAAGTACCAGCTGAAGTCCATTGAGGACCTCGCCAAGGTCTGCAAGGACCTGACCATGGCGGCGCCGGCCACGTTCGAAACCCGCGCCTATGGCTTCCCGGGACTCAAAAAGAACTACGGCTGCGAACTCAAGGCACTGAAGCCCTTCAGCGACGGCGGCGGCAACCTGACCCTGCAGGCACTGCTGACCGACGACGTCCAGGTGGCCGACATCTACACCACCACACCGTCCATCGCGGACAACGACCTCGTGGTGCTGGAGGATCCCAAGAACAACTTCAAGGCCCAGCAGGTCCTGCCGCTGTACAACAAGGCAAAAATGACCGACAAGGCCAAGGACGCGCTCAACGCCGTATCGAAGATCCTGACCACTGATGACCTGGTCAACCTCAACCGCGCAGTCAGCGGCAGCCAGAAGCAAAATGCCAAAGACGCCGCCGCCACCTGGCTCAAGGACAAGGGCATCGTCAAGTAACACCTGACTCCACAACGCAATCACGACGGCGGCTGCCGGACCCACACGGGCCGGCAGCCGCCGTCGTCCGCTCTCTACACGTCTGTGTCTGAGGTCTCAACGGAAGTACATCCGTCATATGGCATATTTGATGGATGGCAGAATTCAAGCAGTCCACCAAGCTTCACAACGTCCTTTACGACATCCGTGGACCGATTCTTCAGGCCGCCCAGCAGATGGAGGCGGAGGGTCACCGGATCCTCAAACTGAACATCGGAAACCCTGCGCCGTTTGGATTTGAAGCCCCGGACGCGATCCTGGTGGACATGATCCGCCATCTGCCCCATGCCCAGGGTTACAGCGACTCCCGGGGCATCTTCTCGGCCCGGACCGCGGTTTCCCAGTACTACCAGACCCGCGGAATCCAGAACATCCATGTGGACGACATCTATCTGGGCAACGGCGTCAGCGAACTGATCACCATGTCCCTCATGGCGCTGCTCAACGACGGCGACGAGGTACTGATCCCCACACCGGACTATCCGCTCTGGACCGCTTCCGTTGCCCTTGCGAGCGGGAAGCCCGTGCACTACCTCTGCGATGAGGAATCAGGCTGGCAGCCGGACCTTGAGGATCTTGAAGCCAAGATCACGCCGCGCACCAAGGGCATCGTGGTGATCAACCCCAACAACCCCACGGGCGCGGTCTATCCGGAAGAGACGCTGAAGAAGATCGTGGCGCTGGCCGAGAAGCACGGCCTGATCCTTTTCGCCGATGAAATCTACGAAAAGATCCTGTACGAGGACGCCGTGCACATCAACATGGCCGCGCTGACGGGCGACGACGTCCTTTGCCTCACTTTCAGTGGGCTGTCCAAGGCCTACCGCGTCTGCGGCTACCGTGCCGGCTGGATGGCCATCTCGGGCCCCAAGAAGGATGCCTCCGATTATCTGGAGGGCATCAGCCTCCTGGCCAATATGCGCCTCTGTGCCAACGTGCCCGCCCAGCACGCCATCCAGACCGCGCTCGGCGGCTACCAGAGCATCAATGACCTCATCCTCCCTGGCGGCAGGCTGCTGGAACAGCGGAACAAGGCCTACGACATGCTCAACGCGATCCCGGGTGTGAGCACGCAGCAGGCCCGTGGCGCGCTGTACCTGTTCCCGCGCCTGGATCCGGAAGTCTTCCACATCCGTGATGACGAGAAATTTGTCCTGGACCTGCTGAAGGAGCAGAAGATCCTGGTGTCACACGGCCGGGCGTTCAACTGGGTCCGGCCCGACCACTTCCGCATGGTCACGCTGCCGAACGTCAAGGACATTGAAGAAGCGATCGGACGCATGGGGGACTTCCTTAGCCGGTACCAAGGGAACTAGCCTGTGGTGACGCGCCTTCCGGCGCGGCCACCTGCGGACAAAGGAACCCCATGGCCGGTTTGGTTGAGTTCAAGAAGCACCCCGTCGATACGCTGAGGGTGGGGAAAGGCTTCTCGCTGGCCGACGCCGACCCTGACGCGACGCCCGGCTACAAGGGCAACAAAGCCGATGGCCAGACAATTCTGGCTGAACTGGACGGCGCGTTGGCCGAACTTCAGGAAAAGCTGTTCGCGGAGTCGCGATTCGGCGGGAAAAAACGGCTTCTGCTGATCCTGCAGGCCATGGACACTGCGGGCAAGGGCGGAATCGTTAACCATGTCATGGCCACCATGGATCCGCAGGGCGTCCAGTTCAAAGCTTTCAAGGCACCCACCGAGGAGGAGAAGTCCTATGACTTCCTCTGGCGGATCGAGAGGGAGGTGCCCGGAGCGGGCATGGTGGGCATCTTCGACCGCTCCCACTATGAGGACGTCCTGATCCACCGGGTCCATAACTGGGCTTCGCCTGACGAACTTAAGCGCCGCTACCGGGCTATCAACGAGTTCGAGGCGCGCCAGACCGATGCCGGAACCAAAATCATCAAGGTGATGCTCAATATCAGCAAGGATGAACAAAAGACCAGGCTCCTTGCCAGGCTTGACAACCCCGCCAAGCACTGGAAATACAGCAGCAATGACCTCAAGGAACGGGCGTTCTGGGGCGACTACATGGGCGCCTACCAGGCTGCCTTCGACGAGACCAACACGGAAGCGGCACCCTGGCACGTGGTTCCGGCCAACAAAAAATGGTACGCCAGGATCGCCGTGCAGCAGTTGGTGCTGGGCGCGCTGTCTGACATGAATCTGGAATGGCCAAAAGCTGAGTTCGATGTCTCCATCGAACGGGAACTGGTTGATCGGTCCTGACCTGGGGCGGGTTGTTCCGAGGGGTAGGCCCGCACTTGGTGGTCAGAGTCTTGGTCAGAGTGGCTGGTCGCGGGCGGCAGCGAGCCGCTTGCGGGCGCCCTCCAGCCACTCCTCGCAGCGCTTTGCCAGGGCTTCGCCGCGTTCCCAGAGTGCCAGGGATTCCTCGAGGCTGGCGCCGCCCGCCTCAAGCTTCCCCACCACCTGCACCAGCTGTTCGCGGGCTTCCTCATAGCTCAATGCTTGGATTTCCGGGTCAGGCTTTGTTTCGGGCATGTGCTTCTCCTTGTTGAAGTTCCCCAGTGGAAGTGGCGCCGAACAGGCCATGGGCTACGCGTACGGACAACGCAGTTCCCGACGGTGCCTCGGACGGGTCTCGGACCACAGCGTGGCCGGCAGCTTCAGTGGCACGGGCCGGCCGGCCGTTGGCCAGTTCGACCACGGCATAGCCGCGGTCCAGCGTCTTTTGTGGTGACAGGGCACTGACCTGGGCCTGCAGGTGAACCAGCTGGTCAGCCGCCCGTACCACCGTTGAACTGACAGCGGCCGATGATCTCCGCAGGAGGCGTTCGATTTCCTCCGCGCGTCCGGTGACCATTGCTTCCGGGGTGGCCAGAACAGGCCGGGAATGGAGTGCGGACAACCGGTCCGACTCCCTGTCCACGAGCCTGCCGATGCTCCTGCGCAGGTGCTCCCGTGCCTGGCGCACGCCCGCCAGTTCCTCGGCAACGTCAGGCACGATCCGCTTGGCCGCATCAGTGGGCGTCGACGCGCGCAGGTCCGCCACGTCGTCGAGAAGGGGACGGTCCGCCTCATGTCCGATGGCGCTGACCACCGGGGTGGTCGTGGCCGCGACAGCCCGGATCAGTTCCTCGCTGTTGAAAGGCAGCAGGTCCTCCAAGGCTCCGCCGCCCCGGGCGATGACAATGACGTCCACGTCGGGGCGGCTGTCCAGTTCCTGCAGGGCGCGGATAATTTGCGAGACCGCGGTGTTGCCCTGGACCGCCACTTCCCGGATCTCGAATTCAACTGCGGGCCAGCGCAGTGCCGCGTTTTGGACGACATCTTTTTTGGCGTCGGAGTCCCGTCCGGTAATCAGGCCGATACGGTGCGGGAGCAGCGGCAGTGGTTTCTTCCGTGAATCGGCAAACAGCCCCTCGGCGGAGAGGGCCTGGCGCAACCGTTCGATCCGCGCCAGCAGGTCGCCAAGCCCTACAGGCCTGATGTCCCGAACCTGCATGTTGAGCCGCCCGGTCTTCAGCCAGAACTCCGGCTTGAGCAGGGCCACCACGCGGGAGCCACGCTCCAGGGGCATGTTCTGCCGGTCCAGAACCTTGGTCCAGACCGACGCCGGCAGGGAAACTTCCGCGTCCACGTCCCGGAGGGTGAGGTACGCGTTACCCCCGCGGCGGTTCATTTCGATGACCTGGCCTTCGACCCATGCGGACGGGGTGCGATCGATATGGGCCTTGAGTTTCTGGGACAGCAACTGCAGCGGCCATGGATTGTCCGGGCTGGTCTCAGCGGCCGTGGCAGGCAACGTGGTGGCAGCTGCTCCGGGCAGCGCAGCCTGTTCAGACATGTCCGCTGCCCCGGGAAACTGTGGGTGGCGGCATGGTGGTCCTTTGTTCGGCAGGTAGCGGTTCGTGCTTGAAAGGCGGACGTCAGTGAGCTGGCGGTTGCCATTCAACCTTATCCATAAGCTGTATCACCCGGGACTGACATTCTTTGTCCAGACACCAGCCCTATGATGGCTGTGCTGCCGCCAACCCGTGAGGACCCGTTTTGCGCACCTTCGTTTCAGCCATCGCCGTCGTCGTGGGCGTTTTGCTGTCCGCCCTGGCCGTACCCGCCATCTGGCTTGACCGCAACGTGGTTCAGGAGGATGGCTTTGTGGCCCTGGCCGCTCCCCTGGGGCAGGACGCAGAATTCCAGCAGCGGCTCGCCGCGGCCGCTGTGGGCACCATCGATACAGGGGCCATCCCGGACGCCCTGGCAGGTCTGGTCACGCCAGTGCTTGAGGCGGCTGCCGGTTCCCTCACAGCCTTGCCTGGCTACCCGGCGGCCTGGGAGGAAACACTGCGGAAGAGCCACAGGCTCAGCTTCGCCGCACCCGCATCGGTTCCCGCCGAACCTGACTCCCCGTCGTCGCTTACGTTGGACGTGGCACCCCTGGTGGCGCTGGCGACGGAGGAGCTCGCGCGTACCACCGGGCTCCCGCTGACTGCGCCGGAGCAGACGCTGGTCAACGTTGGAGAGCCTGAGCAACGCCAAATGGTCGAGAGAGTGTCCGCCTACGCGCCGCTCGGCTACTCCCTTGCCATTGGAGCGGGAATCGCCTTTGCGCTGGCTCTGGTTTCCGCCCGCCGCCGCTGGTCGGTCGTGTTCGCTGTGGGACTTGCGGCGCTGGCGCTGGCTGGCCTGTGGTCCGCCGGCTCACAGCTCGCCGAGGATGCCGTGGCGGGGACGGCGAGCGGCAACGGGCTTGCGGACATGTTCAAGGATGCGTTTGTGGCGGCCGCTTCCAACAGCTTCCAATCCTGGATCGGTGGTGCCGCGATAACCGGCGCTGTGCTGGTCGCTGCGGCCGTTGTGATCCGGATCGCTTCGCCGGGGCGGCGGGCCCCCACCCGGTAGCATGGAGGGATGACTTCCTCAGCTGTGTCCCTCTCGATGCCAACTGTCCCGCGCAGGCGGCGCTCGCCTGAGGAGGTAGCCGCCGCGGCTCCGGTGACCGGTCCCAAAAAGGTCCTCCTGGCTGCGCCCCGCGGCTATTGCGCCGGTGTGGACCGAGCCGTGATCGCCGTCGAGAAGGCCTTGGAACACTACGGTCCGCCGGTTTACGTCCGGAAGCAGATCGTGCACAACGTCCACGTGGTGAGCTCGCTGGAGGCCCAGGGGGCCATCTTCGTCGACGAGACGGACGAGGTCCCAGAGGGCGCCCTGGTGATCTTTTCCGCCCACGGGGTATCCCCGGCCGTCGTCCAGTCAGCCGAAGACCGCGGGCTGCGCACCATTGACGCCACCTGCCCGTTGGTGACAAAGGTTCATAAGGAAGCCGTGAGGTTCGCCAAAGACGACTTCGACATTCTGCTGATCGGCCACGACGGTCACGAAGAAGTTGAGGGCACCGCCGGCGAAGCCCCGGAACATATCCAGATCATTAACGGTCCCCATGAAGTGGACAAGGTAACCGTCAGGGATCCGGAAAAGGTCATCTGGCTGTCCCAGACCACCCTCAGCGTGGACGAGACCATGGAAACGGTCCGCCTGCTGAAGGATCGGTTCCCCACCCTGCAGGATCCGCCCAGCGACGACATCTGCTACGCCACCACCAACCGTCAGGTGGCCATCAAGAAGATCTCCCCCCAGGCTGACCTAGTCATTGTGGTGGGATCGGCCAACTCCTCGAACTCGGTCCGCCTGGTGGAAGTCGCGCTGGAGTACGGTGCCAAGGCCTCCTACCGTGTGGACTTCGCCAACGAAGTGGACGAGGCGTGGTTTGAAGGCGTGGCAACAGTCGGAGTCACATCAGGGGCTTCTGTGCCGGAGATCCTCGTCACGGACGTCCTGCGACTGCTGGCCGACTACGGCTATGGCTCCGTGGAAGAAGTTGTCACGGCCGAAGAAGACCTCCTTTTCTCGTTGCCTAAGGAACTCCGCGCAACCCTGAAGGAAGCCGGAGACGTCAGCCGGGCGCTCGGCGGCCGCCGCTCCCGCAACTGACCAGTCTCCGGCAACGTCAGGCGGCGGCTTCGTCCTGTTGAAACTCCGGGGCCGCCAGCGTCCGCGGCGTGACCTCGAGTGCCGGCGGGGTGAGCAGCCCGGATTCATCCATGGCATTGAGCTTCCGTGCGGTGGGCAGGATCCGCGCTTCCAGGGTGCCGATCAGGGCGTTGTACCGGTCCACCGAGGACTTCAGGGACGAACCCAGCTTGCCCACGTTGTCGCCGAGCGTTCCCATGCGTTCGTACAGCTGGCGGGCGAGGTCGAACAGTTCCCGCGCACTGTCCGTCAGCACGTCCTGGCGCCACGTGAAAGCCACCGATTTGAGCACCGCGAGCAGCGTACTCGGCGAGGCAAGAACCACATTCCTGGAAAGCGCGTGGTCCAACAGCGTCGCATCAGCTGTCAGGGCGGCGGCCAGGATGGATTCGGCCGGCAGGAAGCAGATCACCAGCTCGGGGGAGTTCCCGGGGATGTCCCAGTACTTCTTGTTGCTGAGCGAGTCCACGTGGGCCCGCAGCGCCTTGGCGTGGGCCGTCAGCAGGGATTGCTGGCTGCCGGGATTCCCGGTTGTACCCGAGTCCTGACGCGCACCCAGCTCCTGGGCCTCCAGATAGGAGGACAACGGCACCTTGGCGTCCACCACCAGCTGCTTCTGGCCCGGCAGCTGGACCACGAGGTCGGGACGGACCGCTGAATCGGTCCCGGCGCTGTGGACCTGTTCCAGGAAATCGACGTGCTTGAGCATGCCCGATGCTTCAACCACGCGGCGCAATTGAACCTCGCCCCACTGTCCACGCGCACTGTTGGAGCGCAGGGCTGACTCGAGGGCGTGCGTGGACCGGATCAGCTGGGCATCAGACAGCCTGGCCTCCTGCAGCTGTTGCGCCAGCTGGCCGTACTGTTCCAGGCGGTCGCGTTCCAGCAGTGCCACCTGCTGCTGCACGGCGGTCAGCTTTTCCGCCACCGGGGCCAGTGCGCGGAGCACACTCCCGTCCTGGTTGCGGGACTCGCCGAGCTCCCGGTTCTGCAGGGAAAGGAGACGGCGCTCCGCGTCCGCGGCGGCGAACTGGGCGCTGACCTCGGAAAGCCGGGACGAGACGGCATCGAAGTCATCCTCCAGGGCGCGGCTGTGGCGGCGCAAGGAAAAATAGGCTGCGGCGGCGCCGGCGACGGCACCCACCAGCAGCATCAACAGGGCAAGAATCAGGGCTAAAGCATCCATATCCTCACTGTGGCATGACCCTGTGACAATTTACGGAAGCGACATATCCGACCACCCGTTCCACCAAGGTGCGGCACTGCGCGGGACCGGCTGGGGCCCATGTGTCCGGCAACCGGTAGAATCAATGCTCGTGGCTCTTACTATTGGCATCGTCGGACTGCCCAACGTCGGCAAATCAACTCTTTTCAACGCACTGACCCGGAACCAGGTGCTGGCTGCGAACTATCCGTTCGCTACCATCGAACCCAATGTCGGCGTCGTGAACCTGCCGGATCCCCGGCTCCAGCAGCTGGCGGACATCTTTGGCTCGCAGCGGCTCCTGCCCGCCCCGGTGTCCTTCGTGGACATCGCCGGCATCGTGAAGGGCGCATCGGAGGGCGAAGGCCTGGGCAACAAGTTCCTTGCCAATATCCGTGAGGCCGAGGCCATCGCCCAGGTGGTCCGGGTGTTTGACGATCCCGACGTCATCCACGTCGACGGCAAAGTGGATCCCCGCTCGGATATGGAAACCATCAACACCGAGCTGATCCTGGCCGACCTTCAGACCATCGAAAACGCGATTCCCCGGATCGAAAAAGAAGTCAAGATCAAGAAGCGGGATGCCGCAGAGCTGGCCGCCATCAAGGCTGCGCAGGCGGTCCTGGAGCGCGGCGACACAGTCTTCTCCTCGATCAAGAGGGACAAGCTGGAGATGGAGCACCTCAAGGAGCTCAGCCTCCTGACCGCCAAGCCGTTCATCTACGTCTTCAACTCCGACGAAGGCATCCTGGGCAGTCCGGAGAAGCAGGATGAGCTGCGGGCCATGGTGGCCCCGGCGGACGCCATCTTCCTGGATGCGAAGCTCGAATCCGACCTCGTGGAGCTGGACGAGGAGGAAGCGCGCGAAATGCTGGAAATGAACGGACAGGACGAGTCCGGCCTCGACCAGCTGGCACGCGTCGGCTTCCACACCCTGGGCCTCCAGACCTACCTCACGGCCGGTCCGAAGGAAACACGCGCCTGGACCATCCACCAGGGCGACACCGCGCCGCAGGCAGCAGGAGTCATCCACAGCGACTTCCAGCGTGGCTTCATCAAGGCTGAAGTGGTTTCCTTCCATGACCTCATCGATGCCGGTTCCATGGCTGAAGCCAAGTCCCGTGGCAAGGTACGCATTGAAGGCAAAGAGTACGTGATGGCTGACGGCGACGTGGTCGAGTTCAGGTTCAATGTCTAAATCGAGTTCCGCTTTAGTGTGAGTAGCTCGTCGAGCAGATTGTCGGTTAGCCCCGACGGGCGACATCCTGGCTCAGAATATTAGGCCAGGTTTGGACATCTTCCGGGGTGCGGGCGACCATCAGCGTTGCTTGCGGGAGCAGGGCGGCAAGGGATTCCGCGGTTGACAGCGGGTGGCCCGGATCATCGAGCCACGCCAGGATTGTCGTCGGTACGTCGATTCGGGCGACGGCCTCACGGGCAGGCAGATCGCTGAGTGCCGCCCCTCGAAACAACGACGGCAACAGGGTGTCGGCGACGTCGGGCACCGTCTCCGGCGCACCAATTGTGGCTGGCGGCGGTGTTGCTCCGCGCGTGGTGGCGAGCAATGCCTCGACACCGCCAGATTCGATAAGCGCCGCGGCAACTCGGTAGTTTGCAGCCTGTGCAAGTCGTGTTTCCCACGCGGTGGGTGGCACCATAAGCGTGAGCCCGGTAAAGCGGTCTGGCTCGCGGGAAGCGGCGTGCAAGAGTGTGCCGGTACCCATGGAGGGGCCGACTCCGTGGACACGTTCGCCTGGGAACCAGTGATCGAGCAATCGCAGGAGGTCGTCGGCGAGGCTTCGCCATTGGTAGTCCTCGGGGACCTTCCGCCCCGTCGACCGGCCATGGCCGCGTGCGTCGTACCGCAGCAGTCGAGTTCCGCTAAGCCCTCGACCGAGGTCGAGGTTGAGCACCCGATCGTGCGCGCGGCTTGAGGTAAGGCCATGCAGTTGGACAATTGGATGTCCACCTTCGTCGCTCAAAGCAACCGCAAGCTCGGCTCCGGGAACCTCGAAAGTGGGCATCAGGCTCCTCGTTTCGTGACTGACCGCGTCACGTCGAGCGGGCGCGTTGAGTATTCAGGCTATCTGGGGCGATAGGATACTGCCATGCGGCTGACCAACGTCACCCACCTGCGCCTACCGTTCGGACGACTTTGGGGCTACGAGGCCAGTGTGTCTGCGCTCGAGCGGCGTCTTCCGGTGTCCTTTGACCAGCGGCTCCATGTGGGGGCAGGCGACCGCCCCGGCTCCTGGATGGCATTGTCTTTTCGGCTGCCCGCACCAGCCCATCGTGAGTCAATTGCCGATGCCTGGCTGGCTGTCGTCGCCCGTCATGGCACACTGCGAACGGCGTTCGTGCCCGGTGCGGATGGTGATCCGGAGCTTCACGAAATCGTCATTAGTGCGGGAACCTGGGTCGAGCATCAGGTCTTACCTGGTCAAGCCGTCAATGACGCGGTGCGGGACATTCTCGATGCCGCATGTTCGCCATACCAACAGCCCTCACACCGGCTGTGCGTACTGGACACTTCTGCCGGACTCACCGTCGTGATTGCGGCCGACCACGCCCACGTCGACATGTGGTCGATGCTGGTGATCGCGCGCGACCTGCTGTCGGCGCTCGATGCTGGGCGGGCGGGCCGTAAACCGTTGCCCGGGCTAGCGCCGGCATTTGTTGAACACACGCAAGCACTGCTGAATCGGGATGCGGCGCCGGACCACGTGCGCCACCGATGGGAAGACATCATCGGGGACAGTGGCGGAGTCATGCCCCAATTCCCAATGCCCCTGGGTGCGCCCGATCCGCAGTGCGAGCGTGTAGAAGTGCGCGATGTATTCGATGTCGACGACGGTGCCGCATTTGCTGCGCAGGCCCGCAACGACGGAGTGTCGACGCTCGCCCTCGCTGTTGTTGCAATGACTGCGGTGACCCGCGAGTTGGCGGGAACCCCGCTGCGAGCCGTTTTTCCCGTGCACAGCCGCTTCGACGACAACTGGCATGACTCAGTCGGCTGGTTCATTACAAATTCGGTACTTGAGTCGGCGGTCGCCGAGCCGCGCGCTGCGGCGGCCGCGGTAAAAGAGGCTGTACAGCTTGGCTCGTGGCCGCTCGCGGACGTGCTGGCTCCTTGGGGCGGCATGCCCGCAGCTCCTGGTATGTTCGCGATCTCCTGGCTGGACCTGCGCAGGCTGCCGGTGCGAATCGACTCCGTCGGACTCGACGCCCATTATGTGAGCGCGGCAATCGACACCGACAGCGTCATGCTTTGGTTCATCCTGGACGAATCCGGTCTGCACTTGAGATGCCGTTACCCCGACACCGTTGAGGCTCGGGCGAACGTCGGCGGATGGCTTGATCTGCTGGTCGCTCGTTTGCAGGCAGATGCGCGATCCTCGGTTCGGGGAAAGCTGCGAGTGGGAGGCCGGACCTTCAGGCTGGAACGGGCGACGCGCGATGATGTTGAGGCCATCGCCGCGCTGCTGTCTGATGATCAGTTCGGTCCCGATCGGGAGTGCGTTGAGCTCGAACGATACGAGGCGGCCTACAGCGTGGTTGTGCGCGACAGTTCCAACTATCTGGGGGTTGTCCGCAATGATGCCGATCGCATCGTTGCCACGATGCAATTGACTGTCATTCCAGGTCTTTCCCGGGGTGGTTCTTCCCGGCTACAGATCGAGGGACTGCGAGTTGCGGCCGCGGAACGCTCACGTGGCCTGGGCACCGCGATGCTTGAGTGGGCACACAATTTTGGGCGTGCGCGCGGGGCACAACTGGCACAGGTGACCACCGACGAAGCACGGGAACGGGCTCGAGCCTTCTACACCCGACTCGGATATCGAACTTCCCACGTTGGGCTGAAACGGAGCATTTAGACACCTTCTCCGCGCGTCGTTGGTGGGCCGGAGACAGCGCATGGACATAAGGTAAGTTCCGCTCCGACGTCCGGCCCCGGGTGATTCTTGTGTTCTCAGGGTTGGGCCCCAAACCCTGCCCGGGACCAACCCAGGGCGGGACCCAATGTGGTGGCGATATCGGTGAGGATCTGCATGTAGTCCTCATGGTCGAAGCTGAAGGGCAGCGCGAATGCCACTTCGTCGACCTCCTGGAACCCCGCGTGTGCGTACAGCTGTTCCGCAATCTGATCGCTGGTGCCGATGAGATCGGGGGCGAACAGCATCCCTCGTGGCCCCTGCGGCGCCCGGGTCCGCGGCGTGCGTTCATCGACGTATCGCTGGTACTTTTCCCGCTGTTTGGCTGTAGCCGGAATCGGTCGGGATCACCACCAGGCCTTGCGAGACGCGGGCTGGTCCGTGCGGATGGGCTGATGTCGCGGCGGCTTCACGGTAGGCACGGATCTGGGATTGCTGGATTTCGGCAAACGCCGGTTCCTGATCCTTTTCGGGGAAGATCACGCTGCTCGAGAGCAGGTTGAATCCGTTGGCCCCGGCCCAGATGGCCGATTTCCTGCTTGCCGCCCCATACCAAAGTCGTTCACGCAGCCCGGAAGAGTGCGGTTCGACACGGTTGGAAAATTCCTCGACGACACCCTGCTTGCCGGAAATTTCCCGGACCGGTTCCCCTGCGATCAACCGGGCAAGCCGCTCCACGCGTGCGTAGCTGAAGTCCTCCAGCTCGGCGGAGTCCGGGTACAAATCCTGCTTCACCGTGTCGTAGTGCATTGGTTCACCCACGCTCAGGCCCGGATTGATTCGTCCGCCGGCGAGCAGATCCACGGTGGCCAGGTCCTCCGCCAAGCGCAACGGGTTTTCCCAGCCCACCGGGGTCACGGCCGTTCCAAGCTCGATCCGGGACGCACGTTGGCTGGCCGCGGCCATGACCGCAATGGGGGAGGAGATTCCGAACTGCAGATGGCGGTGGCGCAGCCAGGCGCTGTCGAATCCAAGCCGTTCGCCCAGCTCGATGACCTGCAATGTCGATTCGTGCCCCGCGGCCGGATCCGCCGGATCGAACAGGCCAATCGTGAGGAATCCAAGGTTGCGTAACGGCAGTGAGGAGTCGGGTATGGGCTTGCTTCAAGGATCGGTGTACGGCTGATCCTCATGATATGCCGACATTGGCCCACACCCTGAACCGCTAGAATTCAAGGAAAACAAGGACATTCAACGTCTGATTCCGGACAGGCAAAGGAGACGGCATGCCCCTGAGGCGTCTGATTCAGGTCATCACCGGGGCCGTCGCTGCGGCGCTGGTTATCTCGGGGTGCTCCCCTTCGGCGGGAGCGCCGCCGGTGGTGGTGGGTGAGACGAGCCGCGGCGGCAGCGCCACCGTGGCCGAGGTGAATGCCTTTACATCCTTCAACCCGCTCAGTGCCGACGGAAACACGGACATCAACACCAAGATCGGCCACATCACCCATTCCGGGTTCTACTACGTGGATGACACCGAAAAGGTGGTCCGGAACGAGAAATTCGGCCGGTACGAAAAGATCTCGGACAGGCCGCTAAAGGTGAAGTACACCGTCAACGAGGGTGTGAAATGGTCCGACGGCGAAGCCATCGACGCCGGCGACCTCCTCCTGTCCTGGGCCGCCGGCTCGGGCTACTTCGACGACGCTGAACCCCAGGCGGGGACCGGCACCACGTACTTTTCGGCTGCAGCAGACAAGAGCGGCCTGGCAGTCACCGCCCTCCCGGAGATCGGCAGTGACGGGCGTTCCATCACGCTGGAGTACGCCTCGCCGTATGCTGATTGGGAAGTAGCCTTCGACGTCGGGCTCCCCGCCCATGTTGTCGCCGCCAAAAGCGGCCTCAATGACGAGGACGATCTTGTTGATCTGATCAGGGCCTCGCCCCGGGGCGACAGCGAACAGCCCTCGGTCAACGCCCCGCTGAAGCGGGTCAGCGACTTCTGGAACTCAGGCTTCGACACCAAGACGCTTCCTGACGATCCTGCGATGTACCTTTCGAGCGGCCCCTACATCGTCAGGGACATGGTTCCGGACGCCTCGATCCGGCTGGTCCGGAACAGGGACTATGTCTGGGGACCGGAGCCCTACCTGGACGACATCACCGTGCGGTTCACAGGTGCCGCCTCTACCGCCATCGCCGCCCTCAGGAACGGCCAGGCGGACATCATTGCCCCGCAGCCCTCTGCCGGTACCGAAAGCCTTTTCGACGGACTGGTGGAGCAGGGCAATACCGTCCAGCGCTTCAGCCAGTCCGGCTACGACCACCTCGATCTCAACTTTTCGGGACCGTTCGCCAACAAGGACGTCCGGGAAGCGTTCCTGAAGTCCGTTCCGCGGCAGGAGATCGTGGATGACGTGGTGGGCGGATTCGTCGCCGATGCGAAACCCCTGGACTCACACGTCTTCCTGCCACCCCATCCGAAGTATCCGGACACAGTGAAGAACAACGGTTCGGCCGGATACGCCAACCTGGACATCCAAGGCGCGAAGTCGCAGTTGCGGGATGCTGCTCCTAGGGTTCGCGTCCTATACAACAAGGACAACCCCAACCGCGTGCGGGCCTTTTCCCTCATCCGCGACTCCGCCCGCCTCGCCGGATTCACCGTTGAAGACGCGGGCCTCGGCAGCTCGGACTGGGCGAAAGCGCTCGGGGGCGGCAGCTACGACGCCGCCATCCTCGGCTTCATCGGACCCGGGGTCGGCGTCAGCCGCGTCCCGCAGATCTTCAAAACCGGTGGCGGCAGCAACTTCAACGGATTTTCCGACGTCGACGCGGACAAAGCCATGGAGCAACTGGCCGGCACTACGGACCTGGCAAAGCAGAACGAACTGTTGGCCGACATCGACAAACGCGTGTGGGAAAGTGCCTACGGCCTGCCGCTCTACCAGACCACGGGAACCGTCGCTTTCAGCAGCCGCGTGACGGGTATCAAGCCCAGCTCAGGCCCTTTGGGCGTCTGGTGGAATGTGTGGGAGTGGCGCCTGAAATAGGCCATCCCGGGAGCTTGTCGCCGTTGTGGGAGCCCGCCCCCGTCCTCGATTCGCAGCATGCCCTACCAGCGAGTAGCATGTGACTTGCGCAACTTCCAGGTACCGGCTAGTTATTGGCGGTTAACTGGTTACGGTTTGGCAACGGAGTATCAGTATTCGGACTTTGTGCGGTTAGGCTACTCGTATATGTAGGCCACGTCACAGTGAGAACCTGTGACTGGCCTGCCGGGGAGCAAAAGATTTCCCCTGAACATCTCCCACAACTCATAGGAGGCGGAATGCGTTTCACGCGCACTTCCAAAGCACTCGGCATCGTGGCCATCGCCGCTCTTGCCCTGACCGGCTGCGGCGCTGGAGGCGGCAGCACTGACGGTGCCACCACCCAGGCCGCCGGTGATCCCAACAAGGTCATCACCGCTTACAGCAACGAACCCCAGAATCCCCTGCTGCCGGCCAACACTAACGAAGTTTACGGCGGCCGTGTTGTCGAGTTGCTCTTCGAAGGTCTTCGCAGTTACGACGCCGATGGTAAGCCGGTCAACGCCCTTGCCGAGTCCATTGAGTCCGCTGACGCCCAGAACTGGACCATCAAGGTCAAGCAGGGCCAGAAGTTCACCAATGGCGAAGCGATCACCGCCAAGACATTCGTTGATTCCTGGAACTTCGCCGCGAACTCCAAGAACCTGCAGAACAACGGATTCTTCTTCGAGTCCATCGCGGGCTATGCAGATGTCTCGGCCGTGACCACCGAAAAAGCGGCTGATGGCAAGACCACCACCACGCCGGCGCCCACCGCCGAAACGATGTCAGGTCTGACGGCGACAGACGATTCGACGCTCACGGTGAAGCTGGCACAGCCGGAAGCCGACTGGTCGCTCCGCCTTGGCTACTCAGCCTTCTTCCCGCTGCCGTCCGCTGCCCTCGCGGATCCAAAGACCTTCGGCGAAAACCCCGTAGGCAACGGTCCTTACAAGTTCGAGAAGACCGGTGCCTGGGTACACGACCAGTCGATCTCCCTCGTGAAGAACGCCGACTACAGCGGTCCGCGCGAATCGAAGAACGGTGGCGTGACCTTCAAGTTCTATACGGATCCGGGCCCCGCATACACGGATCTTCAGGCCAACAACCTGGATGTCACCGACGTACTGCCCTCCAACGCACTGAAGACCTATGTCACGGATTTCCAGGACCGTAACGCCACCAAGCCGGTTGCTACTGACTCCACACTGAACATTCCGGGCTACAACCCGAACTTCCAGGGTGAAGCCGGAAAGCTGCGCCGCCAGGCTCTGTCCCACGCCATCAACCGCGAGGAAATCGCCAAGGTGGTCTTCAACGGAACCCGTACCCCGGCCAAGGCCTTCGCGCCGCCGGTGATCGACGGTTTCAAAGCAGACCTCAAGGGCAGCGAAGTCCTGAAGTTTGATGCCGCAAAGGCCAAGGACCTGTGGGCCCAGGCTGACAAGATCCAGCCGTACGACGGCTCCAAGCCGCTGCAGATTGCCTCCAACACCGATGGTGGCAACAAGGAATGGATCGACGCCGTGGCCAACGGCTTCAAGAACAACCTCGGCATCCAGGCTGAAATCCAGCCTTTCGCCAAGTTCGCGGAAGTACTCAACCTGCGTAAGTCCCAGTCCCTCCCGGGCCTGAGCCGTGCAGGCTGGCAGGGTGACTACCCGTCGCTCTACAACTTCCTCGGACCGGTCTGGGCAACGGGCGCATCCTCCAACTACGAGAAGTACTCGAACCCTGAGTTCGACAAGCTGCTCCAGGAAGGACTTGCCGCCAAGACCACTGATGAGGCCAACGCCAAGTTCAACCAGGCCCAGGAGATCCTCTTCGAGGACCTACCCGGACTGCCGCTCTGGGACCAGGCAAAGCCGATCGTGTGGAGCGAGAACGTTGTGAAGGCCGAGACCGGCTGGAACGGCGGCATTCTCTACTACAACATCACGGCCAAGTAGTCTCCAGGATCTAACTTGCCGCCAGGCGTATGGGGGTCCGGTCAAAAGCCGGGCCCCCATTGTCCTGCTCGGCAGGAAGGCACAAATGAAACACCTCTCTTCGCATCCGGAAGGCTGGTGATCCGGTGGTCCGCTTTATCCTTCGCCGGCTCCTTCAGGCAATTCCCGTCTTCATTGGCACCACTCTTTTGGTCTACTACATGGTGTTCGCCCTGCCGGGTGACCCTATTGCAGCACTGTTCGGCGACCGCCAACCACCACAGGCCGTCATCGATACACTGCGCAGCCAGTACCACCTGGATGAACCCTTCTGGGTCCAGTACGGACTTTTCCTCCAGAATATTTTCACCTTCAACCTGGGCAACGACTTCACGGGCCAGCCAATTGCGGCCTCGTTAGCGAGGGTCTTTCCAGTGACAGCCATGTTGGCCATAGAGGCGCTGGCTATCCAAACGGTATTCGGCGTGGGTTTCGGCGTCTTTGCCGGGCTGCGTCGTGGTGGCTGGTTTGACTCCACCGTGCTGGTGGCCTCGCTGGTTGTCATCGCGGTTCCCACCTTCGTTCTCGGCTTTGCTTTCCAGTTGGTCTTCGGAGTCCAATTGGGCTGGGCCAAGCCGACCGTCGGCGCCAACGCCGATTGGGGCAATTTACTGCTGCCGGCAACGGTTCTGGGCCTGGTGTCGTTTGCCTACGTGCTCCGGCTGACGCGGGCATCCGTCAGCGAGAGCATGAATGCCGACTACGTGCGGACAGCTACCGCGAAGGGTCTTTCCCGGCCCCGCGTTGTGGTGGCGCACATCCTGCGCAACTCCCTGATCCCCGTCGTAACGTTCCTAGGCGCAGACCTTGGCGGTCTGATGGGCGGCGCGATTGTCACGGAAGCCATCTTCAATGTTCCGGGCGTGGGCAACAAGCTTTTCCAGGCCACTTTGCGGAGTGAGGGCCCCACCATTGTTTCCATAGTCAGCGTGCTGGTGCTGGTGTTCGTGGTGGCCAACCTGCTCGTTGATCTCCTGTACGCCTGGCTGGACCCGAGGATTCGTTATGACCAGTAGAGATACCCATTTTGTTGCACCCATAGATGAGACGCCGCTGCAGGCAACAGATGCCCTGAAGACGGATCAGGCACCACTAAGCCTTTGGGCTGACGCCTGGCGCAAGCTTCGCCGTCGTCCGTTGTTCATCATTTCGTCGCTGTTGATTCTGGCTTTGATCATCATCGCCTTGTTCCCCAGCCTCCTGTCGACGGTGCCGCCGAACGATGACTGCCAACTAGGCAATTCCGAGGCCGGTCCAGCGCCCGGGCACCCATTCGGGTTTACGTTCCAGGGGTGCGACATCTATTCGAGGGTGGTCCACGGAACGCAGGCTTCGCTCTCGGTTGGCGTCCTGTCTGTGCTCTGCGTCGTGATCATCGGCGTGACGATTGGTGCGATCGCGGGATACTACGGCGGCTGGGTAGATTCGGTCCTGGCTCGGCTCGGTGATATCTTCTTCGCCTTGCCTTTGGTCCTTGGCGCTCTGGTCATTACCCAGTTGCCCGCCTTCCGGGAGAACAAAAGCGTATGGACTGTGGTGGTGATTATTGCCTTGCTGGCGTGGCCTCAAATGGCACGCATGGCGCGCGGCGCGGTCATCGAGGTCCGAAATGCTGATTTTGTCACAGCCGCCCGCGCTTTGGGCGTGTCGAAGGTTGGGGCACTCTTGCGCCATGTCCTGCCGAACGCCCTGGCCCCGATCATTGTTCTGGCAACTTTGGACCTGGGCATCTTCATTGTGCTGGAGGCTACGCTGTCCTTCCTTGGTATTGGCTTGCCGCAAAGCATCATGTCCTGGGGCAATGACATTGCGGGTGCGCAGTCGTCCATTCGGACGAAGCCGGAAATCATGCTTTACCCGGCAGCTGCCCTGTCCATTACAGTGCTCAGCTTCATCATGCTGGGCGACGCCGTGCGTGACGCCCTTGACCCGAAGAGCCGGCAGCGATGAGAGGCGAAAAGATGACGATTCCCGACGTTCGCGTCGACGAGGCAGGGTATTCAGGAACCAGACCCCTTCTGGAAATCCGCGACCTTGCCATCACGTTCAAGACGAGTACTGGCGAGGTTCAGGCAGTCCGCAACGCCCACCTGACCATCATGCCCGGGGAGACCGTGGCCATCGTGGGGGAGTCCGGTTCGGGCAAATCCACCACGGCTTTGGCCGCGATCGGCCTCCTGCCGACCAACGGAGCGGTGTCCGGCGGGCAGATCCTGCTCGACGGCGAGGACATCGCCCATGCCTCCGAAAAGCGGATGATCGAGCTCCGCGGCAACACGATCGGCATGGTTCCGCAGGATCCGATGTCCAACCTGAATCCGGTCTGGAAGATCGGCTACCAGGTCAAGGAGACCCTCCGCGCAAACGGCCGGCCCAGTGGTCCGGACGACATCGCCAAGGTCCTGGCTCAGGCTGGACTGCCGGATGCTCATCGGCGGGCTAAACAGTATCCGCATGAGTTTTCAGGCGGTATGCGCCAGCGCGCCCTCATTGCCATCGGACTGTCCTGTCAGCCGCGGCTCCTGATCGCGGACGAGCCAACGTCGGCACTAGACGTCACGGTCCAGCGGCAGATCCTGGATCACCTGGACACCATGACCACGGAACTGGGCACGGCTGTGCTGCTGATCACCCATGACTTGGGGCTGGCGGCCGAGCGTGCGGACAAGGTTGTGGTGATGTACCGGGGGCAGGTGGTGGAGGCTGGACCTTCGCTGGCGTTGCTCCAGAATCCGCAGCACCCGTATACCAAACGGCTGGTTGAGTCTGCACCTTCACTGGCCAGCCGTCGGATCCAGGTCGCCAAGGAACAGGGCGTGGAAGCGTCTGATCTTCTCGCCCCTGATGCGGAGGCGGCTGCCGCGGACCATGTCCTGGAGATCAGGGACTTGCGCAAGGTCTATAAGCTGCGGCAAGGGCTGGGGAAGTCGACGGACTTCGCAGCCGTGGACGGGGTCAGCTTCGACGTCGCGAGGGGAACCACCACTGCGATTGTGGGGGAGTCCGGCTCCGGCAAGTCCACCGTGGCAAAAATGGTGCTGCAGCTCGAAAAGCCTACGGACGGGAAGATCCTTTTCGACGGCGTCGATACGTCGTTGCTGAAGGCGCCTGAGCTTTTCAAGTTCAGGCGGCGGGTGCAGCCCATTTTCCAGGATCCATACGGCTCATTGGACCCGATGTACAACATCTTCCGTACCATCGAGGAGCCGTTGCGCGTCCATAGGATCGGCGACAAAGCGAGCCGGGAGAAGAAGGTCCGCCAGCTGCTCGACCATGTGGCGCTGCCGCAATCAAGCATGCAGCGGTTCCCGAACGAGCTCTCCGGCGGCCAGCGCCAGCGCGTTGCCATCGCGCGTGCGCTGGCTCTGGACCCCGAGGTGATCATCTGTGACGAAGCAGTGTCCGCCCTGGACGTGCTGGTCCAAGCACAGGTACTTAACCTGCTCGCGGACCTGCAGGCAAATCTCGGTCTGACTTATCTCTTTATCACCCATGACCTGGCTGTGGTGCGGCAGATTGCCGACCACGTCTGCGTGATGGAAAAGGGGAAGCTGGTGGAAACTGGTTCCACGGACGATGTCTTCGAGTCGCCCCAGCAGGAATACACCAAGGCACTGCTCAACGCCATTCCCGGTGCGAAGCTGATGCTTCCGCCCGAAGTGGCCTGATCCGGCCGCAGTATCCCGGGTTAAGGATGGAGTCGGTGCCTTCAGGGCGCCGGCTCCATCGCCTCTTAATGGTGTGTACAGCGCGCCAAGGGTCTGTTCGTCGGCTAAGCGCCTGTGTCAGTTCGCCGGGGTGGCTGTGGAGGCTGCCACCGGAACTGTGCCGTCCGGCCGTGGGCCGTCGAGCCCCAGCTGCCGAAGCCGGGCTCCAAGCAGCCCGCCCAGTGACCGGTGGCCTGCGGTATCCATATGGACGGCATCTGCCAGGTTCTTGGTGAGCTTGTATTTGGTCAGCCAGTCGCCCACGCCCACAAACGGTATGCCGTGCCTTTCCGCCACGGTCCCGAGGAGCGCGTCCACCTGCGTCCTACGCCCGCCGCCGTAGTTGGCGCCGCGGGCCAGGGTGCCGATCATGGCCATCCTGACGCCTGGGTAGCGGTCCCGGAGAGCGCCGATCAGCCGGTCGGCGTTGGCCACGATCTGGGCATCTGTAGCCCCGCGCGCGGCGTCGTTGCCGCCGCCCTGGATGACGATCAGCGCGGGCGTCCCGTACGGCAGCTTCCAGTCGCCGCGCTGCAAGGCGTCGATGTAGTTGCCCGTCGTGCCGTTGGACGCCACGAATCCCGTTCCGCCGAGCCCGCAGAAGTGGACCTTGTAGCCAACGGCGGCAAGTCCAAGTCGCGGCCAGCCGTCCGTGGGCTCGGATTGGGAATCGCCGATCAGGAGGGCAGTGTGGCGCATGTCCGGCACCACCACCTCGTCACGCCCGCTGGCCGGGTTGCGGTACACGGAACCGGCAGGCAGGCTGAGCGGATCCCCGCCGCGGGCCTGGTATGCGCCGGCCGCCGCCTGTCCCGGGGAGGGCGCGCCGGAAAGCGATGTTGCTTCTGGGGGCTGTCCGCAGCCGCCCAGGAGCGCGGTTACAACGATTCCAGAGGCGACAAAGCGGGTCAGAGCCGAGGCTTTTCGCATCAGGGATTCTCCGGGCTTGCTGTGGTTATCACAGCCATGATGGTGCATCAAGTCACAAAAATCCAGTGAGCTTGGTCACTCCTTGGACCGCGGCGCGCCGGAATTACCCACCGGCCGGACTGGGCCGATCCGAGATTTTTAGGCCAACAATAGGCTCAGCGTTTAGAATGAGGGAAGGAGCCCTGTGTTATTGGGCTAATCCGTCGTGCGTTCCGGTTGGAAATGTCGCGAAACAACAGCTGACTTCACCACTGAATCGAGCAATCACGCATGTCTGAAACCACCACCAACACCGCGGTAGCCACTGCATCGCGCAGTGACCTCCGCAACGTCGCGATCGTGGCCCACGTTGACCACGGCAAGACCACTCTGGTCGACGCCATGCTCAAGCAGACCAACTCCTTTGCCGAACATAACCACCTCGAAGACCGCGTCATGGACTCCGGTGACCTGGAGCGCGAAAAGGGCATCACCATCCTGGCCAAGAACACCACCGTGGCCTACAACGGACCGTCCTCCAACGGTGAAACCATCACCATCAACGTCATCGACACCCCCGGCCACGCCGACTTCGGCGGCGAAGTAGAGCGCGGCCTGTCCATGGTGGACGGCGTTGTACTCCTCGTTGACGCTTCCGAGGGCCCGCTGCCCCAGACCCGCTTCGTGCTGCGCAAGGCCCTGGCCGCGCACCTGCCGGTGATCCTCCTCGTCAACAAGACGGACCGCCCCGACGCCCGCATCGAGGAAGTTGTCCACGAGTCGATGGACCTCCTCCTGGGCCTCGCCTCGGACCTCGCCGACGAAGTTCCGGACCTGGACCTGGACAAGATCCTTGAAGTACCGGTCGTCTATGCAGCAGCGAAGGTTGGCCGCGCGTCCCTGGACCAGCCCGCCGACGGCTCCGCTCCGGACAATGAGGACCTTGAGCCGCTGTTCAAGACCATCATCGAGCACATCCCCGCTCCGACGTACAACCCGAACGGCGTGCTCCAGGCACACGTCACCAACCTGGACGCCTCCCCGTTCCTGGGCCGTCTTGCCCTGCTCCGCATCTACAACGGCACCTTGCGCAAGGGCCAGACCGTTGCCTGGGCCCGCGCCAACGGCGAGCTCAAGAACGTCAAGATCACCGAACTGCTGGCCACCAAGGCACTGGACCGTGTTCCCACCGAGTCTGCGGGCCCGGGCGAAATCGTCGCCGTCGCCGGCATCGAGGAAATCACCATTGGTGAAACGCTGACCGATGTCGACAACCCGCAGCCGCTGCCGCTGATCACCGTGGACGATCCCGCGATCTCCATGACCATCGGTATCAACACCTCGCCGCTGGCCGGCCGGGTCAAGGGCGCCAAGGTCACGGCCCGCCAGGTTAAGGACCGCCTGGACAAGGAACTGATCGGTAACGTCTCCATCAAGGTTCTGCCCACCGAGCGTCCCGACGCCTGGGAAGTCCAGGGCCGTGGCGAGCTCGCGCTGGCCATCCTGGTCGAGCAGATGCGCCGTGAAGGCTTCGAACTGACTGTCGGCAAGCCGCAGGTTGTTACCCGGACCGTCGACGGCAAGATCCACGAGCCGATGGAACACATGACCATCGACGTGCCGGAAGAGTACCTCGGCGCCGTCACCCAGCTGATGGCCGCCCGCAAGGGACGCATGACCAACATGGCCAACCACGGCACCGGCTGGTGCCGCATGGAGTTCATCGTTCCGGCCCGTGGCCTGATCGGGTTCCGCACCAAGTTCCTCACGGACACCCGCGGCGCCGGCATCGCAGCCTCCATCTCCGAGGGCTACGAGCCCTGGGCCGGCCCGATCGAGTACCGCACCAACGGTTCGATGGTGGCAGACCGCGCCGGAGTTGTGACGCCGTTCGCCATGATCAACCTGCAGGAACGTGGCTCCTTCTTCGTTCGCCCCACCTCCGAGGTTTACGAAGGCCAGATCGTCGGCGAGAACTCCCGCGCCGACGACATGGACGTCAACATCACCAAGGAAAAGAAGCTCACCAACATGCGTGCCGCTTCCTCGGACACCTTCGAGAACCTGACGCCGCCGCGCGACCTGACCCTCGAAGAGTCCCTCGAATTCGCCCGTGAAGACGAGTGCGTCGAGGTTACCCCGGAGTCCATCCGCATCCGGAAGCTCATCCTGGACGTCAACCAGCGCGCCAAGTCCACCCGGGCACGCGCCAAGGCCTAGTCCTAAATAGCACGTCACTGAAGCTGCCGGCACGACGGCGGGCGGGAACCCGCCGTCGTGCCGGCAGTTTCTTTTGTGTCAGGAAAGCGTCAGTTGCGAACGCGGGCCGGGCGGCGCTCCGGCGCCGGCGGCACTTCTTTGGCGGCCACCACCAGGTCCAAGGGGATCACGACGTCGGCCTGCCGCGTACGGACTGTGCAGCCGCCGTCGTCAGTGGCCACCAGATGCCCCAGGGCGTCCGTCAGGCCGCCGTCGATCCGGTAACGCACTACAACCCGTGTTCCGGGCGCGGCGGTGGCCAGAAATTCTCGGGGCGTAGGCTGGGCGGGACTCACCAGTTCATACTAAGGCGGCCGGCTAGGTTCGCGTGGACGGGCTGGGAGATAATAGGCTCAGAAGTCAATAGTCCGGCCGGTGCCGGATTCAAGTGCCGGCCACTGCCGGGAAATATCGTGGAGAGGCAAGGGACGTGACGTACGTAATCGCGCAGCCGTGTGTGGATGTCAAGGACAAGGCATGTATCGAGGAATGCCCCGTTGACTGCATCTATGAGGGTGAGCGTTCCTTGTACATCCACCCCGATGAGTGCGTCGACTGTGGTGCCTGCGAGCCGGTGTGCCCGGTGGAAGCCATCTACTACGAGGATGACACCCCCGAAGAGTGGGCCGACTACTACAAGGCCAACGTCGAATTCTTCGATGACCTGGGCTCGCCCGGCGGCGCCGCCAAGGTGGGCAACACGGGCAAGGATCACCCGATGATCGCCGCCCTGCCGCTGCAGAACCAAGACCACTGAGCCGGGCATCGCGTTGACCGCTGCCGTGAACAGCTTTGGCCTGAGCCTGCCCGACTACCCGTGGGAGGCCATGGCACCGTACCTGGCCAAAGCCTCTGAGCACCCTGGCGGGGCCGTGAACCTGTCGATCGGCACGCCTGTCGACCCCACTCCCGCTTTGATCCAGGACGCCCTCAGGGCCGCCGCGGACGCCCCGGGATACCCCACGGTCCACGGCACCGTTCCGTTGCGGGAAGCCATTGCGGCGTGGTTCGAGCGGCGCCGCGGCGTCCCCGGCCTGGACCCTAAGAACACTATGCCCACCGTCGGCTCCAAGGAGCTGGTGGCGTGGCTGCCGCTCCTGCTCGGGCTGAAGCCGGGCGACGTCGTCGTCCGCCCCAAGGTTGCCTACCCCACCTATGACATCGGGGCTACTTTCGCCGGCGTCACCTCTGTGGCTACCGACCACCTCGACGAGTTGGACAATGCCACCCGCGCACGCGTGCGGCTGATCTGGGTCAACTCCCCGGGCAATCCCACCGGAAGCGTCAGGGATGTTGAGTCCCTCAAAGCGATTGTGGCGCAGGCCCGCGAACTGGGCGCCGTAGTGGCCTCGGACGAGTGCTACGCCGAACTCGGGTGGGGCGCATGGGACGCACATCGCGGCGGCGAGCCCGTGCCCAGCATCCTGGATCCGCGCGTTTCCGGCGGGTCCCACGAGGGCCTTCTGGCCGTGTACTCGCTGAGCAAGCAGTCCAACGTGGCGGGTTACCGCGCGGCGTTTGTGGCCGGTGACCCGGCCATCATGGCCAACCTCGTCAACAGCCGCAAGCATGCCGGCATGATCGTCCCCTACCCGGTGCAGGAAGCCATGCGGGTTGCGTTGGGCGAGGACACCCACGTCCAGGCCCAGAAGGACCTCTACCGCGGACGCCGGGAGCGTCTGGTGCCGGCTTTGCAGGGCTTCGGGCTGGAGATTAAGGATTCCGACGCCGGACTGTACCTTTGGTCCACCGCCGGAGAGAGCACCTGGGCCACCGTGGCCCGGCTGGCTGAGCGGGGCATCGTGGTGGGGCCGGGCGTCTTTTACGGCGAAGCCGGCAACGGGTTTGTGCGTGTCGCATTGACGGGCACTGATGAACGCATTGACGCCGCAGTGGCCAGACTGGCCACGACGCCGTAACAATCATGTGACTCGCACCACAAAGACGGCATTTTACGGGGGTTTCGCACGCCTCCGATTAGTGACACCCGCAATCGGGCGGTACTTTTTAAGTGACTATCAATGGTGGCTTTCTACAAGAAGGCAGCCCGGGTGTTGGATTCCTGGATGAACAGGGTCACTGCCACGGCTCACCGGATGTTGGATCAAGCTTTCGACAGAGGCCCACGCGCCTCATGAAGGGGACTCCATGACTGAGACCAACAGCGCAACCCTGCACCATGCAGGAGGCGAGCTCAAGCTCCCGCGCATCCAGGTTGTTGAAGGAAACGAAGGCTACGACGTTTCCAAGCTGCTCAAGCAGACGGGCGCAGTCACCTTTGACCCCGGCTTCATGAACACCGCAGCAACCACGTCCGCTATCACGTACATCGACGGTGATGCGGGCATCCTGCGTTACCGCGGGTACCCCATCGAGCAGCTGGCACAGCACTCCAGCTTTCTTGAGGTGTCCTATCTGCTGATCTACGGCAACCTGCCGACCCCCACGGAACTGGAAGAGTTCGACCAGAAGATCCGCCGCCACACCCTCCTGCACGAAGAGCTCAAGGGCTTCTTCAGCGGCTTCCCGCGCGACGCGCACCCGATGCCCGTGCTGTCCTCGGCTGTTTCGGCGCTGTCCACCTTCTACCAGGACTCCCTGGACCCGTTCAACGCCGAGCAGGTGGAGGTCTCCACCATCCGCCTGATGGCCAAGATGCCGGTCATCGCCGCCTACGCGCACAAGAAGTCCATTGGCCAGCCGATGCTGTACCCGGACAACTCCCACAACCTCGTGGAGAACTTCATGCGCCTGAGCTTCGGCCTCCCCGCCGAACAGTATGAGGTTGACCCGGTCATCGCCAAGGCACTGGATCTCCTCCTGATCCTGCACGCGGACCACGAGCAGAACTGCTCCACGTCCACCGTGCGCCTGGTTGGCTCCTCCAACGCCAACCTCTTCGCCTCGGTGTCAGCCGGCATCAACGCCCTCTTCGGTCCCGCCCACGGCGGCGCCAACGAGGCAGTGCTGAAGATGCTCCGCCAGATCCAGGCCGACGGCACCAAGCCCGAGGACTACATGGAGAAGGTCAAGAACAAGGAAGACGGCGTCCGCCTCATGGGCTTCGGACACCGCGTCTACAAGAACTACGATCCGCGCGCCAAGATCGTCAAGGCCACGGCCCACGAGATCCTGAGCAAGCTCGGCGGCAACGACGAGCTGCTCGAGATCGCCATGCGCCTGGAAGAGAAGGCGCTGAACGATGACTACTTCATCCAGCGCAAGCTCTACCCGAACGTGGACTTCTACACCGGCCTGATTTACAAGGCAATGGGCTTTCCGGAGAAGATGTTCACCGTGCTGTTCGCGATCGGCCGCCTGCCGGGCTGGATCGCCCAGTGGCGTGAAATGATCAGCGACCCGAACACCAAGATCGGCCGCCCGCGCCAGCTGTACATCGGCGAGCCCGAGCGCGACTACCCGGTCCGCTAGTCCGGACTTAACTGAATTACGACGGCGGCCGGTCACCTTCTCCACGAAGGTGGCCGGCCGCCGTCGTTCATCACCAGCAAAGCAACGCGGGGTCACTTAACGCCCAAAAAGGGGTCCCGAAGGGGCGTTAATTGACCCTCCCCGCCCGCACCCTATCCTCGCAAGCTCGGCCAGGGAACCCTGCGGGCGTGGGCCCACGTTGCTGTTTAGACGGAGTAACCCAGGGGGTTGTTCTTCTGCCAGCGCCAGTGGTCCTCGCACATCTGGTCCACGGTCTTGGTGGTGGACCAGCTCAGGTCGGCCAGGGCGGAGGTGGCGTCGGCCCAGAAGGCCGGGAGGTCGCCCGCGCGGCGTCCGGTGATCTCGTAGGGGATGGGCTGGCCCACGGCCTTCTCGAAGGACCGCAGGACCTCCAGCACGGAGGAGCCCTTGCCGGAGCCAAGGTTCCAGCGGTAGACGCCTGAGCGGTCCGCGACGTGGTTGAGGGCTGCCACGTGGCCTTCGGCGAGATCGACGACGTGGATGTAGTCCCGCAGGCAGGTGCCGTCAGGGGTGTCGTAGTCCCCGCCGAACACCATCAGCTTGTCGCGGCGTCCCACGGCCACCTGGGCGATGAAGGGCACCAGGTTGTTGGGGATCCCCTGCGGGTCCTCGCCGATGCGGCCGGACGGGTGTGCGCCCACCGGGTTGAAGTAGCGCAGCAGGGCAATGTGCCAGCGGCTGTCAGCGGCGCCCAGGTCGGCGAGGATGTCCTCGATCTGTTCCTTGGTGCGGCCGTACGGGTTGTTGGCGCCGATCTCCATCTTTTCCACATAGGGGATGGGATTGTGCTCGCCGTACACCGTGGCGGAGGAGCTGAAGACGATGGAGCGGACATCGTGGCGGTCCATGACCCGGATCAGGTTCAGCGTGCCAACGAGGTTGTTGTAGTAGTACTTGAGCGGTTCGCGGACCGACTCACCCACTGCCTTGAGCCCGGCAAAGTGGATCACGGCGTCGATCGTGTGGGCGGCAAAGACGCCTTCCACTGCGGCTTCGTCCACCAGGTCCACGTTGTGGAATTCCGCGGTCTTGCCGCTGAGTTCGGCCACCCGGCGCAGTGACTCCTCGCTGGAGTTCACCAGGTTATCGATCACCACCACATCATGGCCGGCTTCCTGCAGGGACAAGACTGTGTGCGACCCGATGTACCCGGTGCCGCCTGTGACCAGAATTTTCATGCCCCCACGCTATCCCAATTCCGCGGATGTGTTGATTTAAGCACAGGTGTGCTAAATAATAGGGGTGCCCAAAATTGTAGATGCCGAAGCCCGGCGCGCAGAAATCGTTGAAGCGGTCTTCAGGATCATCGCCGTCGACGGTCTTGAGCGGGCGTCACTGCGGGAGGTGGCGGACGAAGCAGGCCTTGCCGTTGGCTCCGTCCGGCACTACTTCGCCGGCAGTGAGGAACTGCTCAGCCATTCCTTTGCCGCCGTTGTGGACCGGATCACGGGCCGGCTCACCGCGGCATTGCCGGCGATGGCCGCCAGCGAACCCGCGACCGGCCCGCATCGTGAGGCGGTTTTAACCCTGCTGGGTGAATTTCTGCCGCTCGACGAGGAACGGGCCGTGGACGCCTGCGTGTGGATGGCCTTCAAGAACGCAGCCAGGATCCGTCCCTTCCTCGCGGCCGAGGCTGATCGGAGCCACCGGGAGGTGGCTGCCGTCGTCGGGCAGGTCATCACCGCCCTGGTACCGGACGACGGCGACGGGCAGCAGTCGCTGGCGGTCGAGGCGGAGAGGCTGCTGGCTACGCTGGACGGGCTGTGCATGCACGCCCTCCTTCAGCCCGCCTGGATGACGGCACAGATGTGCCATGACGTCCTGGACCGGCACCTGAAGAGCCTGGCCGCCTGACATTACCGTCCGGTGGCATCGGGAATAGACTGGGAGCCGGGGGAGCGGAACCGGCTGGTCAGGCCGGTACAGGCAGGCCACAGGAGGAGTAGGGATGCATCACACAGGTGGTTCCGGCTGGCAGATCACTACGGATACGTCCGGGCCTCTGATGATCGCGCTCTTTGTCCGTGATGCGGCAGGACTCGACGGCGCCGGCCACCCTGCGTTGTCCCATGCCGCGCCGAAGATCCACCATGCCGACCACTCGCATCTCACCTCCGACGTCGGCGGGCTGAGCGCACTCAAGACCGAATGGGAAGCCTGGTGGGAGCAGTTGCTGAAGGCGCACCCCCAGACGTCACCGGAGCTGTCCCCGCCGGATTTTGGGGAATTCGGGAATTCCCCGGCCCTCCAGCGTGTCCTGCAGGCGCATTTCGGGTCAGCCCTGACCTGGGCACGGGAGCGCCGCAGTGAGTACGTCCGGCTGGAAGCCGAACGGGTGGCCAGCGGTTCGGACCAGCTGTTGGGAGACATGGTGGATGACCGCCTGCTGGAGGTGGGCCGGGGGTCACGGGACTTCACCCTGACCATCATCGAACTGCCGCTGAACGAACAGCGGGCGTGGTACCTGGAGCCGGACAAGATCATCATGAGCCACAACCTCATGTCCGCGCCGGAGCTCTTCCGCAGCTACGTCCAGCCCGTGGTGGACATCCTGGTCTGAGGCGGCGCGGTCAGCATCCGGGGCATCAGCATCCGCGCATCAGCACTAAGGAAGTCAGCTGCCGGTGCCGGCCGGTGCCACTGTAATGCGGACCTGTCCGGCGGGCGCGTCGGATTCGTGCCAGCCGCCCTGATCCTCACGGTCCCAGCTCCGGCCTGCAACATCCACGCGCGTCACCGCCAGGCCCTTGGCGTTGGCAACTGCCCACTGCGCCACGGACCAGGCCTGGGTGCCGTCAGCTGCCACCACGAGCGAATCATTCTCCGTGGTGATGGCGAGCGGCCCGTACGCCAGGGCTAGCTCGGACTCGACGGCGGCGGGGATGCCCGGTTCCTGCGGGGCGCGCAAAGTGCACAGCACGGAGGCGGGTGCTTGGCCGGTCAGGCCGGACGCAAAGGACCGGCCCATATCTTCGTGTTGGGCGTACGCGAGGGGGTATGCCGAGCGCTGGACACGCTGGGCGGCGTCGGTGATTTCCAGGGACTCGTAGCCGGGAACCTTGACCAGGGCATCGTAGAAAGCATTGGCCGCGTAGTACGGGTCCATCACCTGGGCCTCGGTTCCCCACCCCTGCGAGGGACGTTGCTGGAAGAGTCCGCGGGAGTCAGGGCCGGCCTGGTCGCCATGGGCGATGTTGCGCAGCTTGGATTCCTGCATGGCGGTGGCAAGGGCGATGCTGGCTGCCCGGGGAGGCAGCCCGCGCTGCACCGCCACCGCTGTAATCAGTGAGGCATTAACCGCCTGGTCCGTTGCAAGCTCTGCGCTCTGGGTCCCGACGTCGGCCGTGCAGCGCTCCGAGACCAGGGTTTCGGAGCGCTGCAGGAAGGAGACCGCTGTGTAGATGCCGGCGCCCGCCAGCGCCAGGGTAAGCAGCAGCACGGTGGGGCGAACGAAACTGCGTCCACGTGCCACCGACGGGTCAGTTGGCGTGGAGGGCGTCGTTGAGTTCCACTGTCTGGCCCTTGCGCGGCAGCGCCTCGACGGCGCCGGTGGTGGAGTTGCGCCGGAACAGGAGGTTGGGGACGCCGGACAGCTCGGCTGCCTTCACGATCTTGGCGGTGTCCTCGCCATTCTCGTCCTTGGGCCCGGGAACGAGCACACGGGTTCCAGCGGTGACGTAGAGGCCTGCCTCCACCACGGAGTCATCGCCGACGCTGATGCCGACGCCGGAGTTGGCGCCCAGCAGGACGCGCTCACCGATGACGATCTTTTCTTTGCCGCCCCCGGAGAGGGTGCCCATGATCGACGCGCCGCCTCCCACGTCGCTGCCGTCGCCGGCGACGACGCCGGCGGAGATGCGGCCTTCCACCATGGAGGCGCCCAGGGTGCCGGCGTTGAAGTTCACAAAGCCTTCGTGCATCACGGTGGTGCCTTCGGCGAGGTGGGCGCCGAGGCGGACACGGTCGGCGTCGGCGATCCGGACGCCGGCGGGCACCACGTAGTCCACCATGCGCGGGAACTTGTCCACGCCGTAGACGGTGACGGCACCACGGCGGCGAAGTTTGGCGCGGGTCAGTTCGAAGCCTTCCACCGCGGCGGGGCCGAAGTTGGTCCACACCACGTTGGGCAGCTTGCCGAAGATGCCGTCCAGGTTGATCGTGTTGGGCCGGACCAGCCGGTGGGAGAGCAGGTGCAGCCGGAGGTACGCGTCTGCGGTGTCAGCCGGAGCTTCGTCAAGGTTGATCTGGACGAAGACGACTTTCTGCTCGGTCCCGCGGTCAGCGTCCGTGCCGCTCTCGGCGAGCTGGACCAGGGTTTCGTCCGCATTCTCCACGGCACGCAAGTTATCGGCCGCGATGCCCAGGGCGGGCGCCGGGAACCAGACGTCCAGGACGGTGGCTTCGGCACTTTCCTCGCCCGTGGCACTGGCGATGGTTGCCAACCCGAAGCCGTAGGCGGAGCGGGCTTCGGAAGTTGCGTTCTGGTCTTTGGGCGCGGCGGAGGTAGCGGTCTCAGTCATGGCCCCAGTGTACCGAGAGGCGGGCACCGGGTTCGAACTAGACTGGCAACGTGACTGCCGAAACTGCCCCTGAATCGATCACCGTGCCTTTGGACCTCCGCCAGGACGTCTCCGTGCTGACTGCCGCCCTGATGGACATCAACAGTGTCTCCGGGAATGAGACGGAACTGGCGGACGCTGTCGAAGTGGCGCTGCGGGCCATCCCGGAACTCCACGTGGTCCGCGACGGTGACGCCATCATCGCGCGCACGGAACTCGGCAGGGCGGAACGCGTCATCCTCGCCGGACACCTGGACACAGTGCCGCTGCCGGCTAATGAAGGCGCGCGCGGTACCGTCCCGTCCAGCTGGGATTCAGGCATCCCGGGGGAGAGCGTGCTCTACGGACGGGGGGCCACGGACATGAAAGGCGGTGTCGCCGTGCAGCTCGCGCTGGCGGCCACAATGTTCGACGGCGGCGCGGCGCCACAGCGGGACGTCACCTTCGTGTTCTACGACCACGAGGAAGTGGAAGCGGTCAAGAGTGGTCTGGGTCGCCTGGTCCGCAACCACGGCAGCCTCCTGGGCGGCGATTTCGCCATCCTCCTGGAGCCGACCCACGGCACCGTCGAGGGTGGCTGCAACGGCACCAGCCGTTTTGAGGCCACCACGGTGGGTGAGGCAGCACACTCTGCGCGTGCGTGGATGGGCAGCAACGCGATCCATGCGGCGGCGCCCATCCTTGCCCGGCTGGCGGCATACGAACCGCAGACCATCAACGTGGACGGCCTGGACTACCGCGAGAGCCTCAACGCGGTGAAGATCAACGGCGGCACGGCAGGCAACGTGATTCCGGACCGGTGCGTGGTGGAGATCAACTACCGCTTCGCCCCGGACAAGACTCCGGACCAGGCGGAGGCGCATGTGCGCGAACTGTTGGAGGGCTTCGCTGTGGTCCGCACGGACGCTGCCGCCGGTGCGCGCCCGGGACTGAACCACCCTGCCGCGGCGTCCTTCGTAGCCGCCGTGGGTGCCGAGCCGAAACCGAAATACGGCTGGACCGACGTCGCCCGCTTCAGCGAACTGGGGATCCCGGCAGTGAACTTCGGCCCCGGCGATCCGCTGCTGGCACACAAAGACGACGAGCACGTGGACGCCGACGCCATCCGTGAATGCCTGCGTGCTTTGCAAAGTTGGCTTTCGGCCTAGTCCGCAATGCAGAAGGGTCCGCAGCCTGCAGGCTGCGGACCCTTCTGCATGTGTTTTGGGTGTTGCTATTTGCGTCCCGTTACGTCCGGAAGCTCCGGTGCGACGACGGCGGTTGGCGCCGGCGCAACACCGCCTGCCGTCTTCTTGGAACCCCGGCGCTCGATCCAGATTGCGAGCCGGGACACGCAGATGTTGATCACAATGTAGATGGCGGCAGCCACAAAGAAAATGGGGAACAGGAACGCGTTACCCAGGAAGTCCGCCATGACCTGTACTGCGCGCAGAAGTTCGCCGTACGCCACGATGTAGCCCAGGGACGTGTCCTTCAGGAGCACCACGAGTTGGGCAACCAGCGACGGCATCATGCGGCGAACTGCCTGCGGCAGCTCGATGAGCATCCGGGACTGGAAACTGGTCAGGCCGATGGTCAGGCCCGCCTCCCGCTGTCCCTTCGGCAGTGATTGGATGCCGGCCCGGATGATCTCCGCGAAGATAGCGGTGTTGTAGAGGACGAGCCCGGCCACCACTGCGACGAAGGAACTCGTCCCGAATACCAGCAGAACGAAGAGCATCATCAGGACAACCGGCATGCCGCGCAGGAATTCCAGGACCACGCGGGCCGGAATCCGGATCCAGGCCACCAGCGAGATACGCAGGAGGCAGAACATCAGGCCGAGGGGGAACGCGATGACCGCGGCGAGGGCGGCGGCGCTGAGCGTGGCGCCGAGGCCGTTGGCTAGCAGCGTCCAGACGTCGCCCCGGGTGAAGATCGCCCAGCGGCGACCTTCAAAAATGCCCTGCTGGGCGAGGGTCATCACGATCCATGCCAGGAGGCCCAGGATCAGCACGGTTCCAACCACGGAACCGATCAGCGAGACCCGGCGCGCTTTGGGGCCGGGAACGTCGTAGAGGACTGAAGTCATCGGGCAATCGCCACCTTTCGTTCCACCGTGCTGGCAAGGACGCCCAGCGGAATGGTGAGGAGCAGATAGAAGAACGCCACGCCCAGCAGAACTGCCATGACCTGGTCACCGTTGGCGTTGGCCATTTGGCGTCCGTAGCCGAACAGTTCCAGGACAAAGAACGCGCCGGCGACGGAGGAGTTCTTGACGAGGGCAATCAGGATGTTGATCAGCGGCGGGATCACAGTCCGCAGCGCCTGCGGCAGGATAATGAGGTTCAGGACCTGGCCGAAATTCATGCCGATGCTGCGCGCAGCCTCAGCCTGGCCGAGCGGGACGCTGTTAACGCCTGAACGGACTGCTTCAGCAATGAAGGCCGCTGTGTAGGCGCTAAGCGCGATGATCGCTGCGACCTCGAACTGCTGGAATGTCACGCCGAGGCGGGGCAGGACAACCACAGCAAAAAAGAAGGCGATGGTCAGGGGTGTGTTCCGGAGGATTTCCACGTAGACGGTGCTGAAACCCCGCAGGGCTGCAACAGGGGAAACGCGGGCGGCTGCCAGGAGTGTTCCGAGGATGAGGGCGATGATCCCGGAGACGACGGACAGGAAAAGAGTGCGGAGAAGGCCTTCCCAATAAAGAGGGAGGTTTTCAATGATGACTTCCATAGGATCCTTCGGCTCTAGGCATAGGGGTCAAAAGCAGGGTGGCGGCTTCCGGGGAACGCGTGTAACGAATTCCACGGAAGCCGCCGTTGCTACCTAGTAGCGGACGATGGCAGGAAGCTCAGGGGCGGTCTTGATGACCGAACCTGCAGTTGCTTCCCAGGCCTTCTTGTAGGACCCGTCCTTGCCAAACGCCTCGAGCTGGTCGTTGATCCAGTTGCGGAACTCGGTGTCGCCCTTCTTCAGGCCAATGCCGTACGGCTCCTTGGTGAAGGTTTCATCCGAGGCCAGCTTGAAGACCTCAGGCTCCTTGTCCACAAAGCCGGCCAGGATCACGTTGTCCGTGGTGATGGCTTCAACCTGCTTGTTGCGCAGCGGCTCAAGGCAGGCCGAGTAGGTCCCGGCAGGCGACAGTTCGGCTTGGTACTTCTCAACGATCGTGGCAGCAGGGGTGGAGCCGGTCACGGAGCAAACCTTCTTGCCCTTGACGTCTTCGGGCTTCTTGATGGTGTCGTTGTCCTTGAGGACCATCAGCGCCTGGCCTGCCTCGTAGTACGGGCCGGCAAAGTCCACAACCTGCTTGCGCTTGTCGTTGATGGTGTACGTGGCGATGACCAGGTCTACCCTGCCCTGTTCGATGAACGGTTCGCGGTTGGCAGAGACAGTCTCTGACCATTCGATCTTGTCCGCAGCGATGCCCAGCTTGGCAGCGATCAGCTTGCCCATCTCGACGTCGAAGCCCACCGGCTTGCCGTCCAGACCCACCTGTCCGAAGAGCGGCTGGTCGTACTTTGTGCCGATCTTGATGGTGCCAGCGGCGGACAGCTTGGCCATGGTGGTGCCGGCGGCAAACGTCGGCTTGTCGGCAACAGTGGGATCGCTGGTGGTGCCGGGGGTGGTGCCGCCGCATGCGCTCAGGGACAACGCCAGGGCAGCAGTAGCCGCCACGAAGAACGACTTCCGGCGGGTCATAAATGCCTTCATGACATTCCTTTCATTGGTCGGCCGTGGGTCACGGCCTGGTGCGAACTGGAGGGTGTGTTCGTTGATGGAAACTCAGTGAGTGAGTAGCTTGGACAGGAAGTCCTTCGCGCGCTCACTCTTCGGGTTGGTGAAGAATTCTTCCGGCTTGGTATCCTCTACGATCTGGCCATCCGCCATGAAAACCACACGGTCGGCGGCTTTCCGGGCGAAGCCCATTTCGTGCGTGACCACAACCATGGTCATGCCTTCCTTGGCCAGCTGGATCATGACGTCAAGGACCTCGTTGATCATCTCGGGGTCCAGCGCAGAGGTGGGCTCATCAAAGAGCATGACCTTTGGTTTCATCGCCAGGGCGCGGGCGATGGCCACGCGTTGCTGCTGGCCGCCGGAGAGCTGCGCCGGGAGTTTGGGGGCCTGGTGCCCCACGCCCACGCGCTCCAGCAATGCCATGGCTTCCTTGTCGGCCTGGGCCTTGGCAACGCCTTTGACTTTGATGGGACCAAGCGTCACGTTCTCAAGGATGGTCTTGTGCGCGAAGAGGTTGAAGGACTGAAAAACCATCCCGACGTCGGCGCGGAGCTGGGCCAGCTCCTTCCCCTCCTCCGGCAACACCTTTCCATCAATGCTGATGGTGCCGCCTTCGATGGTTTCCAGACGGTTGATGGCACGGCACAACGTGGACTTTCCTGAGCCTGACGGGCCAATGACCACCACCACTTCGCCCTTACGGACGTGGAGATTGATGTCCTTCAAAACGTGCAACTGACCGTAATGCTTATTCACACCATTCAGGGAGACGAGCGCATCGCCGGGCACATGAGTAGTCATAAAGAAGAATCTAGCGAACATTGGCTGGTTATGAGGTGAATCACGCCAAGTTCGCGCGGATCGTGATTCAAGAGATACCTGCCACAGGCAGGCTGGCCTTGGCATTAGCCTTGTGGGATGAGCATCAACGCAGATCCGGCCAAAACTTCCCAGCCGCGCCGTAAGGGGCCCCTTGAACTCCGTCGCAAGCAGGCGGCTGTGGAAATGTCCGACCAGCATTTGCTTGATACCAAAGGCGCAGGACAGTTCGTCCATTCAGACCCCTGGCGTGTCCTCCGGATCCAGAGCGAGTTCGTCGAGGGGTTCGGCGCGCTTGCCGATCTGGGGCCCGCCGTCAGTGTCTTCGGCTCGGCGCGCACCAAGCCCGGCAGCCCGTACTACGAAATGGGCATGGAAGTAGGCCGGAAGCTGGCAGCCGCGGGCGTGGCCGTCATTACCGGCGGCGGTCCGGGCTCCATGGAGGCCGCCAACCGCGGCACCGTGGAAGGCAACGGCGTCTCCGTCGGCCTGGGCATTGAATTGCCCTTCGAGCAGGGCCTGAACCAGTGGGTGGACCTCGGCATTAACTTCCGCTACTTCTTCGCCCGGAAGACCATGTTCGTCAAGTATGCCCAGGGCTTCATCGTTCTTCCCGGCGGGTTGGGAACGCTGGATGAACTCTTTGAAGCCATGGTCCTGGTCCAGACCCAGAAAGTGACCTCCTTCCCGATCGTGCTCCTCGGCGTCGACTTCTGGGGGCCGATGATCGAATGGATCAAGGGCACCCTCGTGGCCGAGGGAATGGTCTCCGCAAAGGACCTGGACCTCATCCAGGTGGTGGACGATCCCGCCGAAGCGGTGCAACTGGTGCTGCACTGGACGCCCCCGGTTTCCACCAACGGCGAGCAACGGCCCGAATAGGCGGCCAGCCCATATCTGGCACGATGGGTGCTGTGAGTTTTTTCCTGGTCTACCTCGCCATCGTGCTGATCGCCGCCACCCTGTGGGCAGGCGCCGGTGGCCGCCGCGGCATTCTGCGCAGCCTCCGCCGGGGCAGTGAACCGGCCACAGGCTCCGAGGTCCCGGAGAATCCGATTCTCTACCAGGGGTTCGGGCAGCCGCCCGCCAACCTTCCGCCGGTGCTGCTGCCCGCGGACGCTGCACCTGCCGACGTCGACCGGGTCCGCTTCTCCCTCGGCCTGCGTGGGTACCGGATGGACCAGGTGGACCAGGTCCTCGACGAACTGCGGGACCAGATCGCGGCCAAAGACGAAGAAATGGGCAGGCTCCGGGCACGGCTGCTGGAATCGGAACGGGCGGCGCACCCGGAGGCCGGCGCTTGAGCACTGACACGGGGGACCGGACGGGCCCGACGGCGTTGATCACCGCATTCGGCGCCCGCGCCATGTGGGCAGTCCAACGCTGGCCCTGGTGGCTGCAGGTTGCCGCCCTCTACGCCACTGCCCGGCTGGTCAGCGCCTGCATCTTTATGGCAGCAGCGCTGCACCAAGGACCCAACCCGTGGTTTCCGGCCGGCCCTGACTACTGGAACTTCATCAATATCTGGGATGCGCGATGGTACGGCCGGATCATCACCGACGGTTATCCCTCACCGCTTCCAACGGATGCCGCCGGCAACGTGCAGGAAAATGCGTGGGCCTTCTATCCGCTCTTCCCGGCCCTGGGCCGTGCGCTCGCAAGCCTGACCGGAATCAGCCCTGCCGTGGCGCTGACGGTCGTCGCCATGCTGGCGGGGTTGGGTGCGGCGCTGGTTTTGTACTGCCTGTTCAGGCACAAGGCTTCGCACACAGCGGCGCTTTGGGGCGTGGCATTCTTCGCGACCTTTCCGGTGTCCGCCATTCTCCAGGTCCCGTACGCGGAGCCCCTTACCGTTTTCCTGCTGGCCACCGCCCTGCTGCTCGTCATCAGGCGTCATTATTTCGTTGCCATGCCGGTGGTCCTGCTGCTGTGCCTCTCCCGACCCGTGGGCGTTCCCTTTGCCGCCATGGTGGGGCTTCTCTTCCTCTGGCGACTGGTCGAACGGGGGCGCGAGGAGCGGCTGGGCACCCACAGCCTCGGGGAGCTGGCGTCCCTGGCGGGCCTAACCGTGGTGTGCGGTGCCTCGGCACTGCTGTGGCCGGCAGCGGCCTGGGCCGCCACCGGAGATATTGAGGCGTATACCAAAACCGAAACAGTGTGGCGCGGCCATGACCTGGTGCCCTTCAAGCCCTGGTTCGACGCCGGCGTCGACCTCTTTGGCCCCGTCCTGGGGATCGTGGCGCCATTCGTCTTTGCGGGCCTCTTTGCGCTCCTGCTGTTCTCCCCGCCGGTGGTCCGGCTTGGTGTGGAACTGCGCTTGTGGTGCGCCTGCTACATGGGTTACCTCCTGGTGTTCCTCCACCCCCAGACCAGTACTTTCCGGATGCTGCTCCCGCTGTTCCCGTTGGCCCTGGCTGCCGCGCTCTTGTCCCGGTCGAAGGCATACCGCGGCACGGCCCTGACAATGTTTGTCCTGCTCCAGATCGTGTGGATCGTCTGGCTGTGGGCATGGGCGCAGCTTCCGGGCGGCGGCGATTATCCGCCGTGATCGTGGGCGGCGCCTGGCCGGCGGATTGGGGAATCCGACGCGGCCGTAAATGTCCATCGATTAGCTACGTGCGGGTCATTACGGGATAATAGTAAGTAAGCAGGGACAAAAAGCATTCAGAAATGTTCAGCCATGGCGGCATCAGTACGGGCCGCCATAGCGGCTTGATTTGACCATGCGGACACAGCCCATCCGGGCTGATATGTCCTGGGACTAAATGGAGGGGAAATTCCTCATGGCGGCTATGAAACCACGCACCGGCGACGGCCCTATGGAAGTCACCAAAGAGGGCCGTAGCCTGATCATGCGCGTACCGCTCGAAGGCGGCGGACGGCTTGTGGTGGAACTGAACGCTGCGGAGGCGGCCAACCTTAAGGAATGCCTCGTCGGCGTGACTGAATAATCCTGTTCGGCGTTGCCGAATAATCCCGCAGGGCCAAGGTCCGCAGCCAACCGGCTGCGGACCTTGGCTTATTTGCTGTGGATCTACTTCTTAACCGCGACCAGCAGGCCGTCGCCAGTGGGAAGCATCGCGGACGCCAGGCGGTCGTCGTCGCGGATTGCCTTGCCCACCTGGCGGAGCACCACAGTGTTGGACTCCCGGACAGCCGGGTTGGCCACGCGGTCCTTGTCCAGTGCGTCATTAATGATGAGCAGCCCGCCGGCCTTCAGGAGCCGGACGGCCTGTTCCACGTAGCCGGGCAGGCCGGGCTTGTCGGCATCAACAAACACCAGGTCATAAGCGGAGTCGGTCAGGCGCGGGAGGACATCACCGGCGCGGCCGGAAATGGTACGGGTGCGGTTGGCCGGGCTGCCGGCCTCCGAAAAAGCTTCACGTGCCGCCTTCAGATGTTCGACGTCCACGTCGATGGTGGTCAGCACTGCCTGCGGTCCGAGCCCCCGCAGGATGCATACCCCCGAGACACCCGCGCCTGTGCCGATTTCGACGGCGGTCTGGGCCTTCGAGCCCGCAGCCAGCACCGTCAGGACCGCACCAACACCTGCGCCGATGGGCGTCACGCCCAGTTCGAAAGAGCGCTCCCTGGCACGAAGCATAACCTCATCCTCTGCGGGCAGATCTTCTGCATAGGACCAGCTCGTGGATTTGTCGGCGCTCATGTGATTCGCTTTCTGGGCGGCAGGGGAGTGTTTAGTACAGCCTACTGTGTGAGGGGGTGCCAGCCGCGGAAGGGAATCGTTGTGCCTCTGGCTGAAGAACCGCCCCGGTCAGGAAATTCCCAGCCAACTTTGAAATGATGGATATCCGGTCATCCGTGAGGTGATCGGCGCCGAACAAGAGATGTCAACAGTATCCGGGCGATAGCAATCCACGATGGGAGTGGACGATGTCAGCATCAGGTATGGCGCCTGTCCCTGCGACGCAAGATTCCGCCGCTGTATGGGTCAGGCCCACTTGGGAGGAAGTGGTGGCCAACCACTCCGCCAAGGTCTACCGGCTGGCGTACCGCCTGACGGGGAACAAGTTCGACGCCGAGGACCTCACCCAGGAGGTGTTCGTCCGCGTCTTCCGGTCACTGGAGAATTTCAAGCCAGGGACACTGGATGGCTGGCTGCACCGCATCACCACCAACCTGTTCCTGGACCAGGCGCGCCGGAAAACCCGCATCCGGTTTGACGCGCTGGCCGAAGACGCCGAGTCCCGGATCCCCGGGCGTGAACCCGGACCGGAACAGAGCTTCGAACACAACAACCTGGACCTCGATGTGCAGGCTGCCTTGGAGGAGCTGCCCCCGGACTTCCGCGCCGCCGTCGTGCTTTGCGACCTGGAAGGCCTGTCCTACGACGAAGTGGCCGCTGCACTCGGCGTCAAACTGGGTACCGTCCGTTCCCGTATCCACCGGGGCCGGACCATGCTGCGCGAAAAGCTGGCCCACCGCGATCCCAGGCCACAGCAAGGACGCACGCCGAAGCTTTCGCTGCCGCGCATCGCCAGCATCCTCTGATCGGCACCATGACGCCCCAGAACCCCTTCGGCCGCCGGCATCACCGCGGCGCCGACCACGTGCAGACCTGCGCAGAATGTGCAGCGGCGCTAAAGCGTGAACGCCAGTACATCGAGCGGCTCCGTGACGCGGCCGTGCCGCCTGCCAGCGAGGACCTGACGGCCCGGCTGCTGGTCAGGACGCAGCTGCTCGCGGCCGCGGCCGAGCCAGCCCCGAGCCCGTACCGGGCCGCGCGAGCCGTGGCACTTGCCGCCGGCGGGACAGCAGCAGCCGCTGGAATTCTTGCCGTCAGCGCGTTTGCGCTGGCGGGGGACAGCCTGCCCGTCGCCCAATTTGCCATCAACGGGAGCCTGGTGCAGCATACGGCCCAGCTACCGGCCGACGGCAGGGAGATCAGTGCTCCGCAGTTGTTGGCCCTACGCTCTGAAGGCTGGGTCTGTCCGGACCTGGCATCACTCGGCTTCCACGTCCGGAGCGCCAATGCCATAACGCTGAATGGGCGGCCGGCGGTGGAAATGCACCTGACTGATGGGCAACACTATGCCACCATCGTGGAACAGCATCCCGTGGACGCCCAGCAGCAGTCGGGTCAGGACGCCGAGCAGAACTCCGGTGAGAACGAGGGAAAGCTGCTGGTCAGCGGCTTGGCGCCCTGGACGGCCACCGTGGAGACCACTGCAGGAACTTTCACTGTTGAGTCCGACCTCCCGGCGGAGCAGGCCGATGACGCCGTTCCAGTGCTGCAGCGGCTCGGCGTCCTCGCCGTAGAAGGAATTAACGCGGGTGTCAGCACCGCGCCTGCCGACTCCCCGGTGACCGCAGCGGACGACTCTCCCGCCGCCCGGTTGGAGCGGGGAATCCACAAACTCGGGGAGATGCTGGCTCCGTGATGCAGGCACTTTGCGACGCTGGCGGGCAGGAATCGTCAGCGGGGCTCCGGAGAGGGTAATCTTCCTAAAGTGTTTGGAATCAACGGCCCGGAGTTCTTCCTCCTGCTGATCATCGGCATCCTGGTGATCGGTCCCCAGCGCCTGCCCGAATACACCCAGAAACTTGCGAATCTCGTGAAGGAAGTCCGCCGGATGGCCTCCGGTGCCCGGGAGCAGATCAAGGAAGAAGTCGGCATCGACATCGACGATGTCGACTGGAAGAAATACGATCCCCGCCAGTACGATCCGCGGCGCATCATCAAGGAAGCCCTCCTGGACGACGACACCAAGTCCGTCAGTGCCGGAGCTCCGGCCGCGGTGGCTGCTGTTGCCGGTGCAGGGGCGCTTGGCGCAACCGGGACGGCCGCTTCCCGTCCGGAACGCGTGGTCCAGTCATTGCCGCCGGGCGAACCCGCGCCGTTCGATTCCGAAGCCACCTAGGCCCCCGTTGCCTCTGGTGGGCAGCGTTGCGTTAACGCGGCTGCAGGCCCAGTTTCATCCCCGTCAGGCCCCTGGGCCTGGCAGCAAGTTTTCCGGCGATGTCGGTCAAAGCAATGGCCGCCGGAGTGTCTGGCCGGCCAAGCACGATGGGCGTGCCGGCGTCGCCGCCTTCCCGCAGCAGGATGTCCAGCGGAATCTTACCCAGGAGCGGCACATCGGTGCCCACCGTCGTTGTGAGCCGTTCGGCGAGGACCGCCCCACCGCCGCTTCCAAACAGCTCCATCCTCCCGCCGTCGGGCATTTCCAGGTATGACATGTTCTCGATGACGCCGGCCACCGTCTGACCCGTCTGGGTGGCGATGGCACCGGCGCGCTCGGCGACGTCGGCAGCTGCGGCCTGGGGTGTAGTGACCACCAGGATCTCGGCCTTCGGCAGCAACTGGGCCACCGAAATCGCGATGTCACCGGTGCCGGGCGGCAGGTCGAGGAACAGGGCGTCGAGGTCGCCGAAGTAGACGTCCGTCAGGAACTGTTCCAGGGCCCGGTGGAGCATCGGCCCCCGCCAGGCAACCGGCTGGTTTCCGGCGACGAACATACCGATGGAAATCACTTTTACGCCGTAGGCCACCGGCGGCAGGATCATGTCGTCCACCCGGGTGGGCGCCTGCGTGATGCCCATCAGGGCCGGAACCGAGAAGCCATGGACGTCGGCGTCCACAATGCCCACACGGAGGCCTTGGGCGGCCAGGGCGCAGGCAAGGTTGACGGTCAGCGATGACTTGCCCACACCGCCCTTGCCGCTTGCCACCGCGAACACCTTGGTCAGGGACGCCGGCTCGTTGAACGGAATCCCGCGCTGCCCGGAGGCGCCGCGGAGCTGTTCCTTCAGGGCGTCCCGCTGGGCCTGGTTCATCACTTTCAGTTCAACCTCGACGGCGGTCACGCCCGGAACTGCGGACAGCGCCTTCTCGGAGTCTGCGGTAATGGTCCCGCGCAGGGGGCAGCCCGCGATGGTCAGCAGGACAGCCAGCCTGACCCGGCCGTCCGCAGCGACATCCACGGACTCCACCATGCCCAGTTCCGTGATGGGACGGCGGAGCTCAGGATCAATCACGGTGGCCAGCGCAGCGTGGACTGCCTGCTCCAGGGAGGCGCTCATGCGGGCGGGGCTCAGCTTTCGGTGGTGGGGATGTGCTTGGGGACGGCCGGGTCCTGGATTGCGGGGTCGGTAGCGGCCGTGTCCTTGGTGGCGGCGTCCTTGGCGACGGTGTCGTTGGCGACGGTGTCTTTGGCGACATGGCTGGGTTTGACCTTGGGAATCTGCTGCGTGCGGGGGTTCCGCTGTTTGTCGCGCTTTTCCTTCAGCTTTTCCTTGACCTTCTCACGCGGGGACTCGTGGCTGCCGGATCCGGCGGGATCGTGGGTCCGCAGCTCCTCCTGCGCTTCCAGCATGTCCTCGAGGAGTGTCCGCAGTTCGGCCCGGACGTAGTCGCGGGTGGCAACCTCGCGCAGCGCGATCCTCAGCGACGCAAGCTCCCGGGTGAGGTACTCGGTGTCGGCCAGGTTGCGTGCCGCCTGTTGGCGATCCTGCTGGAGGGAGACCCTGTCGCGGTCGTCCTGCCGGTTCTGGGCCAGCAGCAGCAGCGGGGCCGCGTAGGAGGCCTGCAGCGAAAGCATCAGTGTCAGGAGGGTGTAGCCCAGGAGGCGCGAATCGAACTGCCACTCCGCCGGTGCCCACGTGTTCCAGACCAGCCAGATGACGACGAAGACCGTCATGTAGACCAGGAACTGCGGCGTGCCCATAAACCGGGCGAAGCCTTCCGTCGCATGGCCGAATGCATCCGGGTCGGGTGAGAACTTCGGCAGGATGCGCTGGCGGCCACTCAGGGGTGTGTCGAGTCCGCCCTTGGCTGCCGCCTTCTTGTTGGGATTCTTGGGGGCGCCGGTGTCAGCCAATGCGGCCTCCCAGTTTTCTTACCGGGGCTTCGCCATCATAGGCGCGCCAGTCATCCGGCAACAGATGATCCAAAACGTCATCAACAGTCACCGCCCCTACGAGCCGGCCCGCGTCATTGACCACGGGAAGACAGTTCAGGTTGTAGGTGGCGAGCGTGCGCGCCACCTCGCTGATGTGGGCCTGGTCGGAGACCGGCTCAAGGTTCTTGTCCACGAGGTTGCCCAGGGGTTCCGGCGGCGGATAGCGGAGCAGTTGCTGGATGTGCACAACGCCCAGGAACCGTCCCGTGGGGGTTTCCAATGGGGGCCGGGTGATGAAGATGGACGAGGCGAGGGCGGGGGAGAGTTCCTCGCGGCGGACGTGGGCCAGTGCCTCGGCGACAGTTGCCTCCGGGGGGAGGATCACCGGAACAGGCGTCATCAGGCCACCGGCCGTGTCCTCGTCGTATTCGAGGAGCCGCCTGACGTCCTCGGCGCCTTCGGGTTCCATGAGGCGGAGAAGCTCCTCCGCCTGTGCAGAAGGGAGCTCGGCGAGGAGGTCGGCGGCGTCGTCGGGGTCCATTTCCTCCAGGACGTCCGCCGCGCGTTCGACGTCGAGGGCGGAGAGGATCTCCACCTGGTCGTCTTCGGGCATTTCCTGCAGCACGTCGGCCAGGCGTTCATCCTGGAGTTCGCTGGCCACTTCGAAGCGGCGTTTGTCGCTCATTTCCTGCAGCGCCTCGGCGAAGTCAGCGGGTTTGAGGTCCTCGTGGTTGGCCACGAACTGGGTGGCTGCCTGGGGTTCGGTGCGGGCACCTTGGAGGGCGTCGGCCCAGTCGATGATCATGGTCTCGTTCCGGCGCAGCCGGCTGAGCGGGGACAGGGAGTGGCCCCGGCGGACGAACAGCTTGCTCACGAACCAGTCGCGGGACCGGTGCTGGTCCATGGCGATGTCCTCGATGGTGGCGTCGCCGCTGCCGTCACGGAGCGTGACGCGGCGGTCGAACATTTCCGCGACCACCAGCGTCTCCGCGCCGCGCTGCTCAAAGCGCCGGAGGTTGACCAGACCCGTGCAGATGATCTGTGTCTGGTCGATGGAGGTAATGCGTGTCATCGGCACAAAGACGCGCTTTTTACCGGGAACTTCGACGACGATGCCCACCACGTGCGGGGCGCCGCGGCTGCCACGCGAGAGCACGACCACATCGCGCAACCTGCCCAGACGGTCGCCCAAGGGGTCGAAGACGTCAAGACCCAGCAGGCGGGCCACGAAGACGCGCGAAAGATTTGTACTCACGTCTACAGGCTACCGAGTCTGCTCTCTTTTAGCTGAATTTACAGGCGGCATACATGCTGATGGGCAAGAATGGATGTATGTCAAACATTTTTGGTGCTCCCAAGGCCGGTGGCCCCAGTGGGCCCGACGACGCCCGCACGGTGCCCACCGGTGACACCGTAGGCTCGTACACCTCTTACTTGGATGCCCAGAAGGCGGTGGACTACCTCGCCGACCAGCAGTTCCCGGTCCAGATGGTTTCCATCGTGGGCAACGAACTCAAGATGGTTGAGCGGGTGACCGGCCGCCTCAGCTACCCTCGGGTGGCTCTCTCCGGGGCGCTCAGCGGTATGTGGTTCGGCCTCTTCGTTGGCGTCATGCTTTCCTTCTTCGCACCATCGCCCGGTTACTTCTCCATCCTGGCGTCTGTGCTGATGGGGGCTGCCTTCTTTATGCTGTTCGGCATCGTCACGTATGCCATGCAGCGCGGAAAGCGGGATTTCACCTCCACCAGCCAGGTGGTGGCCACCAGCTACGACGTTGTGGTGTCGGTGGAAGCTGCCCATGATGCGCGCCGGCTGCTCCAGCAACTGCCCATGACCCGCTCGGACGCAGCAGCCGGCCCATACAATCCTCAGGGCTACCCGAACCAGGAGTACGGCCAGACGGGCCACCAGGGTCAGCACCGCGGCGAGCCGGGCCAGCCGGGCAATCAGCCTGGTCCGGCACCCGCACGCCCTGCCAGTTGGAATGACCCCTACGGACAGCAGGGTGCCGGAACTTCGGGCCAAGGGACAGCCCAAGGCGTGGGCCAGGCCACCGGCCCGGACCAGGGCACGCAGCCGGAGGCAGCGGCCCAGCCGGCGAAGGCTCCCGCTGCCGCCGTCCGCTACCCGGACCTCCCTGACGGCCGGCCGCAGTACGGCGTGCGCGTCTCAGACCAGGCCACCGCAGGCGAGCGTGGCACGGAACAGCCTGAGACAGGACAGACCGGCTCGGAGCAGCCCGCGGCAGATCGGTCCCGGGCGCACTCCCAGCCAGACACCTCCAAGGACTCCGGCGAATCTACGCCTTAGGCGGCGGTGCCGGAGGCCAGATTTACGCAAGGTCTGAGGAACACGGCCTGCAACAAACAACTCCGCCCGATACAGCAGCTGCTGTACCGGGCGGAGTTGTTTGTGGTTCGAAGCTGTCTTACTTGACGCTGCCGGCTGTCAGGCCGCCAACGAGGTACTTCTGGAACATGAAGTACAGCACCACCACAGGGACGGCACAGACCAGCGAGGCCGCCATCAGCTGCGAATACACCGGAATTGCTCCACCCTCGACGGCCGACGCGAAGACCTGCAGTGCAACCGCGGCAGTGTGCGTGTCCGGGCGGGTGAACACCGACGCGAACAGCACGTCATTCCAGCCCAGCAGGAAGGCGAAAATCGCGGAAACGATGATTCCGGGCCAACTGAGCGGAATGATGATCCGGAACAGGATCCCGACGTTTGAGGCACCGTCGATGCGCGCCGCTTCCTCCAATTCCCGCGGCAGACCGCGGAGGTAGGTGACCATCACCCAGGTTGAGAACGGCAAGGCGAACGTCAGGTAGGCGATAAACAGGCCCCAGAGCGTGCCGATGACGGTCACACCCAAATAGGTGCCCGCGGAGGAGAAGAGCACAAAGACCGGCAGGAGCATCAGGGTGCCCGGGACGGACTGGAGACCCAGCAGCCCGCGCAGTACCGTCAGACGCCCGCGGAACTCAAACCGGACCAGTACATAGGCCGTGCCGATGGCCATGATGGCCGAGACGACTGCCGTGGCCCCGGAAACGATCAGGCTGTTGCCGATGGCTTTCGCCAGCCCCACGGAATCCCAGATCTTGGTGTAGCTGTCCAACGAGAAGCTGCTTGGCCAGAACTCGCCGCTGGCGACTCCCACATCCGTGTTCAGCGAGGCCAGGAAGATATACACGATGGGGATGAGGACCAGGGCGCAGAGCAGGACCGTGAGGATGGCCAGCAGCGGCCTCGGCATGAGGCGTGTAACCTCCAGGGCTGCGTCACGCCGGATGGGCTGCTTCTTCTGCTGCTCGATCGGGTTTGCCGCGTCGATGGTCATTTCTTTCCTCCTTCGTGCACATCAAGCCGGACTGCGCGCAGGTAGATGAAGAGCGGAATCGCGATCAGGATCAGCGAAACGACCGCCATGGCGGCGCTAAGGCCAAACCGGAAGCTCTGGAAACTGGTGACGTAAACCAGGATCGGCAGCACGTTCACATCCGACGGTGCAGGCGCCCCAAACAGGACATAGGGGAGGGTGAAGTTGTTGATGTGGTTCAACGTTGCAAGCAGGAAGGCGAGCGAAACCGGTCCCTTCAGGTAAGGGAAAATCACGTACCGCAGCTTGTTCCACCACAGTGCCCCATCCAGGGCCGACGCCTCGTGGACCTCGTGGTCCACCGCCTGCAGGCCGGACAGTGCCAACAGGTAGATGAACGGCCAGGCCGCCCAGATTTCCACCCACACCAATGTCCAGTACGCGTTCGGGCCGTTAAGCCACAATCCGCCGTCCATTCCCATGTTGGTCAGCGTCACATTCACGATGCCATCCGGCTGGAGCATGGTCCGCCACACGCTGGCCACCACAAACGACGGCAGGACGTAGGGAATCAGGAAGATGGAGCGCACCACGGCACGGCCGCGGTAGGCGTTCTGGGTGACGACGGCGGCGGCCACGCCCAGCGGGACAGTCACCACCGTGGAAATCACCGCGAAGGATACAGAGAGCCAGATGGAGCGGAGCAACTCGCTGCTGAGTGCCGCTTCAATGTAGTTCTGGATGCCAATGAATTCGGCACTGACCCACTGGCGAAGGGTGTACTGATCCAGATCGATCAGGGACATCCAGATGCCCATGGCCAACGGGACGAGGATGACAATCGTCATCAGCAGCCCGCCGGGAATCAGGAGCCAAAGAGGCCGGTTCCTCTCGCTGAGCCCCTTTCGTCGGTTCCCAGGGGGTGTGGTTTCGCCGGGTCCGGCGGCCTCCCCGGCCATCGGACTGCTGTCCGATGGCCGGGGCTCGGTAACGCTGCTAGCCATTTTCCGTAACCTTCCGCAGTTGGTGGCTCGGTCTTACTTCTTGGCCCGGTCCAGTGCGGTCTGCGATTTGGTCTGTTCGTCCTTGAGCCGCTGGGACAGGTTGGATTCGCTGACTGCACCGGAGGAAAGATCCGGAATGGACTGGACAACCACGTTGGTCAGTGACAGCTGGACATCGCCCCAGGCGCCGCTGAACGGCGTCGCAACGGATTTGGCACCCGACTCAAGGGCCGGAGCAATCACTTCGTTGGTTGCAAGTTCCGTGGCGGCTGCCTGGTTCGCGGGAAGCTGGCCGAAGACCTTGAAGTAGTTGAGCTGGACGTCCTTCTCGGTGATCATCTTGACGAACGCGAAGGCGAGGTCCTTCTGCTTTGAGTAGTCAGCCACCACGAGGTTGTCACCGGAGAGGATGCTGGTGGCAGGCTTACCGCCCGACGGGTTGGAGGTCTCGCCCGGGGGAACAGTGGGCATCAGGGCGTACTTGTACTTGCCCTTGACGGCCGAGGCATCCAGGGCGGGGATGGACAGCGGCGAGGTCATGGGGAAGTACGCTGCCTTGCCGGCTGCGAAGGCTGCCAGGGCCTGTGGGTTGGCCCAACCAACGGAGGAGGGATCAACCACCTTGTCCTTGGTCACCCAACCGAAGTAGGTCTCGTAGGCCTTCTTGGTGATGGGGTCATCGAGACGGACCTTGCTGCCGTCAATGATGGGGTTGCCGGCCTGGATGGACATGCCCCAGATGTACTTCCAGGGGTCGAAGTTGTCCTTATAGGCCACGGCAACACCGTACTGGTCGCCCGTGGTGAGCTTCTTGGCGTGCTCGGTGAATTCATCCCAGGTGGTGGCAGGCTTTTCGATGCCGGCAGCTGCCAGCAGCTCGGTGTTGTAGGCCATCACGAACGGCCGGCTGACGAACGGGATACCGATCTGGTTGCCCTCATCCGGCCCGGAGATGCCCAGGGCTGCGGGAACAAACTTGTCTTTGCCGCCGAGCTGGTTCCATTCGTTGTCGCCCAGTTTCACGAACGCCCCGGTGGAGTAGGCCGTGGGCGTGAACGTCGTGCCGAGTCCGTAAACGTCCGGGCCCTGGCCCGACACGACTGACGTCTGAATCCGGGTCATCTCGTCATTGGCGCTGGCGAACGTTTCCCACTGGATGTCGGCTCCGGTTTCCGCCTTGAACTTGGCGCTCATTTCCTTGAACCACGCCTGTTGTTCCTGCGGGTACTGCGCAGTGACGCTCATCAGGACGTTAAGTGTTTTTCCGGTGCCGTCCACCTTGCCGCCAGAAGCGCCGGAGGTGGTACCGCCTGTGCCGCCCGAGCCGCCGCAGGCGGCAAGCATCAGGACGGAAATGGCCGCTGCGGCGATGGTGCCGATGCGACGCGGTTTGGACATACCCATGAGACTTCTCCTTTGAAGACATACATTGCGGCAGAGACCCGAGACTAAAACTCAGTCTACGATTTTCTTTCTCTGCGGCTAGCGTATTCATCAATGCCAACTTTTGGCAAGCGATTGCCAAAAACTGTTATGAGAGTTTCACCAAGGGGGTAGGGTCGTCCAGTGAATCGCTGCCGAGATGCGCTGGACGCAAAGACCTCTAGCGGAAGTCTCCGCTTGCCAAACCACCGTCCAGCTCCTGGTAGATGCCTGCCATCCAGGACTGGACGTCGTCGGCCTTGCGGGGCAGTGCAGCGCTGAGGTTCACCGGACCATCGGCCGTCATGAGGATGTCGTCCTCGATCCGCACGCCAATGCCGCGGTACTCTGCCGGGATGGCCAGGTCCTCGTTCTTGAAGTACAGGCCGGGTTCGATGGTGAAGACCATGCCCTCCGTCAGGATGCCGTCGAGGTACAGTTCGCGCTTTGCCTGGGCGCAGTCGTGGACATCCAGGCCAAGGTGGTGACTGGTGCCGTGCGGCATCCAGCGGCGGTGCTGCTGGCCTTCCGTGCTGACGGCTTCCTCGACACTCACCGGGAGCAGCCCCCACTCGGCTAGACGTTCCGCCAACACATTGGTGGCCGCGGTGTGGATGTCCCGGAACTTGGCACCTGGCTGGGCAGCGGCGAATCCGGCGTCGGCAGCATCCAGGACTGCCTCGTAGACCTTGCGCTGGACTGCGGTGAACGTGCCGTTGACTGGCAGGGTCCGGGTGACGTCGGCGGTGTAGAGCGAGTCCGCTTCAACGCCGGCGTCCAGCAGCAGCAGTTCGCCGGCGTTGATCCTGCCGGTGTTCCGCGTCCAGTGCAGGACTGTGGCGTTGTTGCCGGCGGCGGCGATAGTGTCGTAGCCCAGTTCGTTGCCTACCTCGCGGGCACGGGCAAAGAACGCGCCTTCCACCACGCGCTCGCCGCGGGTATGGGTCAGGGCGCGGGGCAGGGCCTTGACTACCTCCACGAAGCCCTCGACAGTCGCAGCTACTGCAGTCATCATCTGTTCGATTTCCCACTCATCCTTCAGGAGGCGGAGTTCAGACAGCGCTTCGGAAAGCTTTTCATCCAGTGCATCCAGGACAGCCAGGTCCAGGTTGTCCGGGTCCTTGGCAGTGTTGTAACGGGCAGTATCCACAAGGGCGTCGATGTTCTCGTCCACCTTGCGCACCAGTCGGATGGAGATGCCGCCGATCTCCGGGGCACCCACGTTCTTGGTGATCGCCGATTCAAGTCCATCGATGTGGGCGGTGGCCAGGCCCAGTCGCGCTTCGAACTCGGCCAGGGTGGGCCGTGCACCGATCCAGAACTCGCCGGAACGGGAGTCAGCGTAGAACTGTTCTGTATCCCGGCCGGCCAGCGGACGGAAGTACAGCGTGGCACGGTGGTGACTGCCGCCGTCGCCCTTTCCTTCACCGGCCGGTTCCAGAATGAGCACGGCGTCCGGCTCATGATCCAGGCCCAGTCCGGTGAGATGCGCGAAGCCGGAATGCGGACGGAACCGGTAGTCGCAGTCGTTGGAGCGGACCTTCAGCGGACCGGCGGGGATGACCAGGCGTTCGCCTTTGAACTTCTCTGAGATGGCCTTGCGCCGGGCCGCGGCGTAGTTGGCCACGGCGTCGAGCGCCGGCAGGTGCTGCCCGGACGGCGCCCAGTTACTGGCCATAAAGGCCTTGAAAGCAGCGGAACTGGGCCGCTGAGAGCGGTTGTTGACGCGCTCGTCGAGGGGCTGGGAGACAGAGGTCGGGGTGTTTTCGGCATCGTTCACGGCACCATCGTCTCACCAGCACCGAGCCGGGGGCCAATACCGGCGCGGACGCGGTCAACTAGGCTGGGCAAGTGAGGATTGATCTGCATGCCCACTCGAACGTTTCGGACGGCACCGAAACCCCCGCCGACGTGATGGCTTCGGCTGCCCGGGCGGGCCTGGACGTGGTGGCACTAACCGATCACGACTCCACGGACGGCTGGGCCGAAGCATCCCTCGCGGCGCTGGAAAACGGGGTGGCCCTGGTCCCCGGCATGGAGGTCTCCTGCCGGACCGCGCAAGGCATCAGTGTGCATCTGCTGAGTTACCTGCACGATCCTGCCCACCCTGGGCTGCTTGAAGAGATCACCAAGGCCAAGGACGCGCGCCTCACGCGGGCCGAACGCATGGTGACCCTGCTCGCCGAAGACTACCCGCTGACGTGGGACGACGTCATCCACCACGTGGCTCCCGGGGCTACCCTGGGCCGGCCGCACATCGCTGATGCCTTGGTGGCGGCCGGTGTGGTGGCAGACCGCTCGGAGGCGTTCACGTCCATCCTGACGTCCCATTCGCGCTACTTTGTCCAGCACTACGCACCCGACCCCGCCACCGCCGTCGAACTGGTCCGTGCCGCTGGTGGTGTTCCCGTTTTCGCGCATCCCGTGGCGTCCGGCCGGGGCCGGATCGTGGGGGAGCGCACCTACCGCGACATGATCGACGCCGGCCTGGCCGGCCTGGAGATCGACCACCGCGACAACCCCGAGGAGGGGCGGGAATTCCTCAGGGGCCTGGCATCCAAGCACGGGCTGCTGATCACCGGCTCTTCGGATTACCACGGAGCGGGCAAACCGAACCTGCTGGGAGAAAACCTGACCACCGCGGATGTGCTGGCACGGATTGAGGAACTCGGCACGGGAACCGCTGTGGTGCGTGCGGCGTAGTAGTTAATTACAATGTATTGACTAATCGTCAACGCTGAGTACCCTAGCGCTTACTGGGGAGAAGCGCATGCCGCGCTATCGAAGGTCTCGTCGTCATGCACCATCCATCACGGTAGACGGAGAGAAATCATGTTTAGAAAGTCACTCGCCGCGGCCGGCCTTGCCGCCGCATTTATGTTTGTTCCCACAGCCGCCAATGCGCTGGACTGTACCAACGTCAGCCGCCCGGATAATCTCACCGGCGCCACCTTCTACGAGCCGTTCCCGGGGTTCCAGCTCTATGTCAAGGGCAATTGGGCCTTCAGCGTGGCAGACAACGCCTGGATATTTGTTCCGCCGGGATCGCTCAAAGAGCTTGACCCAACGGCGCCCCTCGGCCAGAAGGGGAACTTCCAGAACGGCGGTCACGCGCTGCTGGTCAACGCCCACTGCGACTCCAACGGCGTTGTTCTTGACAACCGGCAGCGTGACCACGGCATCCAGCTGATGCACCGTTGCTAGTGCCGTTGACGGTCATGAGGAAAGTCCCGGCGCCTGATGGTGCCGGGATTTTCCGCTGTGCCGGTACTTAGACGGGCGGGAACGACGTAAAGGTTGCCTTGGCGCCCAGCCGCTTGGCCATCACGTCGATGGCCGGCTGGTTCTGGTCCACACACACGAACTTCCGGTCCAGTTTGGCCGCCACGGCGCCCAGGGTCCCGGAACCGGCGAAGAAGTCCAGGCACCAGTCACCGGGCCGGCTTGACGCCGTCACCACACGGCGGATGAGGCCCTCGGGCTTCTGCGTGGGGTAGCCGGTCTTTTCCTTGCCTGTGGGGGAGACGATGGTGTGCCACCAGACGTCGGTGGGGAGCTTCCCGAGCTCACGCTTCGCCGGTGTCACCAGGCCCGGTGCCATGTACGGCTCGCGGTCCACCTCGGCGTTGTCGAAGTGGTATTTCGCCGGGTTCTTGACGTACACGAGGATATTGTCGTGCTTGGTGGGCCAGCGGTACTTGGCGCGGGCACCGTAGTCGTAGGCCCAGATGATCTCGTTGAGGAAGCATTCCCGGCCGAAGATCGCGTCAAGCATCACCTTGGCGTAATGGACCTCCCGGTAATCCAGGTGGAGGTACAGCGTGCCGTCGTCAGCCAGCAGCCGCCAGGCCTCCACGAGCCGGGGTTCCAGGAACGACCAGTAGTCACTGAAGGCGTCATCGTACCGGTGCAGGGCGCCCTTGATGGTGTCGTAGGAACGCCCCTTGAAGCCCACGCGGTCGCCGTCACCATCGGTGGTCAGCACCATCCGCGTTTCCTGGCGCTTCTGGACCCTGCCGGTGTTGAACGGCGGGTCGACATATATCAAGGTGAAGGCGCCGTCCGGCAGCGAGGGGAGGAACTCCGCGTTGTCCGCGTGAACCACCAGGTTGCTGCCGTCCGGCGCCCAGACGGTGTCAGTCATCGAGGCTGTTATGCCTCGGTGCTGCGCTGCTGCGGGCCGTTGTCGGCACCGGCCACCACTTCGCCGTTGCGGCGGCGGGTGCGGGTCCGGCTGCGGCGGGCACGGGGGTCCACTTCGCCTTCGGCCGGAGCCGCAGCAGCCGGTTCGGGGGCGGGGCTGGTGCCGGCGGTCGCCGCATCAGAGGTACGACGACGGCGGTCACCGGAGCGTCCGCCGGGCTCGCTGGTGCGGCGGCTGCTGCTGTCGCGAGCACCGGAGCGGCCGGCGTCGCGGTTGCTGTCGCGCCCGCTGTCACGGCCACCGCTGGGACGGGTGTTCTTTTTGCCGGTCTCGCCCAGGTCCTCGAGGAGCTCGGCGTCGACGCCGGCCAGCACGCGCTTGTTGCGGGGCAGGCGACCCTTGGTGCCTTCCGGGATGTCCAGCTCTTCGTACAGGTGCGGGGAGGAGGAGTACGTTTCCACGGGCTCCGGGACGCTGAGCCCCAAGGCCTTGTTGATCAGGCCCCAGCGCGGCATATCGTCCCAGTCAACGAAGGTCACTGCTGTGCCCTTGTTGCCCGCGCGGCCGGTGCGGCCCACCCGGTGCAGGTAGATCTTTTCGTCCTCAACGCACTGGTAGTTGATGACGTGCGTGACGTCGTCGACGTCAATGCCGCGGGCGGCGACGTCGGTGGCCACCAGGACGTCCACCTTGTTGTTGCGGAAGGCACGGAGCGCCTGCTCGCGGGCGCCCTGGCCCAGGTCACCGTGGATGGCGGCGGCGGCGAAGCCACGGTCCACGAGCTCCTCGGCAACCTTCGCGGCGGTGCGCTTGGTTTTGGTGAAGATGATGGTCCGGCCGCGGCCGCGTGCCTGCAGGATGCGGGCAACAACCTCGATCTTGTCCATGCTGTGGGCACGGTAGATGAGCTGGCGGATGTCGCGCTTGGTGAGGCCCTCGTCGTCCGGATCAGCGGCCCGGATGTGGGTGGGCTGCGTCATGTAGCGGCGGGCCATGGCGATGACCGGGCCGGGCATGGTGGCAGAGAACAGCAGGGTCTGGCGGACTGCAGGGGTACCGGCGATGAGGGTTTCCACGTCCGGCAGGAAGCCGAGGTCCAGCATTTCGTCGGCCTCGTCAAGGATGACCATCTTGACGTTCTTCAGGACCAGGTGCTTCTGCTTGTAGAGGTCGATGAGGCGGCCGGGAGTACCGACGACTACCTCGACGCCGTTCTGCAGGGCCTCCACCTGGGGCTCGTAGGCACGGCCGCCGTAGATGGTGGTGATGCGGGCGTTCCGCTTGCGGGAAGCGTTCTGGAGATCATTGGCCACCTGGACGGCCAGCTCGCGGGTGGGCACGATGACCAGGGCCTGAGGTGCACCCGGAACGGCGAGCTTGTCGTAGCCGGCGTCGTCCGGACCCACCACGCGCTGCAGCGCGGGAATGCCGAAGCCGAGGGTCTTGCCGGTGCCGGTCTTGGCCTGCCCGATGATGTCGTGGCCCGAAAGCGCCACCGGCAGGGTCATGGCCTGGATGGGGAAGGGGTGGGTGATCCCGGCGTCGGCGAGGGACTCCACGATGTCGGCGCGGACGTTGTAGTCAGCGAAGGATTTCTCCTCGATCTCGTGCGGCTTCTCGTCCGAGATGATGGTTTCTTCGGGTTCGATCGTCTCGATGCCGGAGTCGTCAGTCAGGATCTGGTGGGTATGCAATTCACTCACAGGGGAGTTTCCTTATTCATTTGGGCATTGGCGCTGCCTGCTCAACGGGCCGGCCAACGTGGCCGTTCCGGAGCACGCTCGAAGCGCGCAAGCAATTCCAGTGGAAGCCGATCGCGGGCTATCAAAATGCTGGCACTGGTGACCAACGGGTGCATCTCAAGATCGCGTAGGGGCGGGCTTGTTGAATTCAAAATCAAGGAAATCAACGACCGGGCATCCATATCTACTTCTTCAGTCTAGCCGCACGGACCCTGAATCCCGGCTTTGGGCCGATCAGGCGGCGCGCAAAACCTTTAGGCCAGCAGCTCGAAGTGGACCTCGCGGGCAGCGATGTCGGAAGAGATCAGGCGGACCCGCACCTTGGTGCCGGATTCCAGGTCGCCGCCGCACCGGGCCGTCACGGCGGGCTCGGCGATCTGAATGATCCCCGAGGGGCCGTTTCCGTTTTTTGCGGCTCCGTTTTTCGCAGCGCCGTTCTTGGTGCCGTTGCCGTTTTTCCCGTTGCCGTTGCCCTTCTGCGGCTTGGAGCCGGAAATCACGATCGCATCGAATTCCTGGCCCACATGGTTGACCAGAAGCGCGGCCTCCACGGTGTCCAGCGCCATGCGTTCCATCCGCGATGCCATCTGGTCGGATCCGGCCATGATCTCCGGCAGGGACGGCAGGGCTTCCCGCGCCCAGTCCGGTACCGGCTTGCCGTTGCTCAGGGCTTCGCAGATCACCAGGACAAAACGGTCGATCAGACGCCGGAGCGGTGCCGTGGTGTGGGCATAGGCAGCGCCGATGGCGGACTGGATGGCGTCTTTCGGGACTGTGCCGTCGAACGCCGTGTAGCTGGCACCGCGGAACAGCATGCCGGCGGAGTGCAGGATGGCCAGTTGCCGGGGTTCGGTCGGGTCAAGGCTGCGGAGGTATTCGCCGTAGCTGATCTTGCCGTCCCACGGCTTGCCCAATGCCTCAGTCTGGAGGCGGAAGTGACGCAGGGAGCGCTCGTCCGGGGCGGGCATGGTTCGCAGGATGCCCACTTCTCCCGCCAGCATCAGGTTTGCCGCCGCCATCCCCGTCATCAGGGAGATCTGGGCGTTCCAGTCCTCCACCGGAAGCTGCGGCGCCGCGGCAATCCGGTAGCCGCCGTCGGGCAGCTGCACGATTTCCTGCTCGGGCATGTTCAGGCTGGCGCCGCCACGCTGCCGCTCCAGTTCAACGCGCTTGAGGCCCACTTCCTTCAGGAGCTGCAGGACAGGGCCGGCCGTCCCGGCGTCGAGTTCGGCCTGGGCTCCCTTGTAGCTCAGCTTGGCCCGGCTGCGGATGGTGGCCCTCTGGACGCTCACAGTGGAGACCTGCGCGGCGTCGTCCAGCCCGAACTCCCAGACGTAGGCGGAACACAGCTGGCCGGCCAGAAGGCTGCCTGCCCCTTCGCTGATGACTTCCGGGTGCAGCGGGATACGGCCGTCAGGGGCGTAGAACGTCTGGCCGCGGCGCCGGGTCTCTGCGTCGAGTCCGCCGCCGGGGCGGACAAAGGACGGCACGTCAGCGATGGCGTAAAGCACCCTGTAGCCAGTGCCCGCACGCTCGATGAACAGCGCCTGGTCCAGATCGGTGGACGACGCCGGATCGATAGTGAGGAAGGCCACTTCCGTCAGGTCGGCACCCGGCAACTCGTGTGCGGCCACCGCCGCTTCCGCGTCCCGGACCGCCTCCGCCGGGTAGGGCCCCGGCAGTTCCAGCTCGGTCCGCAGGGCGCTCAGCGCCGCCGCGAGGTCGTTCGTCTGCTCGTGGACATTGGGGGCCAACCTATGATGTGACACGAAAATCAGGTTAGCTCGATTTCCACGGATCGTGCACGCCCGCCGCCCGCCACGCGGGGGATTGTCAGGATGCGCCGGCGTCCAGGGCCGCCAGGAGTGCCGCGGCCGCCGCTGCGGGGTCCGCGGCTTCGGTGATGGCACGCACCACAACAATCCTGCCGGCGCCGGCCTCCACCACCTGCTCCACGTTGCCGAGATCGATGCCTCCGATGGCAAACCAGGGCAGCGTGGCCTGGGTGCCACCGGCAGCGCGGACGGCTTCGGCCGCGTACCGCACCAGGTCAAGGCCGACGGCGGCCCGGCCCGGTTTCGTCGGAGTGGCCCAGACCGGTCCTACGCAGAAGTAGTCCAGGCCGCCTTGGTCAGTCAGCCCACCGGACAGCCGGATGGCGCCTTCGATCTGCTCGGCGGTGTGCGTGGAAAGGCCGATCGCGGCTGGTGCCCCGAGCAGCGTGCGGGCGGAAGCGACAGGCAGATCTTTCTGCCCGATGTGGAAAACGGGGGCGCCGGACAGCAGCGCGATATCGGCACGGTCATTGACTGCCCACAGCTTTCCGTGGCGTTCGGCCGCGGCCCGAAGCACGGCCAGCAGCTCCAGCTCCTCCGCCGCCTCGATTGCCTTGTCCCGGAGCTGGATGATGTCCACGCCGCCGGCAAACGCCGCGTCCACAAACTCGCCAAAGTCCCCGCGGTCCCGTCGCGCGTCAGTGCACAGGTACAGCCTGGCGCTGTGCGGGAGGCCGGTGTTAATGCCGACGGCGGGGTCTGTTCCGGCCAAGGATTCGGGAGCGGGGGAGGGGGCGGAGGGCGTGCCTGCAGCGGCGAAGGATTGCGCGTTCATGGAAACCAGCCTAAGTCCCCTAAACTGGGCGGGTACTGCGGGAGCCCGTTGCAGCCGTCACAAAGCGGCCGGGCTGAGAGGGCGTCAGAGCCGACCGCTTGACCTGATCCGGCTAGTACCGGCGTAGGGAAGGAACATATGCCCCCCGCAATAAGCAGCCCACCTGAGCCTGCACCAGCCAGCCCGGCCACCGCCCTGCACGCCGACGTGGCCGTCATCGGCGGCGGAGTCATCGGCCACGCCATAGCCTGGGAAGTCCGGCGGTCCGGCCGTTCCGTCGTACTGATCGATGACGCGCCCGGCAACGGCGCCAGCTGGGCAGCCGCCGGCATGCTGGCCCCTGTGAGCGAACTGCATTACCAGGAGGAAGACCTCCTTGAGCTGATGCTGGCATCCTCCGGCCTGTGGCCTGCCTTTGCGGCCGACCTCGCCCTGGCCGGGGCTGGCGATACCGGATATCTGACGACGCCGACCCTCGCGATCGGCGCGGACGCTGCGGACCGCCGGGCACTGATGGACCTCCGGGCCGTGCAGCAGGCCAGCGGCCTGGTGGTGGAACCCCTGACTGTCCGTGAGGCCAGGACCAGGGAATCCCTGCTCAGCCCGGCCATATCCTGCGCCCTGGACATCTCCGCCGACCACCAGGTGGATCCACGGAAACTCGTGGCGTGCCTCCAGGAAGTCCTGGCCATCCACGAACCGGGCGCAGGAACCGCCGTGGCAGGTGCCCGCGCGGGATTCGCCGTTGACCAACGTGCCGCTGCCCTGCTCTGGGAGGACGGCCGCGTCATCGGCGTGAAGCTCGCCCACGGCGGAACTGTCCAGGCCCGGGAGACCGTCGTGGCCAACGGATTGCAGGCGGCGTCGCTGGATGGCCTGCCGGTTGGACTGCACCTGCCCCTGCGGCCCGTCTACGGTGACATCCTGCGGCTGGCTGTTCCGCAGCACCTGCGCCCGCTCCTCACCTCCACTGTCCGCGGAATGGTCCATGGTGTGCCGGTCTACATCGTTCCCCGGCAGGACGGCACGGTGGTGATCGGCGCTACGCAGCGAGAAGACGCGCTCGCCGGGACGGGCGACGCTGCTGTCTCGGCGGGCGGCGTCTACCAGTTGCTGCGGGACGCCCAGGTCCTGGTGCCGGCCGTCTCGGAGCTTGAACTCCTGGAATGCACAGCGCGGGCAAGGCCTGCGACCCCGGACAACGCCCCTCTCCTCGGCCGCGTACCGTCTTCCGCACCAAGGACGGGGAACACAGCGGACATTGCCGGGCTGATGGTTGCCACCGGATTCTTCCGCCACGGAGTGCTCCTGGCTCCGGCGGCGGCGGCCATCTGCCGGGACCTGCTGGATGGCCGGACGGACCCGCGATGGGGGGCCCTCAGCCCGGCCCGCTTTTCAGGAAAGCACCACGTAGCCGGCATACAGTCCCCAGACAATGACATCCGCACGAAGGACCTCGACCCACAGAAGGAATCAGCATGAACATCACCCTCAACGGCTCGCGCCATTCCGTGGCGGACGACGCCTCCATCACCACCCTCATCAGCCAGATCACTGGACGTCCCCTCTCGGCCAATGGCCAGGCGACAGACGGGCAGAAACTCGGCGTCGCCGTCGCCCATAACTCCGAGGTAGTACCCCGCAGCCAGTGGTTCGTCACGGCGCTCGCCGAAGGTGACGACGTCGAACTGGTCACAGCAGTCCAGGGAGGCTGACACCATGACAGTAACCAGCAACATCAGCACACATAACCGTCCCGAGGCCGCAGACAGGCTGGTCATCGACGGCGTCGAGCTCGGCTCCCGCCTCATCATGGGCACCGGTGGCGCCCCCAGCCTCGACGGGCTGGGGGCAGCCCTCCTGGCGTCCGGAACCGAGCTGACCACAGTGGCCATGCGGCGCTATTCGCCGGCTGAATCGGGATCCCTTTTCCAGCTCCTGGTGGACCACGGGATCCGGATACTGCCCAACACCGCCGGCTGCTTCACCGCCCGGGATGCGGTCATGACGGCGGAACTGGCCCGCGAAGCGCTGGAAACGGACTGGCTCAAGCTGGAAGTCATCGCCGACGAACAGACCCTGCTGCCGGACGCCGTGGAATTGGTGGATGCTACGGAACAGCTTGTTAACCGGGGCTTCAAAGTGTTCGCCTACACCAACGATGACCCGGTCCTGGCCCTGCGGCTGGAAAACCTGGGGGCCGCTGCGGTCATGCCGCTCGGAGCACCTATCGGCACCGGCCTGGGGATCCTGAATCCACACAACATCGAACTGATCGTCTCGCGCGCCTCGGTGCCCGTGGTGCTGGACGCCGGCATCGGCACGGCATCCGACGCCGCCCTGGCCATGGAGCTTGGCTGTGATGCCGTGCTGCTGGCCACTGCAGTCACGCGGGCGCAGAACCCTGCACTCATGGGGGAGGCCTTCAAACACGCCGTCATCGCCGGTAGGCTGGCGAAAGCGGCCGGCAGGATTCCGCGCCGCGAGCACGCCCTGGCGTCATCGGCCATGGAAGGCCGGGCAGAGTTTCTCTAGGCCGCTTTCTCCAGGCCCGGCGCCCTCGGCCAGACGCCGGGGCGGGCTCACCGGACGAGCCGAGGAGGCCGCTGTGGCCGGCAAGGAAGACATACTCACGCGGGAGCGCATCGAGGCTGTCCTCGCCGCGCTCCCCGACTGGCAGTACCGGCTGGGCGGTCTCGTCGCTGTCTATAAGACGCCGACGGCGGCCGCCGCACTGGAGCTGATTGCCGCCGTCGGACGCGTGGCGGAAGAACAGAACCACCACCCGGACCTTGACTGGCGCTACAACAGGGTGCATCTCCGCTACACGTCCCACGACGCCGGCGGCGAGGTCACTGAGCGGGATGCCGCTGCTGCCGCGGCGGTGAGTGCTGCTGCCGTTCGGCTCGGCGCCACAGCCCAGCCGGTGGCTTAGGCCGCCGGGTTAAAGGACCGTGACCACGCACCCTGCTGGGTGGTGGTCACGGTTTCTTAAGGAAAAAGGGCGCGGCCTAAAGCTTGAGCGCCTGCGTCAGCCGCCGCGTATCGTGGCTTGCGCGCGTCCGGCCCAGGTAGATGACCGTCCCGATGGCAGCGACGGTGCCGAGCGCCATGGGCAGGACCCAGGGAATCCACGTCAGGCCCGGCTGGTAGCCAAAACCTGCCGCGATGAAAATGATCCAGCTGACCGCGCCCACCACGACGGCAACCCCTGCCGGCAACCCTGTGCCGTACCGGGTATGGCGCTTGTCATTCGCCCAGACAACAAAGCCTGCGGCTGCTGTGACCAGGACAACGATGGTCAGCGAAAGCATGGAATCTCCTCGGAAAGCAGCGGCCAACCGCCAAGGCGGCTGGCCGCGGACGTGCTAGAACTGGCCGAAACCGACCTTGCGGGCCTCTTCGGCGCCGATTTCCACGTAACCCAGGGCGTTGCCGGGAACGATGATGATGCGTCCCTTGTCGTCCTTGAGGCGGAGGTCTGTGCCCTTGGTGATGGCTTCTTCAACGACCGTGGCTACAGCGTCAGCATCCTGAGCCGATTCCAATACGATTTCGCGGCCAATGTTCTGAATGCCGATCTTAATTTCCAAAAGGGGGCCTCCCAGCCAATCAAAGTTTTCTTGGGTTCTCTTATTTGTAGTCTAGGACTCTTTGGGGAAGCGAGAGATTCCGCGCCAAGCTAAACGGTAAATGAGGTCGCTGGCCACATCGAGGTCCAGGTTCCCGTCCGTTTCCAGCCAATACCGGGCGCTGACCTGGGCCATGCCGGCCAGGCCGCGTCCCAGCAGCTGTGCTTCCAGGTGAGGCAGTTTGGTGTCCTCGGCAATCACCCGGGCCACGGCGTCCGCGAACGTCTTGTTGAAAGTCTCCAGGCGTGAGCTGACATCGGGATCGTTGATGAGGTCCGATTCGAAGACCAGGCGGTGGGCTTGGTCGTCGCTGGCGATGAAGCGGTAGTAGGCGCGCATCACCGCCTGGACACGTTCGTCATTGTCGGTGGTGGAGCTCAGTGCACCAAGCATCAGGTCCGTCAGCGACGCGAGATGGCTGTCCAGCAGGGCAAGATACAGCTCCCGTTTGGACGGGAAGTGCTGGTACAGCACCGGTTTGCTGACATGGGCCGTTTCGGCGATTTCATCCATGGCGGCGCCATGGTAGCCGTTGGCGACAAAAACCTCCTGAGCCGCAGCGAGGAGCTGCGCCCGGCGCTCATCCCGGGGAAGCCGGGCGGACCTCTGGCCCGCGGTCCGTTGAGGTGCGGCCGGTTCGCCGCCGGACGCCCGGTCAGCCCGTGCTTCATGGACCACAGTTGCCCTACTTTCACTTGCCGTTACCTACACAATACTGCGCGGTAATATGACCGGGCGGTATCTCGGGGCATACATTGAAGTATGGCTTCGACTTTGACCGCAAATGATTCCTCTGTCTCGCTTAACCCGCTCGTGGAGCCCGCCGGTGAACTGACGCCGGCCGAGGTGGAACGCTACTCGCGGCACCTCATCATTCCCGAAATCGGAGCGGTGGGGCAGCGGCGGCTGAAGAATGCCAGGGTACTTGTCATCGGTGCCGGGGGCCTGGGCTCGCCCGCCCTGCTCTACCTGGCGGCGGCGGGTGTGGGGACCTTGGGAATCATCGACGACGACGCCGTTGACCTCAGCAACCTGCAACGCCAGGTGATCCACGGCGTCGCCGACGTAGGACGGCCCAAGATCGAATCCGCGCGGGACGCGATTGCCGCACTGAACCCGCTGGTGGAGGTCCGGCTGCACAACGTCAGGCTGGATGCCTCCAACGCACTGGAGCTGTTCGCGGACTACGATCTGATCCTGGACGGGGCGGACAACTTCGCCACCCGCTACCTGGTCAACGATGCCGCCGCCATCCTCGGCAAGCCCTATGTGTGGGGATCGATCTTCCGCTTCGACGGCCAGGTCAGCGTGTTCTGGGAAAAGCACGGACCCACCTACCGGGACCTCTATCCCGAGGCCCCGCCCGCCGGATCCGTGCCCTCCTGCGGCGAGGGCGGCGTCTTCGGCATGCTCTGTGCTGCTGTGGGTTCACTCATGGTGACCGAGGCAGTCAAGCTGATCACCGGCGTCGGGCGTTCACTCCTGGGCAGGGTGGCACTGTTTGATGCGCTGGGCGGCAGCTGGCGCGAGATCCGGGTGTCCAAGGACCCTGCGGCCGAGCCCATTACGGAACTTACGGACTACGAAGCCTTCTGCGGCATCACTCCTGCCGTCTCCGCAGACACGGAGCACACCGTCACGGCAACCCAGCTGGCCACCATGCTGGCGTCCCGGAAGGCAGGCCTGAAGGACTTCGAGCTGGTGGACGTCAGGGAAACCGGCGAACACGACATCGTCAGCATCGACGGCTCGGTGCTGATCCCGCAGGGCAGGATCCTCGCGGGGGAGGCCTGGGCGGAACTCCCGCAGGACAAGGACATTGTGTTCCACTGCAAAGCAGGCACCCGGTCAGCCAACGTGCTGGAGGCTGCGCGGAAGGCCGGCTACCAGCGGGTCAGCCATCTCGACGGCGGAATCCTGGCCTGGGTGCGCGACGTGGAGCCGCAGAAGCCGGTCTACTAACCGGTTGCCCTATCACTTTTGGTCGCCAAAACGTTCGGTTGAGAGCCAAAACTGATAGAGCAACGGGGGCGTCAGGCGGTTTCGAGGCCCCGGTGGTCCACGGGGCACTCCGCCTGCGTTGCGGTGGCCGGCTGCTCCACGGTGATGCCGTAGAGGGTTTCGAGCGCCGACACGTAGTCGTCCTGCTGGCCGTTGGCGGCGAGCTCACGGGCACGGACAGTAGGCACGTGCAGCAGCTGCTTGACCATCCGGCGGAGGGCGAACTCCACTTCCTCGGCGGCGGCGGTGCAGCCGTGGCGGGCACGGACGCGCTCCATTTCCGCATCCAGGACATTCATGGTGTGCCGCCGCAGCGCCACGATGGCGGAATCCACCGAGCGGGCTTCCCGTTCCTGTTCGAAGGCCCGAGCCGCGCCGGACACAATGCCGCTGGCCTGGGTGAGGGACTCGGCCTGTTCCTGGGGTGCCGCCAAACGCACGGATTCCAGCGTGAGCAGCTCAACGCCGTCGAGCTGGCCGACTTCGGGGTCAAAGTCATGGGTGAGGGCGAGGTCGATCGCGATCAGCGGCTGGGGAGAGTCCGCGCGGATCTCGGCAAGTTCGCCGGCCTCGACCCGGGTGTCGGAGCCGCTGCAGCCGATCATGACGTCGGTCGCCGCCACGGCCAGCGGCAGGGAATCGCTGTCCAGCGATGTTCCGCCGCGCGTGGCGACAAATGCTTCGGCGCGTCCCGACGAGGAGAACACGGAGATGTCGGTGCAGCCCCTTTCGCGGAGCAGCGCCATCGTCGCGCCGGCGTAGGCGCCGGTGCCGAACACCACCACCTTCTTCGCTGACCAGTCGGGGCTCTCGGAAAGATCGGTGGCCAGATCCAGTGCCACTGAAACGATGGACAGGCCGCGGGAACCGAGGGCGGTCTGTGCCCCGACGTCCTTGGCCGTCTTGGAGGCGGCCTGGAAGAGGCGGACCAGGCCGGAACTGGCCGTTCCCTCGTGCTGGGCAGTGATGAGTGCGCGGCGGACCTGGCCGGCAATTTCACGTTCACCCACGACGGCGGAGTCCAGCCCGGCGCTGACGGCGAAAAGGTGTTGGCTGACTTCGGGGCCGGTGCGTGTGCTGAAGGAGCGGGACACGAGCTGTTCGTTGAGTCCGCTGAGGCCGCTGATCTCCGAGACGAGGGCCGCCCTGGCAGCCTCAACATCGTCAGCGTGGGGAGCTTCACCGTAGATTTCGTACCGGTTGCAGGTGGCAAGCACCACCGCACCCGTCACTGCCGGCGATCCGGAGAGTGCGGATGTGGCGATCCCGGAAGCACCGTTGCTCAGTTGAGCAACGGTCTCAAGGTCGATGTCGGCGTGTGTAGCCACCAATGAAAAAAGAACCACAGCAGATCAATCATAGCTTTTTCGTAGCCCGGTAGAACAACCGGCCAAACGGCAACGGGCGGTGGAGGGCCATGATTCCTGTCACGGCGCGTCCCGGGCGGCTTTCCGTGACAGGCTGTCGTTATCTTTTAGGGCCGATTTTGGGCACAATCAAAGGCATGACTTCCAGCTCCGCCGTGTCCAATGCCGTGCCCAGTGTCCCGTCTGACGACAGGGCCCTCGCTGCCGGCCATCCGCTGATGGACGGCCGAACCGCAGATTCGCCGCTCATCACCGCTTACCGTGGCGGCAAGCCGTCGCGGCGGCCCGTGTGGTTCATGCGGCAGGCCGGGCGCTCCCTGCCGGAATACCTGAAGGTGCGCGAAGGCGTGGCCATGCTGGATTCCTGCCTGCGGCCCGAGCTCGCGGCCGAAATCACGCTGCAGCCCGTCCGGCGCCATGACGTGGACGCTGCCATTTTCTTCTCCGACATCGTCATTCCGCTCAAGCTCGCCGGCGTCGGCGTGGACATTGTGCCGGGCGTGGGCCCCGTGCTGGACAAACCGGTGCGCACGGCTGCAGACGTGGCTGCCCTGCCCCAGCTGACCTGGGAAGCGCTGGAACCGATCCGCGAAGCCGTGCGGCTGACCGTCGCCGAGCTGGGCAAGACCCCGCTGATCGGCTTTGCCGGTGCCCCGTTCACCCTCGCCGCCTACATGGTGGAGGGCAAACCCTCCCGTGACCACCTGGGCCCGCGCACCATGATGCACGCGGACCCGGAAACCTGGACGGCGCTGGCCAACTGGGCCGCCGACGCCTCGGGGATGTTCCTCCGCGCCCAGCTGGAAGCCGGCGCCTCCGCCGGGCAGCTGTTTGATTCCTGGGCAGGGTCACTGGGCCTGGCCGACTACACCAAGTTCGTGGCACCGGCCTCGGCCAGGGCGCTGGACCATGTCCGCCACCTCGGCGCGCCGCTGATCCACTTTGGTACCGGAACCTCCGAACTGCTTGTTGCCATGCGCGACGTCGGCGTGGACGTGGTGGGCGTGGACTACCGCCTTCCGCTGGACGAGGCCAACCGGCGCCTGGGCGGAAAAGTGCCGCTGCAGGGCAACATCGACCCCGCGCTGCTCTCCGCGCCCTGGGAAGTGCTGGAAGCCCATGTGCGTGCAGTCATTGCGGCCGGCGCCTCTGCGCCCGGCCACGTGCTCAACCTTGGACACGGGGTGCCGCCGGAAACCGACCCCACGGTCCTGACCCGCGTTGTAGAACTCATCCACTCCATTTCCCCGGAGTAGGACCGTGAGCACTTCCGTGACACCGGCCCAGACCGCCGTCGTCCTGGGCGGCGGCATCTCCGGCCTGCTGGCTGCCCGCGAGCTGGCAGCTGCCGGACGCACCGTCACCGTCCTGGAAGCAACAGCATCCTGGGGCGGCTGCGTGGGCAGCCACGTGGTGGCCGGCCTCACCCTGGACAGCGGAGCAGAGTCCTTCGCCACCCGCTCGACCGCTGTGGCGGACCTTGCTGCTGAACTGGGACTCGGCGGCAACGTTGTGGCGCCCCGCCCGGGCGGCGCCTGGGTGCAGCTTCCGGACGGCCCCCGCGAACTGCCCAAGACCGGAGTCCTGGGCATTCCCGCCAACCCCTGGGACCCGGAGGTCAGGCGGTCCCTCGGATTTGCGGGTTCGCTGCGGGCGTCGCTGGACAAGTACCTGCCGGCGTCGATCGGCGCGTCGGCGGATGTCACCAGCGTCGCGGCGCTGGTGCGGGCCCGGATGGGCCGCCGCGTGTTGGACCGCCTCGTGGCCCCTGTGGTGGGCGGCGTGCACTCCGCGGACCCCGGTCTCCTGGACGTGGACATGGTGGCCCCCGGCCTCCGGGCCGGCATCCGTGAGCACGGTTCCCTCGCGGCCGCGGTGGCCGCCCAGCGGCGCGGCTCCACCCAGCCGTCCGTCGCGAAGGCGGGTTCCGCCGTCGCCGGCCTCAAAGGCGGGATCCACACCCTGGTTTCGGCCCTGCTCAGCGATCTCGGCGGCCGCGGTGTCACCCTGATGAGTGGAACAACCGCGGACGCCGTCGAACGGACGCCGGACGGGTGGCGCGTCACCGCCGGTGACGCAACGCACGACGGCGGCATGTTGGTGGTGGCGCTGCCCGGCCCGGCCGCAGTGGGGCTGCTTCAGGCGGCCGTGCCCGCCCTGGCCGGCAGGAGCCCCGAAAGCGGTCCGGATGTCCGGCTCGTCACCGTGGTAGTGGACCTGCCCGAACTGGACCGCAGGCCGCGGGGCACCGGGATCCTGGTGGCCCCCCAGACGCCGGGCGTCCAGGCAAAAGCCCTCACGCACGCAACCGCGAAGTGGGATTGGCTGGCCGCTGCGGCAGGTCCCGGGACCCACGTGCTGCGGCTCTCCTACGGCCGCCTGGAAGCCTCGGAACCCGCGACCCCAGAAACCGGCGGCTCCGCGCCTGCCCTCGACGCGGAACTACTGGCTGCTGCCTTGCATGATGCTTCGGCGCTGCTGGACGTCCCGGTGCACGGGACGGACGTGGTCGGTTGGGATGTTGTCAGGTGGCAAGGGGCCCTGCCGTTCGCGGCCGTAGGACACAAAGCCCGGGTGGCCGAGGTAAGGAAGCTCTGCGCGGCAGAGGCCGGCCTCGGCATTGTGGGCGGATGGGTGGCCGGCAACGGACTCGCCGCAGTGGTGGCCGATACCCGAAAAGAAATTCGCAGCCTGCTCAGCTGACCATCGCTCCTGTTCAGTGGAATATGGGCCTTGAAAGGACCACTCCGGGGTGCAGTTTCCGGTTTTCAATCCACCCCCTCCTGTGGCTAGGGTCGATAACTATGGTTATTTACAGGTCCGAATCTTCCCGTTCCCGGACCAGTATCCATGGGGGACTCCGGCGTGGCGCTGCAGCGGCTGCCGTCGGAGCGGTACTGGTCCTGTCCGCCGGCGTTCCGGCATCCCAGGCGGCTGACGGCAGCGCCGAACCCACGGAGTCCGCCGCGGTTGCGGCCGACGGGGACCTCGCCGGGGTCAGCGGCCTTCTGAATGGCCTCCTGGGCGGTTCCGGCGGACAGACCAAAGCCTCACCCGAACCGACTCCCGCCCCCTCAGGATCTTCCACTCCGACGGTCACACCGTCTCCGGCCCCCACGTCCACGGCCCCCACGTCAACTGCGCCGACGTCGTCCGCTCCGTCGACATCTGCCAGCCCAGCGCCGCAGGGCACCACTCCGCAGGGCACGGCTCCCCAGGGTACCGTCCCGCCGTCGAGCGCTCCGGCGCCGGTCAGCACGTCCCCGGAGGCCGCAGGTTCAGCGGCAGGCACGCAGCCGAACGGCCAGCCCGGTGCCCCCGCCGACGCAACGCAGGAAGCCGATCCTGCTGCGGACCAGCCCACGGACACCCACAGCACCAACGCCACGCCTGTTTCGGGACCGGGGCGCCACGGAAACGCGCCTGCCAGCCGGGACAACATGGCGTCCGCCACGGCAGCAGCCGCGGCGGCCGAACCCGCGAAGGTCTGGCTTGGTGTGGGACTGGTGGGGTCCGCCGGAGCCGCTGGCCTCCTTTTTGCCCGGATCCGCCAGTTCTGACCTCGGTGCCGGATCGGCTCACAACCCATGCTGCGCCGAACGTGTGACATTGAGCACTTCTACGTCTTGTAGAAGTCGCTGGTTTCGACTTGGCGGTAGGGAAGGGGCAAACTGGTAACCATGAGCCACACTTCTGCCGAATCTGTCACTAAAACCGAAGAATCAGCCGAGCAGTTCTTCACTCTCTGGACTGTTTTCAAGCGGTCCGAGGAACTGGTGCGCAGCGCTGACGCTGCCGCCGATTTCGACGCCCTGCTGGTCCGCCTGGCCGAGGCCGGCGTGACGCACCGCGGCAGCTACGACGTCTCCGCGATGCGCGCCGACGCCGACGTCATGGTGTGGCTCCACGGCCCGAAGCCCGAAGCGCTGCAGCAGGCCATCCGCGACATCCGCCGCAGCACGCTTTTCGCCGGAACCGAGATTGTCTGGTCCGCCATGGGCGTGCACCGGGAAGCCGAGTTCGCCAAGAACCACACCCCCGCTTACTCACGCGGTGTGGCCCCGGCCGAATGGCTCTGCGTCTACCCGTTCGTGCGCTCCTATGAGTGGTACATCCTGCCCGAGCAAGAACGCGGCAAGATGCTCCGCGACCACGGCATGCTGGGCCGGGAGTTCCCGCAGGTCATCTCCAACACGGTATCCTCCTTCGCCCTGGGCGACTGGGAATGGATCCTGGGACTGGAAGCCCCCGAACTGGTGGACCTCGTGGACCTCATGCGCCACCTCCGCGCCACCGAAGCACGCAACCACGTACGGGAGGAAATCCCGTTCTACACCGGCCGCCGCATCACCGCAGCCGAGGTCGCTGAGGTCCTCGCATGACCCAGCCCGATCCCGCGGCGGGCGCCGTGCTCACCGGAACCAACCCGGTCACCGAAGCCGGCCGGATGGCGCCCAAAAACTATGACGGCGTCCTGCTGGCCTCCTTTGGCGGGCCCGAGGGCCAGGACGACGTCATCCCGTTCCTGCGCAATGTCACCCGCGGCCGCGGCATCCCGGACGAGCGGCTCGAAGAGGTTTCCCACCACTACCGGGCCAACGGCGGCATCAGCCCCATCAACCAACAGAACCGCGAGCTCAAGGCAGCCCTGGAAGCGGAGCTCAGCGCCCGCGGCATTGAGCTTCCCGTGCTGTGGGGCAACCGCAACTGGGACCCCTACATTCCGCAGGCGCTGCAGGACGCGTACGACGCCGGCCACCGCAAACTGCTGATGGTCACCACGAGTGCCTACTCCTGTTACTCCAGCTGCCGCCAGTACCGCGAGGACATCGGCATCGCCCTGACGGAGACAGGACTGGACGGCCGGCTTGAGGTGGACAAGGTCCGCCAGTACTTCGACCACCCCGGCTTTGTGGAGCCCTTCATTGAAGGCACCGCTGCCGGGCTGGCGGACGTGCGGGCGCAGCTCACTGCGGCCGGAACGCCGGACGCCCCCGTGCACATCCTTTTTGCCACCCACTCCATCCCCACCCGGGATGCCGAGGCCGCCGGAAGGTCCGCGGACGAACCGCGCGGGTTCGACGAAGGTTCCGCCTACGTGGCCCAGCACCTGGCCACCGGCGCCGCAGTTATCAGCCGTGTTAAGGCCGAGTCAGGGCTGACCGCACCCTGGTCCCTCGTCTACCAATCCCGCTCGGGCGCGCCGCACGTGCCCTGGCTGGAGCCGGACATCAACGACGCCATCGCCGATCTGGCGGGCCAAGGCAGCAAAGGCATCGTCATCGTCCCGCTGGGCTTCGTCAGCGACCACATGGAAGTTGTCTGGGACCTGGATACGGAAGCCCTGGAAACCTGCCGCAACCTCGGCCTGGCTGCCACGCGGGTACCCACCCCCGGCACGCACCGGAAGTTTGTGAACGGCCTGGTGGACCTCATCTCCGAACGTACGCTCGCCAACAACATCAGCGACCGGCCCGCCGTGACCGGACTAGGCCCCTGGTACGACGTCTGCCGGCCGGGATGCTGCGCGAACTTCCGCGGCGAAAAGCCCACCATCGCCGGAGCCGACACCACCGTCGGCACCGGACACGACGCATACCCGGCCGCATCTGCGGGCGCTGCCGGGGGAGAAGGAACCCCGTGACCGTACGGATCGGAACCAGGGCCAGCAAGCTCGCCCTGACCCAGACCCAGCAGACGGCGGACCAGCTGGCCGCCGTCGGAGGCTTCCCCGTGGAGCTGGTGCACATCACCACCGAGGGCGACGTCAAGACGGGGTCCCTGTCCCAGATGGGCGGCACCGGGGTGTTTGTCGCCGCCCTGCGCGATGCCCTGCTGCAGGACACCTGCGATGTCGCTGTGCACTCGCTCAAGGACCTTCCCACGGGCGCCGCGCCGGGCCTCACCATCGCCGCAACGCCCAAGCGTGCGGACGTGCGGGACGTCCTGTGCGCCCGCGACGGCCTTAAGCTGGCTGATCTGCCGCAGGGCGCCAGGGTGGGCACCGGCTCGCCGCGCCGAGCTGCCCAGTTGCGTGCCGCCCGCCCTGACCTGGAAGTGCGGGACATCCGCGGCAATGTGGAGACCCGCCTGGGCCGCGTGCCCGGCCTGCCCGGAAACGCCGCCGGCGCACCGGGTGACCTGGACGCCGTCGTACTGGCCGCCGCAGGACTGGAACGCATCGGCCGCCTGGACGCCGTCAGCGAATTTTTCGAGATGGACGTGATGCTGCCGGCGCCCGGACAGGGTTCGCTGGCCATCGAATGCCGGACGGCTGACGCCCCGCGCAAGGCAGGTTCCACCGAGGGTTCGCAGGGTGTTTTGGCGCAGGCCCTGGCCGCGCTCAACGATGAGGACACCCGCCTCGCCGTGACCGCCGAGCGTGCCGTGCTGGCCCGCCTCGAGGCCGGCTGCGCCGCCCCCGTGGGTGCCTTCGCGTACCGCAAAGGCAGCATGCTGTATCTCGAGGCGGCGGTGTGCGCCGTGGACGGCACCAAGACTGTGCGCGAAAAGAAGGCAACCGACGGTCTCACCGAGGTTGGTGCCACGCTGCTCGGCATCGAGGTGGCCGAGCTCCTGCTGGCCGCCGGCGCCGCGGAGATCGCGGACCTTGCCGCATCCCGATGACCTGGCGGGCGCTCTGGGTGGCCGGCGCGTCCTGATCACCCGCAGCGCCGACCGTGCCGGGCCGCTGGCCGCGCTGCTCGGCAGCCTGGGGGCCGAACCGCTGCTGCTGCCGCTCATCGACTTTGAACGGGCCGCGGACCAGCCGGTCCTCGATGCCGCGCTGGATGATCTGGTGGCCGGGGGCTTCGACTGGCTGGTGGTCAGCAGCATCACCACGGTGCGTGTGCTCGTGGAAAAAGCGGTTGAGCGCGGCACCACGCCGGCGGCACTGCTGCCGGCGGGATTGCGGGTGGCCACGATCGGGCCGTCTTCGCGGCGGATCCTGGAAGCCGTGGGCATTCCTGTGGCGCTGGCCCCGGTGGATATCCAATCCGCCGAAGGACTCGTGGAACTGTGGACCGCCGCGCCGGCGCGCGTGCTGTTGCCACAGGCCGACATCGCGGCCCCTGCACTGCGCGATGGCCTGGCAGCCAAGGGCGCCGACGTTACCGCAGTTGTGGCCTACCACACCGTGGACTACCCGGCCCGGCAAGAACTCCGCCTGGAGGCGGAACTGCCGTCCGCCGTCGGACTTTCCAATAACACCGCGCCGCGCGAGCTCACTCCGCTGCAGACCCGCGGGGAGCTCGACGCCGGGACGCTCGACGCCGTCGTGGCCGCCTCGCCAAGCGCCGCGCGGCGCATTGCAGCGACCCTCCTGCCGCTGGGCCGCTGCCGTTTCATCGCCATCGGACGCCCGACGGCGGCAGAAGCTGCCGCCCTTGGCATCCCGGTGGCCGCCACCGCCCAAGTCCCCACCCCGGACGGCATAGTGGCCGCGCTGGGCGCCGTATTTGCCAACGAAGGGAACACCCGATGAGCTTTCCGAACCACCGCCCGCGCCGCCTCCGCACCACGCCCGCCATGCGCCGGCTCACCGCCGAATACCGCCTGGCGCCTGCCGACCTGATCCTGCCCGCGTTCATCCGCGAAGGCCTCAGCGAACCGTCGCCCATCACCTCCATGCCCGGGGTTGTGCAGCACACCACAGATTCGCTCAAGCGCGCCGCCGCGGAGGCCGTGGAACTGGGCGTCGGCGGCATCATGCTGTTCGGCGTGCCCGCCGTGCGCGATGCCCGCGGCACCGCCTCCCTGGACCCGGACGGTGTGCTCAATAAAGCCATCCGCGACGTCCGCGCCGAGGTGGGCGACGACCTGGTCATCATGGGCGACGTCTGCCTGGACGAATTCACCGACCACGGCCACTGCGGCGTCCTGGACGCCGATGGCTATGTGGACAACGACGCCACGCTGGAGATCTACGGCCAGATGGCCGTGGCCCAGGCCGATGCCGGCGCCCATGTGCTGGGGCCCTCCGGCATGATGGACGGCCAGATCGCGGTGATCCGCCAGGCCCTTGAGGAATCCGGCCACAAAAACACCGTCATCCTGGCCTACGCTGCCAAGTACGCCTCCGCCTTCTACGGTCCCTTCCGGGAAGCCGTGGATTCGCAGCTCAAGGGCGACCGCCGCACCTACCAGATGGACGCCGCCAACCGCCGCGAAGCCCTCCTTGAGGTGGAGCTGGATCTTGAGGAAGGCGCAGACATGGTGATGGTGAAGCCGGCCATGAGCTACCTGGATATCCTGGCCGACGTCGCCGCCATGAGTCCCGTGCCCGTCTCGGCCTACCAGATCTCGGGTGAATACGCGATGATCGAGGCCGCCGCCGCCAATGGCTGGATCGACCGGCGGGGTGCCATTACGGAATCCATCCTCGGCATCAAGCGGGCCGGCGCCAACACCGTGCTGACCTACTGGGCCTCCGAGGTAGCAGGCTGGCTCAAGGAATCCTGACGCGGCAGGGAATGTTTCCGGATGCTTGGTGGTTTGTATGCGTATGCATGAAAACAGCGAGCCTTCCGTAACCACTCCGTCCACCCCGGGCAACCCCACTGCCCCCGTCCCCGCGGACACCATCCTGTTGGGCGTCAGTACCTTCGGCGACGTCGACCTGGCTGCCGACGGCGCACCCAAGCACCACGCGGAGGTGCTGCGCCAGGTGGTGGAACAGGCCAAGGTGGCCGACGCCGTCGGACTGCACTCCTTCGGCGTGGGGGAGCACCACCGCAGGGACTTCGCCGTCAGTGCGCCGGACGTGGTGCTCGCAGCCATCGCCACGGCCACGGAAAACATCCGGCTCGGCAGTGCTGTCACGGTCCTGAGCTCGGACGATCCCATCCGCGTCTTCCAGCGCTTCGCCACCCTCGACGCCGTCTCGAACGGCCGCGCCGAAGTTATCCTGGGCAGGGGTTCGTTCACCGAGTCCTTCCCGCTCTTTGGCTACGACCTGGGCGACTACGACGCGCTGTTCGAGGAGAAGCTGGACATCTATGACCGCGTGCGGTCCCAGAACCCGGTGAACTGGGACGGCCGCACCCGGGCGTCGCTTCGGGGCCAGATGGTCTATCCGCACGTGGAAGGCCGCCTGCTTCCCACCTGGATCGGAGTGGGCGGCTCACCCCAATCCGTAGTCCGCACGGCCACCTACGGGTACCCCATGGTCCTGGCGATCATCGGCGGCGAGCCCGAGCGTTTCCGCCCGTATGCCGATCTGTACCGGCGCACGCTGGCCGAAGCCGGTAAGGAACCGCAGGCACTCTCCGTGCATTCGCCCGGCTACGTGGCCGAAACTGACGAGCAGGCCCTCGAGGAGTACTACCCGCACTGGCTCGCCACGCGGAACAAGATCGGCGCGGAACGCGGCTGGGGACCGGCCGGGCGTGGCGAGTTCGAAGCCGCGGCGGACGAGGACGGCGCCCTGTTCGTTGGTTCCCCGGAGACCGTGGCGAAGAAGATCGCCCGGCTCAAGGGCACCCTCGGTGCGGACCGCTTCGAGATGAAGTACAGCAGCGGCACGCTGCCCCACGAGCAGATGATGCGCTCCATCGAACTGTTCGGTTCCAAGGTGGCGCCCCTCGTTGCAGACAAGCTTGCGGACATGCTCGCGGACCGCTGAGTCAGGCGGCCACTTGATCCGGCAGCTACTGTATCCGGCGCCCGCGCCATGGCGTGGCGCCGGATGCCACCGCACGTGATGGAAGAATAGGGGCATGACTCGTTCCGAAGACCTCTTCGCCCGTGCCCAGACCCTGATGCCCGGTGGCGTCAACTCACCCGTCCGTGCCTTCGGCTCGGTGGGCGGAACCCCGCGGTTTATGGTGTCGGCCCAGGGCCCATACCTGACCGATGCCGACGGCAAAGAGTACGTCGACCTGGTCTGCTCCTGGGGCCCGGCCCTTCTGGGGCACGCCCATCCGGCCGTACTGGAGGCCGTTCACGCGGCGGTGGACCGAGGCCTGTCCTTCGGCGCGTCCACCCCGGACGAGGCCAACCTGGCCGCCATCGTCCAGGAGCGCGTGCCGGCCGCCGAACGCGTGCGTATGGTCTCCACCGGCACCGAGGCCACCATGACGGCAGTCCGGCTGGCCCGTGGCTTCACCGGCCGGAACCTCATCATCAAGTTCGCCGGCTGCTACCACGGCCACCTGGACGGGCTGCTGGCCGCTGCAGGATCCGGTGTTGCCACCCTGGCGCTGCCGGGCTCGGCTGGTGTCACCGAAGCCACTGCCGCCGAAACGCTGGTCCTGCCGTACAACGACCTCGCCGCCGTCGAAGCCGCTTTTGCCGCCCACGGGCCGAACATTGCGGCCGTCATCACCGAAGCCGCCCCCGCCAACATGGGCGTGGTAACGCCGGGGGAGGGCTTCAACCTGGGGCTGTCCCGCATCACCCGCGAACACGGCGCGCTGCTGATCCTCGACGAGGTGCTGACCGGATTCCGCACTGGCTACTCCGGCTACTGGGGCCTCACCGGCGGCGCTGCTGACGCCACGGAGCCGTGGACCCCTGACCTGCTCACGTTCGGCAAGGTCATCGGCGGCGGAATGCCGACGGCGGCTCTCGGCGGGCGTGCGGACGTTATGGACTACCTTGCACCCCTCGGCCCGGTGTACCAGGCAGGGACACTCTCCGGGAACCCCGTGGCCATGGCAGCCGGCGTAGCCACGCTGACGCACGCCACCCGCGACGTGTACTCCTTTGTGGACGCCCGCTCGCTGGAGCTCTCCTCGGCGCTGTCCGCTGCCCTGGACAGTGCCGGCGTGGACCACTCCGTCCAGTTCGCCGGAAACCTCTTCTCCGTGGCATTCGGCACGTCCGCCAACGGCGTCCACAACTATGCTGACGCCCAGGCCCAGGAAACCTTCCGGTACGCGCCGTTCTTCCACTCCATGCTGGAATCCGGCGTTTACCTGCCGCCGTCGGTCTTCGAGGCCTGGTTCCTGTCGGCCGCCCACGACGACGCCGCGATGAACCGGATCTTTGACGCCCTCCCGGCCGCCGCGAAGGCTGCAGCTGCCGCGAAAGCCTAGCGCCGCCGTCGGCCGTTGACGGGCGCCCGCAACGGCTGAAGCAAGAAAATCCCCGCCTCCCGGACAAAACCCCGCACCATGCGTGGGGGAAAATGTCCGGGAGACGGGGATTTTCTGTTGGTGTGACTACAGCACGTCCGACAGGAAGCCTTTCAGGCGGTCCGTTGCGGGCGCCGTGAAGATCTGCTCGGGCGGACCCGATTCGACCACCACGCCGGCGTCCATAAACGTGACGGTGTCTGAGACGTTGCGGGAGAAGCCCATTTCGTGGGTCACCACCACCATGGTCATGCCGCCCTTGGCGAGGTCGGTCATCAGCGCCAGGACGCCCTTCACGAGCTCCGGGTCAAGGGCGGAGGTGGCCTCGTCAAAGAACATCACCTCAGGCTTCATGGCCAACGCACGGGCGATTGCGACACGCTGCTGCTGGCCGCCGGAGAGGTTGGCCGGGCGGGCATCAGCTTTGTGCTTGAGGCCCACGAGATCCAGCTGCTCCAGGGCCTCGTCACGCGCCTGGTCCTTGGACAGCTTCCGGAGCTTGCGCAGCGCGAGCGAGACGTTGTCCAGCACGGTTTTGTGCGGGAACAGGTTGAACTGCTGGAAGACCATGCCGATCCGCTGGCGCAGCTCGTCCGGGTTGTCCTTCAGGACCGACCGGCCATCCAGCAGGATGTCGCCCTGGTCCGGTTCGATCAGCCTGTTCATGACCCGCAGGAGCGTCGACTTTCCGGAGCCGGACGGACCAATGACCGAAGCCGTGGTGCCCTTCTCCACGTGGAGGTCGATGCCGCGGAGCACATGGTTATGCCCGAACGAAAGGTGCAGGTTCTTGCCGGTCAGGGTGCCGGAAGTAAATTCCGTCATGCCTGTGCCCCCTTGCCGATAGGTGCCGCCAGCTCGTCCGGTTCCTTCTTCTCCGGCCGGCCGGTACGGAGCCGGTTGTCGATGAAGTTTACGAAGTGGGTCAGCGGCACAGTCAGGATCAGATACAGAACGCCAGCGGCCACGAGCGGCGAAAGGTTCCCCGTGTTGGCCATCGCATCGTTACCGATCCGGAAAATCTCGCGGTCGGAGGCAGCCAGGCCCAGCACGAATACCAGGGAGGAATCCTTCAGCAGCGAGATGAACTGGTTCACCAAGGCAGGCAGCACGCGGCGGATGCCCTGCGGCACCACCACCAGCCGCATGGACTTGCCGTAGCTGAAGCCAAGGGCACGCGAGGCCTCCAACTGGCCTTTCTCCACGCTCTGGATACCGGAGCGGAAGATCTCACCGATGTAGGCGCCGGCGATCAGGGTCAGCGCCAGGATCCCGAGCGGATAGGGGTTCCGGTTACCGGTGAGTTCCCGGGCAATGGGGCTGAGCCCAATACCGATCACCAGGATGACCAGAATGGCGGGCAGGCCGCGGAACAGGTCGGTGTAGATCCGGGCTGCCCAGCGGGCCACCGGATTCCGGGAAATACCCATGAGTGCGAGCAGCAGCCCCAGCAACGAGCCGAGGATGCCCGATGCCAAGGCCAGGATCAGGGTGTTGGGCAAGCCCACCGTGAGAAGGGAGGGAACGACTTTCGCCATTTCCTCCCAGTTGAGGAACGTTTCACCCAGCTGGTCCAGGAGATCCATAAGCGGTTAAGCCCAGATCAGCTCTGGGGAGCCGGAGCAGCTTTGCTTCCCGGCTTCCAGTCGGCGGGGGTCTCGCGGTCCGGGTACCATTCCTTGGTCAGCTTGGACCAGGTACCGTCAGCAATTACGGCGTCCAGGCCGGAGTTCAAAGCGTCGATCAGGGCTTTGTTGTCCTTGTTCACGGCGTAAGCGGTGAAGTTCTGGGTGTTCACAACAGACTCGGCGATGACAGTGCCGTCGCCTTCCTTCACCTGGCCGGTGGCCTGCTGCGAGGGTGCCACCCAGGCATCGATCTGGCCGTTGCGCACATTGGCGTACACGGTGGCGTAGTCCGGGAAACGGACCGGCTCGAGCTTCAGGGTGTTGGTGACGTAGTCGTCCTGGACCGTGCCCTGGACGACGCCGATGCGGACATTGGCATCCAGGTTTGCGAAGCCCTTGACGTCGCTGTCGGTCTTAGCAACGACAGCCATAAAGCCGAAGTCGTAGCCGTTGGTGAAGCCCACATTGGCGCGGCGGGCGTCTGTGGTCGAAATCGAGGACGATCCCACATCGAACTGCTTGGTCTGTACCTGGGAGAGCAGCGCCGAGAAGTCGGTGGCTACGAACTCGACCTCGAGGCCAAGCTTGCCGGCTACGGCGCGCAGCAGCTCGTTGTCGTAGCCGGTGAACTTGCCGGCGGGGTCGATGAAGATGTTCGGCGGGGCGTCGGAGAGCGTGCCAACTTCAAGCTTGCCTTCGGTGTTGAGGCCCAGCTTGGTCTTGTCGATCTGGTCCAACGGCGTGACGTCGGCGGTGGTGTACTTGTCCAGCGTCTGCTGGTCACTGCCGGCGAGGGCATCGGTGGGCGTGCCGCTCGGCTGGGCGGTCCCGCTACCGCAGGCGGCCAGCGAGACAGCCAGCGCAACCGCGACCGGAACGCTGGTCAGCCACTTCATGGCTTTGGTCTTCATGAGAAAGTCACTTTCATCAGAGTCATAAGATCAACCGGGCCGAAGGCTGCGCGTCAGGCGCCTGGCGCCTTGCTCCCAAATGCCGGCCGGCCGGGGCGGGATTACCGCTGAACTTAATCATCTCATTTCCGGCTTTCAGCGCCTTCGGACGAATAAGACCTTGCTTCAGTGCGCCCCATGCCGAATTAGTGGCTGAAGTTGACTCTTCCTGAACAGCTGATGAATGAATGCTGCCCGCGCGGCCGAATCTGCGGGTTCCGGCAGCCGCGGTCAGCGGTTCCGGGCTAAATGTGAGTTAGCTCTCAACTAGAAGTCGCCACTGGCGTCTTCCGGAGGTAGGACGGGCCATTCGCCTTCGATTACGGCGGCGGGCTTGGTCTTGCGCAGGTAGTTCTGGAAGTCCGCCGCTTGGCTGACAGCCCAGTCCTTTTGCAGATCGTGAAGCTGGCTGGCCGGCATCTTGAGCTTGGGGAACTTGATGGCCATGGCATCCAGCATCCGGAGCGTGGCCAAAGCATCCGCGGCCGACGTATGGGCGTTGTCCAGCGTGATGCCGTATTCCTCACACAGGGCCGTCAGTGTGCGCTTACCCTTGCGGTAGCGGTCTACCTGTTTGTTCATGATGAACGGGTCCAGGACGGGGAACCGGCTCAACTGCCGGACGCCGTAGCGGGCGGACTCAGCGGCCAGGACGGTGAAGTCGTAGCTGGCGTTGAAGGCAATGACCGGAATTCCGGCGTCGAACAGGTCCTGCAGGACAGTTGCGAGCTCCCCGGTGACTTCATGGGCCGGCCGTCCCTCACGCCGGGCATGCTCCGTGGTGATGCCGTGGATATCGCTGGCCTCGGTAGGGATTTCGACGCCGGGATCGGCCAGCCATTCGTGTTCGGTGATCACGTCCCCCTGCTGGTCCACCACGGTGACCGACGCCGTGACGATGCGCGCGGCACGCGAATTCCGTCCGGTGGTTTCGAGATCGAAGGCTGCGCGGGGAAGGGTGTTCCAGGTGGTCATGCCTCAACGCTACCGGCCAGCACCGACAGGATCGGGCAGCGCCACTGCCGGTAACCTTGAGGTATGCGGACTGAGTACATTGAGGCGGTGCTCGCGCTGGTCGAGCTGGTTCCACCCGGCACCGCACTGGCCTACGGTGATGTGGCTGAGCTGCTGGGGTCCGGCGGTCCGCGGCAGGTTGGCCACGCCATGAGCCACTACGGCAGCCAGGTCGCGTGGTGGCGCATCCTGAAGGCGAACGGCCAGGGTCCGGAAGGCCATGAGGCCGAAGCGCTCCGCCACTACCTGCAGGAGGGGACGCCGCTGCTCGGCAACCACGATGCTTTCCTGCGCACCGGCGAAGGCAAATGGCGGGTGGACCTGATGGCAGCACGCTGGGCACCGGGCGAGGATGACTTCGACCGGATTGACGCTATTGCGGAGCAGCTGGAGCGGCGGCTGCATAGATTGTCGGTGGCTGATGATGAAATGTCTGTGTGACCGTAACAATCCCCGATCTTGATACCGCCGAGTCCGCACGCACGTCAGCGAGGCCCGCGTCCGCGGCCGGACGATCCGGCGGAACGGGCCTCCGGCTTCTCCCGCCGCGGCAGCTGCACGCCGACGTGCCGGCGTTGTCTGCGGACCAGCGCGGTGCCGTCGACGTGCCTCACGGCTCCGGGCCCGTCCTGGTTCCCGGGGCACCCGGAACCGGAAAATCAACGGTCCTGATCGAAGCTGCCGTCCGTCGGGCCCTGCAGGACGGCGTGGACCCGGAGCGGATCCTCATCCTGGCGCCCGGACGCCTCGCCGCCGACTCACTCCGCGACCGCTTCACTGCCCGGCTGGACAGGAGCCTGAGCACCACGCCGGCCCGGACTTGGGCAGCCTATGCGTTTGACCTGATCCGGCGGGCGAAAGCGGAAGGAATCCTTACGCTTCCGCGCGCGCCACGGCTCCTGTCAGGCCCGGAACAGGACCTCATCATCCGCGAACTCCTGGAGGGCCACCGGATGCCCGGCCTGGAACTTCCATGGCCTGCGGATCTGGAAGCGGCACTTGAGACGCGGGGCTTCCGCCATGAAGTACGCCAACTCTTCGACCGGATCATCGAATCCGGCCGGACCGCCGGTGACCTGGAGGAGCTGGGCCACCAGTGCGGCCGGCCCGACTGGATCGCCGCCGCGGCGCTGTACGCCGAGTACCGGGACGTCCTGGACCTGCGCATGCCGGAGGCCTTCGACCCCGCCGGCATCATCACCACGGCCCGGCAGATCTTCCAGGACGCGCCTGGCTTCCTGGCCGCGGAACGGGATCGCCTCCAGCTCGTATTGGTGGACGATGTGCAGGAGGCGAACCCTGCCGTGTTCGAACTGCTCGCCGATATCGCCGCCGGCAAGGACTGCTATGTCGCCTACTCCCCGGACACCGTTGTGCAGGGCTTCCGCGGGGCCAGACCCGACCTCGTTGCGGAGCTGCCGCGCCTGCTTTCTGCGAAAGCCGGCGTCATCGAGCGGCCGCTGTGGCACACCCATCGGCACGCCCCCGCCATTGCCGAGGCCTGGCTCGGCGTCGCGGGCAGGATCTCGCAGCGTGCGGGCGGCCAGCTGGCAAGGCGGCTTGAGCAGCCCGAACCCCGGGCCGGAACCGCGCACGGGCCCATCGCCGTCGTCGAACCCGACCCGCAGTCCGCCGGCACGGTGGAAGCACACCTGGTACCGTCCCCGGTCCACGAACTCCGGTACGTTGCCCAGCGCATCCTGGACCAGCACGTCAACCATGGCCGCGACCTGGCCGAGATCGCCGTGATTGTACGTAACGGCGGCCAACTCAGTGAGCTGCAGCGGTACCTCACGGGCCAGGGGATCCCGGTCCGTGTTCCGGTGGCCGAGTCCGCGGTCCGCGATGAGGTGGCCGTGCGTCCGCTGTTGGACGCCTACGCCATAGCCCTGGATCCCGAGTTGTTGACTCCGGAAGCCGCCGTTGCGCTGCTGACGTCGCGCATCGGGGGTGCCACGTCCATTGAATTGCGCCGGCTCCGCCAGTCGCTGAGGCGGGAGGAGCTGCTGGGCGGCGGCGGACGGACCAGCGACGCCCTGCTGGTTGAGGCATTATCGGAACCCGGCGCCCTGGGGACGCTGGGCCTGGAAGGCCGTTCCGCGCGCCGGACCGCCCGCATGATCCAGGCAGGGCGGAGCGCCGCCGCCGAGCCCGGGGCCAATGCCGAGACCGTGCTCTGGGCCCTGTGGCACTCCACCGGACTGGCCAACGCCTGGACCGAATCTGCCCTCACCGGCGGCTCCCACGGAGCCCGAGCCGACCGGGATCTTGATGCCATGATGGCGCTCTTCCATACAGCCGAGCGCTACGTGGACCAGATGCCGGGCGCCGGGCCGGAGCAGTTCCTTGAGTACCTCCTGAACCAGGAGCTGCCGATGGATACCCTGGCCGCGCGGGCCCAGGTGGACGACGCCGTCGAGCTGATGACCCCGGCCAGTGCTGCCGGGCGGCAGTGGCCCGTGGTCATTGTGGCGGGGCTGCAGGAAGGCGTCTGGCCCAATACCAGGCTCCGCGGTGAGCTGCTGGGCAGCAGCCTGTACGCTGACGCCGTCGAGCATGGGGTTAGCTATGCATTACAGCTGGACCCGCTGAGCCGGCTGCGGGAGATCCGCTACGACGAACTCCGGAGCTTCTCCACGGCCGTTTCCAGGGCCTGCGAGATGCTGATCTGCACCGCTGTTTCGTCCGAGGACGACCAGCCCTCGTCCTTCCTCGACTATGTGGCGCCGCTTGAGCCGGGCGCCGAGGGCAGGGGGTTCACGCCGGTGGAACGGCCCATGACGCTGCGTGCCCTGGTGGCCGAGCTGCGGCAATACGCGCAGCTGAATGGAAAGTATGAGCCCGAAGCCGCCGAGGCCGCCAGGGTCCTGGCCGGACTTGCCGCCGCGGAACCGGCGGTCCCGGGAGCGCATCCGGACAGCTGGTGGGGCCTGCCTCCTTTGACGACATCGGAGCCGGTTGTCCCGCCCGGAGGGACGGTTTACGTCTCGCCGTCGAAGGTGGAATCCGTGCAGAAATCACCGCTCGACTGGTTTGTGCAGGCGGCCGGCGGAGAGGCCGCCACCGACTTCGCCCGGAGCCTGGGCACCCTGGTGCACGCCATCGCGCAGGACCTGCCGGAAGCCTCCGGGGGCGAGTACGTCGCCGAACTCATCCGCCGGTGGCCAACCCTGGGGATGAAGGACAACTGGGAAGGCAAACTGGACCTCCAGCGTGCCGAAACAATGGTGCGCAAGCTCGCCCAGTACGTCCTGGTGATGCGGAGCGAGGGCCGGAGCCTGCTGGGCGTCGAGCAGGACTTTGAGGTCCGGCTGCCCGACGTTCCGCCGGCAGCGACGGACTCGGGCGATGGCCAGCGCGGCGATGCGCGGGCCGCCGTGCTCCGCGGCCAGGTTGACCGGCTGGAGATCGACCCCGAAGGAAGGCTGGTCATTGTGGACCTCAAGACGGGCAAAAGGCAGCCTGGCAAGTCCGAGCTGTCCCGCCATCCCCAGCTGGGGGCCTACCAAGCGGCGGTCCTGGCTGGCGGTTTCACGGAGGTACACGGACTTCCCGGCGCAGCAGAACCCGGTGCACCAGTGCCGGACTCACCAGCGCCGGGCTCACTCGTGCCGGGCGGCGCAGTACTGGCGCAGCTCGGAACAACTACCAAAAGTCCCGGCGTCCAGCAACAGGAACCCTTGGAGGCCCAGGATAACTGGGCCCTGGACATGGTCACCGATGCGGCCGCCGTCATGTCCGGCAGCAACTTCGAAGCCCGGCACGACCCGGCAAAAAGCAGCCACGGGGGGCACGGCTGCAGGCTCCCTGAGGTCTGTCCACTCTGTGTCCGCGGAAAGCAGGTCACCGAATGAGCCAGCCCCAGGTTCCAGAGCCCCTGTTTAGCCCCGAGCAGCTGTCCGAGCTGCTGGGTGAAAAGAACACGCCTACCCCCGAACAGTCGGCCATCATTTCCTCACCCCTGGCTCCCCGGCTGGTGATCGCGGGGGCGGGTTCCGGCAAGACCGCCACCATGGCCGACCGCGTCGTCTGGCTCGTTGCCAACGGCTGGGTCAGGCCAGAGGAAGTCCTGGGCGTTACGTTCACCAGGAAGGCGGCCGGCGAGCTGGCCACCCGGATCCGGGCTAAGCTGGCCGCATTGCAGCGGGTCGCTGCCCAGGACACGCGGCATGACGTATTCGCCGAGGGGCTGCTCAGCAGCGACGCCCTTGAACCCAAAGTGTCCACCTACCACTCATTTGCGAGCGGCATAGTTTCTGACTACGGGCTGAGGCTGGGCGTGGAACGCGACGTTGTGCTGCTCGGCGGAGCCCAGGCCTGGCAGCTCGCCAGCGAAGTAGTGGAAGCGTTCGACGGCGAGTACAGCCACTTCAAGGCAGCCAAGTCCACACTGGTCAAGGCAGTCATCCAGCTCGCGGGGGAGTGCGCAGAGCACCTGCAGGAACCGGCCGACGTCGAGGCCTGGCTTCTGGCGCGGCTGTCTGAGTTTGAAGAACGTCCCTACGTGGCCGGGGCGCAGAAGAATGCCCCGCAGGCAGCCGGTGAACTGGCCGCGATGCTGCGCACCAGGGCAAGCGTGGCTGACATGGTGGGCCGCTACGCCGTCGCCAAGAAGTCACGGGGGGCATTGGACTTCGGCGACCTGGTGGCACTGGCGGCCCGTGTTGCCCGGGAGATCCCCCTTGCTGCGGACATGGAACGCCAGCGCTACAAAGTGGTGCTCCTCGACGAGTTCCAGGACACGTCGTATGCCCAGTTGGTCCTGTTTTCGCGGCTTTTCGGCGACGGCCACGCGGTCACCGCCGTGGGGGACCCCAACCAGTCGATTTACGGCTTCCGGGGTGCTTCGGCAGGCCAGCTCTTCCACTTTGTCCGTGAATTCCCTGTCCGCGTGGACGGGGGCGACGGGCCAGGACGCTTCACGCTGGCCCCTACGTCGTACCTCACGACGGCGTGGCGCAACGGCCGGGCCATCCTGTCCGCCGCCAACATCATGTCAGAGGCCTTAGGGCGCGCCGAGGCGCAGAAGGCCACTGCCGGCAGCGAACCTGTTGGCACCGCGGCGGCGAATGTGCCGCCCCTGCAGCCCAGTCCCTTCGCGGTGGAGGGACGGGTGGTACTGGGCCGCTTCGGCACAGACCTCGACGAAGCGGCCGCCCTTGCCGAGGACGTCATAAAGTACCGGGTCACTGACTTTGAACGTGAGGCCGACGGCACACCGGTGCCGCCCGCACTGGCTGTCCTGTGCCGGCGGCGGGCCCAGATGGAAACCATCCGGCGGGAGTTCGAGGCGCGGGGGATTGCCTACGAAATCGTGGGGCTTGGCGGACTGCTCGACACTCCCGAAATCGTTGATCTGGTGGCCACGCTCCGGGTGCTTGCCGATCCCGGACGCTCGGACTCCCTGATGCGCCTCGTGGCCGGCGCGCGCTGGCGGATCGGGCCGGCAGACCTGATGGCCTTCCGCGACTGGTCCAGCCACCTTGCACGCCGTCGCGGCCGCCCGGCCGGCGCTGCCACGCCGGAGGACGGGCCCGCAGACGCGTCCGACGAGGCCGTCATCGAAAGCGACCTGACTGACGGCGCCAGCCTGGTCGAGGCGCTGGACTGGCTGCCACGCGAAGACTGGACCTCTTCTAACGGTCGGTCGCTGACCGAAGTGGCCCGCGACCGCCTCGGCAGGCTTTCGACGGAGCTCAGGCAGCTGCGCGGCTACCTCGGGGACGACCTCACCACTCTGCTCGGCGAAGTGGAACGCGCCATGTTGCTCGACATCGAAGTGGCAGCACGCCCGGGGACCAGTATCCACCAGGCCCGCCGAAACCTGGACGCCTTCCAGGACGCGGCGGCCGGCTTCCTGCGGACCTCGCACCGGGTGGACATCCTCGCCTTCCTTGCCTGGCTGGAAGCGGCCGCGGCCGAGGAAAACGGACTCGAAGCTCCGCCGTCGGATATCAACCGCGAGGCTGTGCAACTGCTGACCGTCCATGCGTCAAAGGGCCTGGAATGGGACGTCGTCTTTGTACCGGGCCTCAACGCCGGCGCCTTCCCCAGCAACAAGGACTCGCGCTGGAGCAGCGGCGCGGCGGCCCTGCCGTGGCCGCTGCGGGGGGACCGTTCGGACCTGCCCCAGTGGGATACCGACCAGCCGGACCGGAAGGGCTGGCTGGACGCCGAGAAGGACTTCAAATCAGCCGTCCAGGTCCATGGTGAGGGCGAGGAGCGCCGCCTGGCATATGTGGCCTACACCAGGGCAAAGCACGTCCTCTGGGTCTCCAGCGCGGCATGGGTGGGCTCCAGGGCAGGCCGTGCCGAGATGTCACCGTTCCTCGCTGAACTGGAACAGCTTGTCGGCTCCGGCCCCAACACGCCCTCGGCGGACGCCGCGGAAATCTCTCCCGCCCTGGTCCATCCGGCGTCAGTGGAGGAATCATCCCTGCCGGAAAAGAGCCCGTTGACCACGGAAACGGAGGTGGCCGGATGGCCCTATGACCCCCTCGAAGGTCCCGTGGATGCGCGGACCGGGGAGCGCCTGCGGGTTGTTCCCGGCAGGCGGCTGGCCATGGAGGGCGCCGCGGCACGCGTCCGGGCCGCGTTGGAGCCCTTGGATCCCGAGGACTTTGTGCCGGTCCTTGAGCCTGTATCCGCCAATGAGTCCGGGCCAAGGCTCCGGGGCACTGCGGCGGGCTGGGCCAGGGAAGCTGCCTTGCTGCTGGAACGGCGGTCCAGGCGCGCCTCCGGGCAGGACGTTCATTTGCCCGGCCACATCTCTGCGTCCACGCTGGTGGATCTTGGCGAGGACCCGGCGGGGGTAGTGGGCAGGCTGCGAAGGCCTGTACCGCGTGAGCCCGGCATGTCGGCGCGAAAGGGGACGGCATTCCACGCCTGGGTTGAAGAGTACTTCGGCGCAGCCGGCATGCTGGATCTCGGCGAGGCCCCCGGCTCCGACGACCACATTGATGCCGCCTATGACCTCGACACCATGGTGGCCACCTTCAAAGCCTCGGAATGGGCCGACAGGTCACCGGCATTTGTCGAAGTGCCGGTGGAAACGCGGGTGGGAGACGTCGTGGTCCGCGGGCGCATCGACGCCGTCTTCCAGGACGCGGACGGGAGGTGGGACCTCGTGGACTGGAAAACCGGCCGTCGGCCGTCTGCCGCGCAGCTGCGGGCCAAATCGGTGCAGCTGGCCGCGTACCGGCTGGCTTGGGCCCGGCTCAAGGGCGTGGCGGTGGCAGACGTCAGGGCCGCCTTCTTCTACGTTGCGGACAACCAAGTGGTGCGGCCGCACGATCTGGGCTCCGCTGAGGAGCTCGAACAGATTGTGGCCGCCGCCCTCGACGTCAGTGCTCCCTGAGGTCAGCGCAGGCTGACCTCAGGAAGCGCTCCCGGGTGTCAGTGCTTCCTGACGTCGACGATGCTGATGGCCGCGGTGGACGTGTCCTCGGCGGACGGGCGTACTGACGGCTTGTCCGCCGGTGACTCGTCTGCGGAGTCTTCGTCCGACGGTGCTTCGTCCGCCGGTGCTTCGTCGGCCGCAAGGGGTTCAGCCGGGATAGGGCTGACTTCCACCGCGGGCACCGCCGGAACAGGCTCCACCGACGGGACCGGCAAGGGGACGACGGTCACCGCCGGACCAGCGGGCACACCCACCGCGTGGGACTGGGCTGCCGGGGACTGGGCGGCGTCGTCGGCCGGGGCAGCCGGGGCTGGCAGCGGCTCGACACTGATGGCCTGGCCGCCGTGCTCTTCGACGTCGGCCGCGAGGGTTTCCAGCATGCCTTCGGCTTCGGCAACCATACCCGCGTCGCCGGCAGCGATGCCCTTGACCAGGTATTGCGCCAACGCGAACTCGGCAGACAGGGCAGCTCGCCGGAGCAGGTGCTGGTCCGGGGAGTCGCGGCGGCTCCCGGTGTAGCTGGCAAGAACTGCGTCCACGAAATCCTGTTCGTTCGAGGCAACCAGCCAGGCGAAGTCGTCGGCGGGATCCCCGATCCGCAGGTCCGTCCAGCCCGTAACGGCCGTGACGCGGCTGCTTTCCACGAGCAGGTTGTCCTCATGGAGGTCCCCGTGGACAACGCACGGGTTGAACCGCCACAGTGAGACGTCTTCAAGGGCATGTTCCCAGCGGAGCAGCAGCGACGCCGGGATTTTTCCGGTTGTGGCCGCCTGATCGAGCTCGTTGAGCCGGCGCTGGCGGAATTCGTTGGGGGTGTAGCTGGGCAGGTCGGCATTGCTGACCAGGGAGTGCGGAAGATCATGGATGGCCGCCAGCGCTGTCCCGATTTCCCGGGCGAGCGCGGCCGGACCCGCGGTGAGTTCTTCCACACTTTGCGTGCTCCCGGCCAGATGGGAGTACACAAAGGTGCTGAGATTGCCAAGCCGGACGCTGCCGGCCACCGTGGGCATCAGGAAGGGCAGCTCGGCCCGGATGGCCGGTACGAATGCCCGGAGGACGAGGAACTCCGTCTCGAGCCTGGCGCTTGCTTCCGCATGCCGCGGGGACCTGACCCGCCACTGTTTGTCTTCGGAATCCAGCAGCAGCGCGGAGTCAAAATCCGCGGGATCGTCCGCAGCGGAGCTAACGGCGGTTGGGGTCAACCCGGGGACTGCCGCGGTTGCTACGGCTGCCAGTTCGATCGGTTTTCTTCTCACCGTTCCACGGTAGATTGAGTGGCGTCCAAGACAACGATGTGCGGCGGCGAGTCTCCAGATATGCTGCAAAAGTCGGCTTCCGCACTCGGTCCGGACGTCCACGCCACCTGTCCCGACGAATGTCCCCGCCGAATGTAAATTGTCAGTCCGAGTCAGTACGGTGGACACATGAGTCATGCGGAGTCCGCTATACCGGCCTACCAGCCGCAGGCAGCCCAGCTGCCGGCCAACCACCTGTTCGATACCGTACTGCCGGTTCTCCCGGCCGCCGTGGACCGCGGCTCCGCAGACCGTGTCCGGCCAGGCATGGTTGAGGAATTGCTGGACAGCGAACACACCCGGGCGGTGGTCCTTGCCGGGCGGCAGGCCCTGGTGCGGGGTAGCGAGCTTCTACTGCCCGCAGCCGCCCAGTTGCTGGTTGACCTGCGGGACCGTGGCTCAGCCCCGGAACAGGTCATCTATCTTGGCGCCGCGCTGAACGGCTCGGACCTCGCCGCCGGCACCGAAGTGGTTCTTGTCGTCCTTCCCGAACCTGCCGAGCCCGGCACCGCCGGAATCCCGGCCGACGCGCAGTGGGCTGGCTTCCGCGACATCGCCGCCGTCCTGAACCCCACAGATACGGCGTTGTTCGTTGAAGCCAGCGCCATCGCCAATTGGCACGCCGGCCATACGCATTGTCCCCGTTGCGGGGCCCGAACTGCCGTGGAGGCCGGCGGCTGGGTCCGCCGCTGCCCCCAGGACAGCTCGGAACACTACCCCCGGACGGATCCGGCCATTATCGTCACGGTGGTGGGGCCGGACGGACGGCTGCTGCTCGGTGGCGGCGGGCCGTTTGACGCGAAGAATTACTCCACGCTGGCTGGATTCGTTGAACCAGGCGAATCCCTGGAACAGGCCGTCGTCAGGGAAATCCACGAGGAAGTGGGCGTCCGAGTCACGGGCTGCCAGTACTTGGGCTCGCAGTCATGGCCGTTCCCGGCCTCCCTTATGCTTGGATTTACCGCCATCACCGAAGACGCCGTGGCAAAGCCCGACGGCGTGGAGGTAACCCGTGCGCGCTGGTTCAGCCGGGAGGAACTCCAGAACGCCGTGCTCACCGGCGAAATCACCATCTCCAGCCGGCTGTCCATTGCACGCTCGCTGATTGAGCACTGGTATGGCGGCCGGATCATGGACCGCACGGACACCTGACACCCGGAACAGGCATCACCATTGGCCAGACGCCAGCACGTGGCAGTCGCGACAACAGAGCAGCAGAAGTGACCACAGAGAATTTTGACAGTGCAGAGTCCCTTGAGGAACGAATCCTTGGGGGACTTGACGCTGAACAGCGCGAGGTCGCCAGCACGCTGAACGGGCCGCTGTGCGTCCTTGCCGGTGCCGGCACCGGCAAGACCAGGGCCATTACGCACCGCATTGCGTATGGCGTGCACTCAGGGGTGTACAGTCCCCAGCGGCTCCTCGCTGTGACGTTCACGGCCCGGGCCGCCGCGGAAATGCGCAGCAGGCTGCGGGATCTCGGCGTGGGCAATGTCCAGGCGCGCACCTTCCACGCCGCCGCCTTGCGGCAGCTGCAGTTTTTCTGGCCGCAAGCGGTCGGCGGCACGCTGCCCAACCTGCTGGACCACAAGGCCCAGATGATCGCCGAAGCCTCCCGCCGCCTGCGGCTCAGCACTGACCGCGCGTCCATCCGGGACCTCGCCTCCGAAATTGAGTGGGCCAAAGTCTCCATGCTGACCCCGGCCAACTACCTGGAGAACGCGCAGGGCAGGGGAACGCCCGGCGGGTTCGACCTCACCGCCGTCGCCCGGGTCTTCCAGTCCTATGAGGATGTCAAGACGGACCGCAACGTCATTGATTTTGAGGACGTACTCCTGATCACGGTGGGGATCCTGCAGGAGGACCAGAAAGTCGCGGCCACCGTTCGTGAGCAGTACCGGCATTTTGTGGTGGATGAGTACCAGGACGTTTCGCCGCTGCAGCAGCGCCTCCTGGAGCTGTGGCTGGGCGGGCGGGACGAGCTGTGCGTTGTGGGCGATGCGAGCCAGACGATCTACTCGTTTACCGGCGCTTCGCCCAAACACCTGCTGGGATTCAAGGCCCAGTACCCTGAGGCCAATGTGGTGAAACTGATCCGGGATTACCGTTCCACGCCGCAGGTGGTCAAGCTGGCCAACGATCTGCTGGCCGCACGGCGTGGCGGCGGGCCGGTGGCCGATGCTGCCTGGGCGGCTCCGCTGCAGCTGGTGGCGCAGCGGTCGGCGGGGCCTGTCCCGCAGTTCACCGAGTGCTCCGACGATGAAGCCGAAGCTGCCACGGTCGCCATCAAGATCCAGGAACTGCTCGACGCCGGCACTCCCGCCAGCCAGGTGGCTGTCCTTTTCCGCACCAACGGGCAGTCCCAGGCCTACGAACAGGCGCTTGCGGCCGCCGGCATCAGTTACCAGCTGCGCGGTGGTGAGCGCTTCTTCGCCCGCAAGGAAGTGCGCGACGCCATCCTCCAGCTGCGCGCGGCAACCAGGGCCGTCGCAGAAACCGCGACGCCGGAACCGCTCGGCCAGCTGGTCCGCGATATCGTGGCCTCGCTCGGCTACACGGACGCCCCGCCCCACAACGGTGGCGCGCTGCGCGAACGCTGGGAGTCCCTGGCAGCGCTGGTGGCGCTCGCGGACGAGCTGGTCCACGTCCGCGGCGAGCAGTTCAGTCTCAGTGACTTTGTAAATGAACTCCAGGAACGGTCGCTGGCGCAGCACGCTCCCACTGTCCAGGGCGTGACGCTTGCATCGCTGCACGCCGCGAAGGGCCTCGAATGGGACGCCGTGTTCCTAGTGGGCCTCTGCGAAGGCCTGATGCCCATTTCCTTTGCGGACACACCCGAATCCGTGGATGAGGAGCGCCGCCTGCTTTACGTGGGCATCACCCGCGCCCGCGAGCACCTGTCCCTGTCCTGGTCCACGGCACGGACACCGGGCGGCCGGGCCAACCGGAAACCCTCACGCTTCCTCGACGGGCTCCGGCCCAACTCGGTGGCCAGCTCCAGCGCACGCGGAAAAGGGCCGGCGCCGCGCCGGAAATCGGCGGCCCCCGCCACCTGCAGGGTCTGCGGGAGCATGCTGGCCAGCGGCGCCGAACGCAAGGTGGGCCGCTGCAACGACTGTCCGCCCAGCTACGAAGAACAGACATTCGATGCCCTTCGGCAATGGCGGAAGGCCATAGCACTGGCGGCCGAGGTGCCGGCATTTGTGGTTTTCACGGATGCCACGCTGACGGCCATCGCAGAGGCCAAACCGTCCACCTTGGAGGATCTCGCGGCACTGGCCGGCGTGGGTCCGTCCAAACTGGAACGCTACGGCGAAGACGTGCTGCGGGTGCTCGTCGAAAGCACCACCCTGTGACCCGCCGGCCGGCAGGACAGGACACCCTCCCCGTCACCACGGCGGACGGATCACCGGTTGAGGTGCGGCGGTCGGCCCGCCGGACCAGGACCGTGGCTGCCTTCTGGGAGAACGGGACGGCAGTGGTGGCCATTCCGGCCAGGTTCACCGCCGCGCAGGAGTCTGAATGGGTGCACCGCATGCTGGAGAAGCTGCACCGCCAGGGGGAGCGGCGCTCCCGCAAAGGAAGCAAACAGCCGGCCACTGATACTGCCCTGGCCGCCCACGCCGCAGCCCTTTCGGCCCGGTACTTCGGCGGCAGGGCAGTCCCGACGTCGGTCCGTTGGGTCAGCAACCAGAACTCGCGCTGGGGCTCCGCAACGCCGTCGGAAGGATCCATCCGGCTCTCCGACAAGCTCCGGCCCATGCCGCAGTGGGTCATCGACTATGTCCTCCTGCATGAGCTCGCGCACCTGCTGGTGGCCGGGCACAATGCCGCGTTCTGGAAGCTGTTGGATGCTTACCCCGACACGATGCGGGCCAAGGCATTCCTGGAAGGCGTCTCGTTCGCGACCTCCCGGGGCCTGACCGCGGGCAGCAATGATTCAGAGCCAGCCGACGCCGACTAGCGGGGCCTTCTAACCTTCGCCATCGTGGGAGTAGTGGAGCAGAACCACGCCGTTGCCGAACGTCCGCGTCTCCTCGAGCCTGGGGTCCATCCGGACATCAGGAGCCTCGAACAGCGGCCGGCCCTGCCCCAGAACCACGGGGTGGACGAGAATTCGGAATTCGTCGATCAGGCCGTGCCGCATGAAGGTGGAGGCCAAGTTGGCTCCACTAAGGACGATGTCGCCGCCGGGCTGCGCCTTCAGTTCCGCGATCTGTTCAGGCACGACGTCGTGAATCACCGTGGTATTCCAGTCGGCCTGCGTGAGGGTCCGTGAAAAGACGAACTTGGGCATCTCGCGCCAGACCCCGGCGAACTCGACCATGGGCGCCGAGAGGTCCGGATCCTGATCGGCAGTCAGTAACCGGCCATCAGCTCATGGGTGACGCGCCCGAACATGAAGGCCCCGGTCGTCCGGAACTGCCCGTTCAAGTGGCGGAGGAGTTCGTCATCCACCAGATGCCAGCTGATGTCCCGGTCGATCGTCTCGAAGAATCCGTCCAAAGACACCGACATCATCAGGATGATCTTGCGCATTTCGAACACCTCCAGTGGCGACGACAGGTGGCGCGGCCACCGTCGTACTGTGTGGTCCGGTTAACCCTTGGGCTGCTCACCGTCGCCGGCGGGCTGGTCGCCGTCGTCACCGCCTTCGGAATCATCCTGCGGCGCGTCGTCGAAGCCGCCGCTCAGCAGCTTCTGCAGGGCGTCGTCCACTTCGCTGTCGCTGGCCTCGGCCAGCTGGCGGCGGCCACTGAACCCCTGCGGGTCATCGAGGTCCTCGGCGGTGGGGAGCAGGTCCGGGTGCTGCCAGATGGCATCGCGTCCGGCAATGCCCCGTTCGTCCTTCAGCGTGGCCCACAGCGTGGCAGCCTCGCGCAGGCGGCGGGGGCGCAGTTCGAGTCCCACGAGGGAAGAGAAAGCGTGTTCCGCCGGACCGCCGGTGGCACGGCGTCGCCGGACTGTTTCCCGGAGCGCACCGGCGGAGGGCAGCAGTTTCTCTGTGGCCGAAGCGGTGAGCTCGTCCACCCAGCCTTCAACGAGGGCCAGGGCCGTCTCAAGTTTTTCAAGCGCCTGCTCCTGAGCAGGGGTCCGCTGCGGCATAAAGACCCCCTGGGACAGCGCTTCCTGGATGCCTTCAGGGTTGCTGGGGTCCAGGTCGCGGGCCAGCTCTTCAATCCTGGAAGTGTCGATATGGATGCCGCGGGCGTAGGCCTCGATGGCGCCGAGCAAGTGGCCGCGCAGCCAGGGAACCTGGACAAAAAGCCGCGCATGGGCTGCCTCGCGGACGGCCAGGAACAGCCGGATGTCGTTCTCCGGCAGGCCCAGGCCTTCCCCGAACTTGGTCACGTTGGCCGGCAGGAGCGCCATTTCCAGGTCGGCCAGGGGAACACCGATGTCAGTGGAGCTGACAACCTCCGCGGACAGGGCACCGATCGCCTGCCCCAGCTGCATCCCAAAGATCGCGCCGCCCATGTTCTGCAGCATGGACGAAGCACCGCCCATCATGGACTTCATCTCTTCGGGCATCTGTTCGGTCATGGCGCTGGAGAGCGCGTTGGCGATGCTGTTGGCTACGGGCTCGGTCAGCCGCTTCCATGTTCCAAGTGTGGCTTCTACCCACTCGGCACGCGACCACGCACGGCCGATCAGGCCGGTGGCAGGAAGGTCGGTCACGGGATCAAGCCACAGTTCGGCCAGCCGCAGGGCCTCGTCGACTTCGCGGGTCTGCAGGGACGTGACGGACGGGTCGGCGCTGCTGGCGGCAACCCGGCGGGCGTTCTCGTGCGCGAGCTGCCAGTTGACGGGCCCTTCGGAAGGGGCGCTCATCATGGCCTGGACCTGGGAGAACATCTGGGCCAGGAGATTGGGGTCGTTCGGCAGGCCGGCTGCCTTTGCGAGTTCGGCGGGGTCGAAGTTTTCCATGCCCTTGCCGCCCATCAGGTTCTGCAGCATCTCGGTCAACGGATCCTTTGGCGTATCGTCGCCGTTGGATGGATTGAGTGGGTTGGAGGTCATGATCCCGCCGATCGTCGGTGTGACTGTTCACTTCACGGTACCCCGGGCAGGGGCGGCTGTCTGCCGGACAGGCGTCACGTTCGCTGTAGGCAAAGAGCTGGCCGGGGGCGGCACCGCGTAGTGTTGATTCAGTGACTACAACCCGCGGCGATCATCCGCATGAGGACCACGCTCCAGAGCTCGACGCCGGCACTACAGCGAGTGCCGCAGCGCCCGGAAAGGGTTTAGCCGGCCCCCCGCCAACAGGGCAGAATGCCCCCCGCAGCTCCCCGCCCGGGGACCGGCGGGTGTCCGTGATGATGCTTTCCGGCGTCCTGGCGCTGGGACTGGGGATCGCGGCCGTCACCGTACCGGTGCCTTATGTTGTGGAATCGCCGGGACCAACCTTCAACACCCTCGGCCAGAGCCAGGGCAGCCCTGTCATCAGCGTGACAGGCCACGAAACCTATCCCGCCAAGGGAAATCTGGACCTGACCACCGTTTATGTCGACGGCGGCCCCAACGGCCCGGTGAGCATCCTGGGTGCCTTCACCGCCTGGCTGGACGGGTCCAAGTCCGTTCAGCCGGTGGAGATGCTTTACCCCAGCGGCACCACAAAGGAGGAGGCTGACGAGCAGAGCTCCGTGGCCATGACATCGTCGCAGGAGAACGCCGTGGCATCAGCACTTAAGGAGCTCGACATTCCCTTCGGCCAGCAGCTCCAGGCCGCGGGGCTCCCGGACGGTTCGCCGTCGGCGGGCAAGGTTGAAAACGGCGACATCTTCGAATCGATCAACGGCAAACCCATCACATCGCTCGCCGTAGTGCAGGAGGAACTGGCCGCCGGCCAGGGAGCGCCGGCCACCCTGGTGGTGCAGCGCGCAGGGGAATCCGTCACTCAGACCATCACCCCCATGAACAACGGTGCAGGCCGCTACATTCTCGGAGTCATGCTCAAGTACCTGTTCACGTTTCCGTTCGACGTGAAGATTTCACTGGACAAGGTTGGCGGACCCAGTGCCGGGCTGATGTTTTCGCTGGGCATCATCGACACCGTGACGCCGGGGGACCTGACTGGCGGCAAACATGTCGCCGGAACGGGGACCATCACCCCCGACGGAACCATAGGTCCCATCGGCGGCATCCGGCAGAAGATGCTGGGCGCGCGTGCCGGGGGAGCCACCGTATTCCTCGCCCCGGCCGAAAACTGCGACGAAGTTGTGGGCCATGTGCCGGAGGGACTGCAGGTGCTCAAAGTGGAGAACATCGCAGAGGCGCGTCACGCCGTCGAACTCGCCGGATCCGGGCAGGACACGGGCGCTTTGCCGGTCTGCGCCAGCAACTAGACTGAGGCCAGGAACTAAGCTTTACCGCCACTCGTGGCAGATATGACGGACGTTGCCACACGCTTGACCGGTGCCGGACGTCAACCGCACGCACGCTTCTCATGTAAACCTGACGACCAGCTATGAGGTACCGAGTTTGTCCCGTCCTACCAGCCCCATCCCGCCCGGAAGACCCCCCTCGCGACGCGGGGCCCTAACGCCCACGCTGATTGTTGTTGCCATCGCAGTGGTGGGCTTCATCTTCTTCGCCAATGTGTGGACTGACGTCCTCTGGTACCGGCAGCTCGGCTACTTCGAAGTTTTTGTGACAGAAAACCTCTCGCGGATCGGGATCTTCCTCGCCGGCTTCGCGCTGATGTTCCTGGCCGTCTTCTTTGCCATCCGGGTTGCCTACCACGCACGGCCCGTGTACGCGCCGGACTCCGAGATGCGCGACAACCTGAACCGCTACCAGGCCCAGCTTGAACCGGTCCGCCGCGTCGTTATGGTGGGCCTGCCCATCCTGTTCGGGCTGTTCGCGGGCAGCGCCGCGGCCAGCCAATGGCAGAAAGTGCTGTTGTTCTTCAACCAGGAACCGTTCGGCCAGAGCGACCCTGAGTTCGGCCTGGACATCAGCTTCTACCTCATGACTCTTCCGTTCCTGGGATTCGTCACAGGCTTCCTGATCAGCGTGGTTGTGGTGGCCGGCATCGCCGGAATCCTCACCCACTACCTCTACGGCAGCATCCGGCTGATGGAACGCGGCGTGTTCACCAGCCGCGCGGCACAGATCCACCTCGCCGTGACCGGCGCAGCCTTCCTGATCCTGCTCGGCGCAAACTTCTGGCTGGACCGCTACGCCGCCCTGCAGGGCAACGGCGGGCGCTGGGCCGGTGCGCTGTATACGGACGTGAATGCCGTGATCCCCACCAAGGCGATCCTCGCCGTGGCGGCAGGCTTGGTGGCCATCCTCTTCATCGTTGCGGCGGTCATCGGCCGCTGGCGCCTGCCGGTCATCGGCACGGCCATGCTGATCATCACCTCGATCCTGGCCGGCGGCGTGTACCCGTGGGTTATCCAGCAGTTCCAGGTGCGGCCTTCCGAGCAGACGTTGGAGAAGGACTTCATCCAGCGCAACATCGAGATGACTCGGGCTGCATATGGCCTGGACCAGATTCAGGTGGACCGCTATGACGCGACGAACACTGCCAGCACCGGGGCGCTAGCCCCGGACGCCCAGACCACGGCCAACATCCGGCTCCTGGACCCCAACCTGATCTCCGATGCGTTCTCCCAGCTGGAGCAGTACCGCCCGTACTACCAGTTCCCGGAGGCACTGAACGTCGACCGCTACGAGGTTGACGGCAAGATCCAGGACACGGTCATCGCCGTGCGCGAGCTGAACCCGGCGAACGTTGCCACCAACCAGCAGGGCTGGCTCAACCAGCACGTCGTCTACACCCACGGCTACGGCGTGGTGGCGGCCAAGGGAAACAAGTTCACCGTCGACGGCAAGCCGGAGTTCCTCCAGTCGGGTATCCCGTCCACCGGTGTACTTGGCGATGACTCCACTTACGAGCCGCGGATCTACTTCGGCGAAGACTCCCCGGAGTACTCCATTGTCGGGGCGCCTTCGGGATCACCGCACCGCGAACAGGACAGGCCTTCCGGCAAGGAAGGGGACGGGGAAACCCAGTACACCTTTACCGGCAACGGCGGGCCCAACGTGGGCAGCTTCTTCAACAAGGTCCTGTACTCCATCAAGTTCCAGTCCTCGGACCTCCTCCTCTCCGACGGAGTTAACGCAGAATCCCAGATCCTGTACGACCGCAGTCCGCGTGACCGCGTGGAGAAGGTTGCCCCGTACCTCACCGTTGACGGCAACTCCTATCCGGCCGTTGTTGACGGCCGCGTCAAGTGGATCGTGGACGGGTACACCACTAGCCAGTACTACCCGTACTCGCAGCAGGAGCAGCTCTCGGCTGCCACCGCGGACTCCCAGACCACTTCAGGCCGGACGGTTGCCCTGCCGAACAGCTCGGTGAACTACATCAGGAACTCGGTCAAGGCCACGGTCGACGCCTATGACGGCTCGGTGACCCTCTATGCATGGGACGATCAGGATCCCGTCCTGAAGGCCTGGCAGAAAGTTTTCCCCGCGTCAGTGAAGCCGTACTCGGAGATGTCCGGCGATGTTATGAGCCACGTCCGTTACCCGGAAGACCTGTTCAAGGTGCAGCGGGAGCTCCTGGGCCGCTACCACGTCACGGAACCAGTGAGCTTCTACAAGAGTGACGAAGTCTGGAGCGTGCCGAACGATCCCACCGTAGACACTGAAGGGATCAAGCAGCCGCCGTTCTATATGTCACTGCAGATGCCTGACCAGGAAAAGCCGGCCTTCCAGCTCACCTCGTCCTTCATCCCGCAGATCGTCAACGGCACTGCCAGGAACGTCCTCTATGGCTTCCTGGCCGCCGACTCTGACGCCGGAAACGAGAAGGGCGTCAAAGCTGAAAGCTACGGCAAGCTGAGGCTGCTGCAGATTCCGCCGGAAACACAGGTTCCCGGGCCAGGCCAGGCCCAGAACAAGTTCAACTCCGATCCCACGGTGTCCCAGGCTTTGAACCTTCTGCGGCAGGGTGCCTCCGAAGTGCTCAACGGCAACCTGCTGACACTGCCTGTGGGCGGCGGCATCTTGTACGTCCAGCCGGTTTACCTCAAGTCGACCGGTGAGACGTCCTACCCCACGCTGCAGCGTGTGCTGGTGGCCTTCGGCGACAAGGTCGGCTTTGCGCCGACCCTCGACGGAGCCCTGAAGCAACTCTTCGGCGGCGACTCCGGCGCTGCCGCGGGCGACTCCGGCAACACCGGCCAGACCCCGCCTGCTCCTGGCACAACACCGCCGGTGAGTGCGGGTGCCCAGGCAGACCTGAAGGCCGCGCTGGATGAGGCCAACGCCGCCATCAAGGCGGGCCAGGCAGCCCTGGCGGCTGGCGACTTTGCCGCCTATGGGGAAGAGCAGAAGAAGCTCGCGGCGGCCCTGCAGAAGGCTATTGACGCCGAGGGCAAGATCCCGGCGCCGGCCCCTGAAGCCACGCCATCGCCCGAGGCGACACCGTCGCCGGAAGCCACACCGACGGCGACGCCCTCGCCGGCGGCCAGCAACTAAGGTGTTTGACCCAGCGAGACGCACATCACGCCACCAGGATTTGGCCCCCCGTTCACCGAACGGTAGAGTTGATCTTGCGACGCGGGGTGGAGCAGTTCGGTAGCTCGCTGGGCTCATAACCCAGAGGTCACAGGTTCAAATCCTGTCCCCGCAACTGGCGAAAAGTCCGGATTCTGGAAACAGAATCCGGACTTTTTGGTTTAAGCGGACCCGCCCCAAGCCGGGAGCCCGGGGTTGTGGCGACCCTCAATCACGATTGGTTTTTACCTACTCCAAAGTACGGTAGTGTTGATCTTGCGACGCGGGGTGGAGCAGTTCGGTAGCTCGCTGGGCTCATAACCCAGAGGTCACAGGTTCAAATCCTGTCCCCGCAACCATGTAGAAGACCCCGACCGGCATTACGCCGGCCGGGGTCTTCTTTTGCCCGATTACTCCTGGTTCCTAGTATTCTCGTTCGCAAAGCCATTTGAGCACCTGGTCATTCATTCTCGAGAGGAATGTTGTTCGATGTCCACACCCACGAAGAAGCCCGGCTCCGCGACGGGCAAGCGGTCCCGACTCTACTGGGGTGTTCCTGCCGTTCTTGTAGCGCTGGTGCTCGTGGTGCTGCTGGCCAAGTGGATGACCGGCCTTCCAGCTGTCGCCTCGTTCCTGGCTGACTATCCGGGCCATTCGGAACTGCCTGAGGGCGCGCCCGTGGGATTCCCGGCCTGGCTGGCCTGGCAGCACTTCCTGAACGGCTTCTTCCTGCTGCTCATCATCAGGACCGGCTGGCAGGTGCGGACCAGCACGCGGCCCAGCGGCCACTGGACCCGCAACAACAATGGGCTGATCAAGACCAAGAACGCGCCCACCAAGATCACCTTGGAGCTCTGGCTGCACCTGACGCTGGACGCGCTCTGGGTCCTCAACGGCCTGGTGTTCGCCATCCTGCTCTTCGCCAGCGGCCAATGGATGCGGATCGTGCCCACCAGTTGGGACGTCATCCCCAATGCCCTCTCCGCAGCGCTGCAGTACGCCTCGTTGAACTGGCCCACCGACAACGGCTGGGTCAACTACAACGCGCTCCAGCTGCTGACGTACTTCGCCACCGTCTTCATTGCCGCACCACTTGCCTTCATCTCCGGCATCCGGACGTCCTCCGCGTGGCCCAAGAAGGCCACGGCCCTGAACAAGGCCTACCCCATTGAGCTCGCGCGGGCCATCCACTTCCCGGTCATGATCTATTTCGTGGCGTTCATCGTGGTGCATGTCTTCCTGGTCCTCGCCACCGGTGCGCTGCGGAACCTGAACCACATGTACGGCGGGAGCGACGACGCCGGCTGGTTCGGCTTCTGGGTCTTCCTCGCTTCGGTTGCCGCCATGGTGGCAGCCTGGTTCCTGGCCCGTCCCCTCTTCCTTCGCCCCATCGCCTCCCTGATGGGCAAAGTCAGCCGCTGATTTCCGGGCCGGTGACGTCGTCCTGGCCTTGCTGGTCCTTCCGAAGCTTCTGGTAGGTGGCCAGCGCACGCTCCCTGGACTCGGGCAGTCCCACCACGGGCGCGGGGTAGCCCTGGACATCGGGCTGGTTCCACGGTTCGTGGATGGCCCTGCGGTCCATGTGGGCGATTTCCGGAATGAACTCGCGAAGGTACCGGCCGTCGGCGTCGAACTTCTTGCTCTGCGTGACGGGATTGAAGATCCGGAAGTACGGGGACGCATCGGCGCCCGAGCCTGCAACCCATTGCCAGTTGGCGGGGTTGCTGGCGGCATCGGCATCCACCAGGGTGTCCCAGAACCACGCCTCGCCCAGGCGCCAGTCGGCCAGGAGGTTCTTGACGAGGAACGAAGCTGCGGCCATCCGGACCCGGTTATGCATCCAACCTGTCTGCCACAGCTGCCGCATCCCCGCGTCCACCAGCGGATAGCCGGTCCGGCCCTGCTGCCATGCTTCCAGTTCCGCCGCCGTGGGTTGCTGCCATTCGAAGCGGTCGAAGTCCGGCCGATAGTTTCGGGTACCCAGCTGGGGATTGGCATAAAGCAGTTGCCAGCAGAACTCCCGCCAGCCCAGCTCGGACCGGAAGATCCCGACGTCGGGCGTCGCCTCGCGGGGGAAGTGGCGGCGGAGCTCGTGCCAGACCCGGAACGGGCTGATTTCACCAAAACGGAGGTGCGGGGACAGCCTGGACGTGCCCTCCATCCCGGGAAGGTCCCGCCCTGTGCCGTAGTCCTGTGCGGGCCCATCCAGGAAGTCCTCAAGCCTGCTGTGTGCTCCGGCCTCACCGGGCAGCCAGGTCTCAGCCAGTCCGCCGCTCCAGTCCGGGGACACGGGCGGCAGTGACCACTCTGCCAGCGCGTCGCTGCCGGCCTGCTTCATAGAACCGGCGACGGCGGGGGAGGGCAGGCGGGCCGGCGCATCCAGCGGCGAACGGGGCTCGCCGGACGCCGTGCAGGCCCGCCAGTAGGGCGTGAACACCTTGTAGGGGCCGCCGCTGCCGGTGGTGATGGTCCACGGCTCGAAGAGCAGGTTGGCCTGGAAACTGGCCGCTTCGAGGCCGTTCTCCGCCGCCAAGGCCTTGATCTCCGCGTCCAGGGACCGTTCGGGACCGCCGTAGCGCCGGTTCCACAGCACGTGCCGCGCGCCTGTTTCCGCGGCCAGGTCCCGGATCACGCGGCTGGCAGGCCCACGCCGGAGGGTGAGCGTGGAACCGACCTCAGTAAGCGCGCCAGCCAGGGACGTCAGCGAGTGGTGCAGCCACCAGCGGGCCGCACCTCCCAGGGGACGGATTCCGGGGGATTCCTCGTCGAGGATGTAGACCACCGTGAGCGGTAAGCCGAGTTCGACGGCGCGGGACAGGGCGGGGTTATCGTCCAGTCGAAGGTCATCACGGAGCCAGACGATGGAGGATGCGACGGGGGGGACCATGGCTTCCACGCTACACACCCGAGTCAGGAGCCGCACGGCCGGTGGGGGCTCCTGTCCGGACATGGCAAGGGCCGGGGTTCGTGATGAACCCCGGCCCCCTGCTGCCCGCTCAGCGGCGGACTCGCCTGGCTACAGCTTGTCGAAGTCGGCTTCGTCGACTGTGGACTCGGACCGGGTGCCGGAAGCGCCGATGGCCGGCTTGGCGCCGCCGGACTTCAGGGCTGCCAGGCGTGCTTCGATTTCCACCTGCTCGCCGAGGTCTTCCAGCTGGTTGAACTGGGCGTCCAGGCTCGACGCGGCAAGCTCCTGCTGTCCGCGGACCTTGGCCTCTTCGCGGCGGATTTTCTCTTCGAAGCGGCCAACTTCGCTGGTGGGATCCATGAAGTCGATGCTCTTAATGGCATCATGCACCTGGGACTGTGCCGCGGCCGTCTTGGAGCGGGCAACCAGTTCGTTGCGCTTGCTGGTGAGTTCGTTGAGCTTGCCCTTCATCTGGTCCAGGCCCGACTTGAGCTTGTCCACTACTTCGGTCTGCGAGGCGATGCTCGGCTCAGCACCCTTGGCTTCGCTTTCCGCGGACATCTGGCGCTGCAGCGCTACCTTCGCGAGGTTGTCGAACTTCTCGGCGTCTACGCTGTCGCCGGCGCTGCGGTATTCGTCAGCCTTGCGAGATGCGGCAAGGGCCTTGTTGCCCCAGTCCTGGGCATTCTTGATGTCCTCGCGGTAGTCATCCTGGAGCATACGCAGGTTGCCGATGGTCTGGGCTACGGCGGACTCAGCCTCCGCAATGTTGTTGGTGTAGTCCCGGACCATCTGGTCCAGCATCTTCTGCGGATCCTCAGCGTTGTCCAGCAAAGTGTTGATGTTTGCCTTTGCCAGCTGTGCGATCCGGCCGAAAATGGACTGCTTAACCATGGTGTTACCTTTCGTCCTGCTCAATGGTGGCCACTGAGATCAGTGAACAGTTGTTGTACCGCTTCTTTTCGCCGGCAGGTTGGTTCCTGTCGGCGCCTAGCCTTTTGTCGGATCAGAAGTCCCCGCCGCCGCCGGAATCGCCGCCCCAGCCGCCGCCCATATCGCCGCCGCCGGAGTCACCGCCCCAGCCGCCGCCGTCACTGTGGCCTCCACCCCAGCCTCCGCCGCTTCCGCCGTTGAGGATGGAGTTGATGAGGATACCGCCAAGGATGGCGCCCCCAAGGCCGCCGCCGCCTCCGCCGCGCCCGCCGAACATGCCCCCGCCGCCGAAGCCCTGGTTGGCGTAGCCACCAAAGTTGTCGACGTCAGCCTGGGCGAGTTGCGCTGCCTGGGCCGCGAGGGCGTGGGCCTGCTGGGCGTAAGTCAGCGCGGTGACGGGATCGTTGCGCGAGATGGACAGTGCGTAGTCGAGGTTGCGCTGGGACTCGGCGAGCCGTGTACGGGCCTCGGTGCCTACGCCGCCGCGGCGGGCGGTGATGTAGTCCGACGTGGCACTGATCTGCGCCTGCGCCGACATGATGGTCTGCTGCAGCGATGCCTGGGCGCGGCGGGCCTGGTCCTGCTGGTTCCGGATGCCGGTGAGGGACTGGTCCAGTGCCTGGTGTGCTGTTTCAACGCGCTGCAGGGTGGCGATGGGATCGATTTTCCCGCCCTGGATTTCGGCTTTGACCTGGCCCAGAGCGGCTTCAACGCCGGCGACCGGGCCGGCGAGTTCGGGGTGTTCGCCGGACTGGATCATGGCCTTCGCCTGCGCGAGGTCCTGGGAGGTTTCGACGACAGCCGCCTCCAGGCCGTTGCGGGCCTCGTCCAGGCTGGTTGACACCTTGGCGATGGCGTCCAGCAGAACGTTGGTCTGGTGCAGGCTCTCTTCAGACGCCCGCACGGCGACTGCGGCGAGGCTGCCCTCGCCTTCGGTGAGCTTTTCCTGTGCGGTGGCCGTGGCATTCTGCACAAAGGCCAGCCGTTCCTTGGCCTGGGTGATGTTGTCAGCGACCTGAACTAGCGCGCTGTCCGCGTACTTGGCGCGCAAGGCCGTCAGTGACTGTTCGGCGCTGGCGATCTTGGCGTCGGCTTCGTGGGCTCCGGCGCTGATGGCTGCCAGTGCCTGCGGGGCGTTCTTCTCGAGCTCCCGGAGCGAATCGAAGTCGGCCTTCTGCTCCTGGAGCGAGCCGAGTGCTGCCTCTGAACGGCGGATGATTTCGCCGAGCCAGCTGCGCTGCTGTTCTTCCGTGTCCGGGATGTGGTCGTCAAGCTGCTGCTGGAGCTTGAAGGATTCGGACATGTGGGCTTTGGCTTCGGCCAGGGCCTTGGTGAAGTTTCCCACCGCGGCGTCGCCGTACTGGGCCTCCGCGAAGCCGAGTTCCTGCTCGCTGGACTTGATGGCGTCGTCGGCCTCGATGATGAGGGAACCGCTCTTGCGTCGGAGGTCCTCGATGCTGAGCGAAGCCAGCGGATCGAGCTCGGTGCCCTGGGGACCGTAGCTGGCGCTGGATGCCAAGGCTGCCTTTTTGCGCTTGTTGCGGAAGTAAAGGTACGCGCCGGCCCCACCGGCAACTGCAATACCCGTTCCTACCAGGACCGCAGCCCCGGCGCCGTCACCGGGGACGTTGCCGCTGCCACCGCCTGCTGCATCGCCGATGGCTGCTGCGGCATTGATGGCGGCTTGGGAGTAGTTGTCGTTCGCCAGCTGCGGGCCAATGGCTTTGCTCTTGATGTTTTCAATTTGGGCGGTAGTGATCTTGTTGTTGCCGGGCTTATTCAGGACGTACTGCCTGGTATCGGTAGCGACCGCGAAAATCAAAGCGTTCTGTCCCAGGCTGGCCTTTTGGGCAACCTCATCGCTCCACGCTTCCCGATCGGTCGGGCTTTCGAATTTCTTCACAATTACTACGTGCAGCACTGTTGAGTGGTCCGTGCCCAGCTTCTTGATGGCCGACTCAACCTCGGCTTTGTCACCGCCCAGGACGCCATTGGGATCGACAATTTTTGTCACCGGGTCCAAAGTGACCGGCGGTTCAGCCCAGGCCGCGCCGGCAGGAACCGCGAGCAGCCCGGTCAGGCCGATCACGGCGAGAATACGTTTGAACTTTGACCGCATTGTGCAACCCTTCAGCACGCCTGACACCGATTCGGGACGAATCAACGTCTCAGAATGCAGCAGCGCCCCCACGCGTGATGTAAAGCCGCAGGTCGCTGTGGCAATTCTTCTTGATTCTATGGTGCACCTTATGGTGCGTCCACACGGACGAATATGCCACCAGCGAAACGCTCGAAAGCGTTGGTGTGCAGGGATTTTCAGTCTCTCAGGAACCTCCCAGCGAACGTTCGCCCCAGTTCCAGCCAGACGGTACATAGTTAATGCAGACGAGGATGAAAGGAAGTCCAATGACTGAGAACCCAACCCAGGGTGCAGCGCCTGAGAACCGGGATCCGGACGAGAACCGGAATCCCGACCAGAAGCCTGCGGAGGTCCGCAGCGACGCTGTCGGTCAGGCTAATCCGACCGAGCAGCTGGACCGCTCCGGGGCCCCCGGGAACCCCACGCAGCCGCTGCCGGATGCACCCCGTCCGGTTTTTCCTCCCCGCGAGCCCTTCTACGGCCAACAAACGCATAGCCAGCCGGTGCCTGGACAGCAGACACCGGGCCAGCAGACTCCCGGTCCGGACGGCGCCGTCCAGCCCAGCGGCCAGCAATATGGCCACCACGGAGCGCATTCCGCCGTTCCGGGCGGTTATACGGGCCAGTACAACGCTGCCCCGAACCCGGCCGACGCGCCCCGCAGGAAAGCCTCCTTCGGCGTCGGGACCCTGGTGGCAAGCATCCTGGCCGCCGGCCTTGTGGGTGGTGGCGTGGCCACGGTCGGTTCGGGCAACCTATTCAACAATGGCTCGCCGTCGGCCGCGAGCAGCGGCAGCCAGTCTGAGACCGTGATTGTTAACAACAAGGACGACGTCAACGCCATCACGGCCGCGGCGCTCAAGGCGTCGCCCAGCGTGGTGACCATCAGTGCCACGAGCGGCAGTTCGGGCGGCACGGGCTCCGGCATCGTTATGGACAACGAAGGGCACATCCTGACCAACACCCACGTGGTGACGCTCGATGGCCAGAGCGCCAACGCAGCCCTGGAGGTCCGGACCAGCGCGGGCAAGGTCCTCAAGGCCACACTGGTGGGCACTGACCCCCTTTCTGACCTTGCCGTCATCAAGGTGGACGACGCGTCCGGGCTGACCGCAGCCACGCTCGGTGACTCGGGCAAGCTCAACGTCGGCGACACGGCCATCGCCATCGGCTCCCCGCTTGGCCTGACCGGAACAGTCACTGACGGCATCGTCTCAACCCTGAACCGGACCATCAGTGTTGCGTCCTCGGCGGCACCGAAGGAAGGCGACACTTCCCAGGGCGGCGATCAGGGCTTCCAGTTCGCCCCGCCAAACGGTGGCCAAGGCCAAAGCACTGCCAACCAGGGTTCCATCTCCATCAACGTGATCCAGACTGATGCCGCCATCAACCCCGGCAACTCCGGCGGAGCGCTGGTCAACAGCAAGGGAGAGATCATCGGCGTCAACGTCGCCATCGCGTCCGCCGGCTCCGATTCTTCGACCACCGGCGGAAATATCGGAGTGGGCTTCAGCATCCCCATCAACCACGCAAAACGGGTGGCACAGGAGATCATTGATACCGGCAAGGCCTCCCACGGCCAGTTGGGTGTCAGCGTCAAGGAAAAGTCGTCCAGCAGCTCGTCCTCGGGCTTCTCCGTAGGTGCCGACGTGGCAACGGTAGAGCCGAATTCAGCTGCCGCAAAGGCCGGTATCAAGGTGGGCGATGTGGTGATCAAGTTCAACGACCTGGTCATCAGCGAGCCCAACCAGCTCACAGCGGCCGTCCGTGAGCAGGCCGGCGGCTCCACCGTCAAGCTCACCGTCCTGCGCAACGGCCAGGAGCAGACGCTGGACGTCACGCTCGGCACCGCGGCGGACCAGTAGGCCTGAACAGCAGAGCGCACGGCAAACCATAAACGCGGACGACGGCGGAGGTCACCAAAGGTGATCGCCGCCGTCCCCCTGTTGTCACCGTCCTGTGCCGCCGCCGTCGTAAGGTGATCCCCGGCGCGCACGGGCAGGGCCGTGACACAGGCGTTAACGGGACGGCCACGGGGGACGGCTATATGGTTAGCTAGGATCTACCCGTACCCCGGGCGTTCCGAGGCCATGACCCCATCCGGCTGGCTGTCCACAAGCATGGAAGGCTGCTGTAAAAACAGTGGAAGAGACATTGAAGATCATCGTCCTGGTCAAGCATGTACCGGACGCACAGTTCGACCGACACCTCACTGGCGAGGGCTTCACCACGGACCGTGACGAAAGCATCCTTTCCGAGCTGGACGAATACGCGCTGGAGGCGGCTTTGCAGCTGGCTGAGGCCCGCGGTGGGGCCAAGGCCGGCAACCAGGTCATTGCGCTGAGCATGGGCGCGTCCGGTGCCGTGAACGCGGTGAAGAAGTCGCTCCAGATGGGCGCCACCGAAGGTGTGCACCTCACGGACAGTGCACTGGCCGGCTCAGACGCCGCCGCCACTTCGCTCGCGCTCGCGGCTGCCATCCGCCATATTGGCACCGGCGCGCCGGTGGACCTTGTCCTCACGGGCATGGCGTCCACAGACGGCGAAACGTCCCTGGTCCCGGCCCAGCTCGCCGAGCGCCTGGGTCTGCCGCAGGTCACCTTCGCGTCCTCCCTGACGGTCGACGGCGGCCGCCTCACCGCGCGCCGCGACGCCGACACCTACTCGGAGACCGTCGAAGCAACGCTTCCCGCGGTGGTCTCCGTGACGGACCAGATCAACGAGCCGCGCTACCCCAACTTCAAGGGCATCATCGCGGCCAAGCGCAAGAGCATCACCACCCTGTCCCTGGACGACATCGGAGTTGATCCCGCGCACGTGGGCCACGCCGGATCGTGGACCACAGTGACCGCTGCCGAGGAACGCCCGCCGCGCACCGCCGGAACCATCATCACCGACGAAGGCGACGCCGGCATCAAGCTCGTCGACTTCCTGGCCGCCCAGAAGCTGCTCTAAGAGGGATCACAGACATGGCAAACGTACTCGTATTCATTGACAACCCCGGCGATGCCCTGAAGAAGAGCACCCTCGAACTGCTCACCCTGGGACGTTCCCTGGGAGAGACCGCTGTTGCCGTGAACGGCGATCTGCAATCGGGTGTTTCGGCCACGCTCGCCGAGTACGGCGTCACCGCCGTTTTCCGGCCCTCCGCCCAGGACCTGGATGACTACCTTGTCTCGGCGAAGGCAGCCTATCTCGCGGCCGCCGCGGGTGCCGCCGGTGCCGGCACGGTCCTCCTGGACAACTCGCCCGAAGGCAAAGAGATCGCGGCGCGGCTCGGCATCCGGCTGAACGCCGGCGTCATCACCGATGTTGTGGCGGTCGACGCCGACGGTACAGCGCACAAGTCGGTCCTCGCGGGGTCCTACACCACCTCTGCCAGGGCCACCACGGCGGTTTCCGTGCTGACGGTGAAGGCCAACAACGTCACGCCGGAGCCGGCATCCGTGGCTTCCGGCCCGGAGACGTCCACCGTAGAAGTTCCGGCCGACGGTATGGCCACGGCGGCCCGCGTCACCGCCCGCGAGCAGAAGGCGGCCAGCGGCCGCCCGGATCTGTCGGACGCCCGCATCGTGGTGGCCGGCGGACGCGGAGTGGACGGCGACTTCGGCCCCGTGGAGCAGCTTGCGGACGCCCTCGGTGCTGCCGTCGGAGCCTCCCGTGCAGCTACGGACGCCGGCTGGATCAGCCACGACGCCCAGGTGGGCCAGACCGGCAAGACCGTGTCGCCCCAGCTCTACATCTCCGCCGGCATATCCGGTGCCATCCAGCAGAAGGCCGGGATGCAGACAGCGAAGGTCATTGTGGCCGTGAACAAAGACGCCGAGTCGCCGATCTTCGAAATCGCCGATTTTGGCATCATCGGGGACCTCTTCGACGTCCTTCCGCAGGCCACCGAAGAAATCAAGAAGCGAAAAGGCTGACCTTGGCGCACTCCGCTGCCTCAGCACAGAGCCCGTTCAACCCGGACATCCACCGGATTGGGCGGGTGCTCTGTTTCGCCGCTCATCCGGACGACATCGACTTCGGTGCGGCCGGCACCATCGCCGCCTGGACGGCCGCGGGAATCCACGTCAGCTACTGCATCATGACGGACGGCGACGCGGGCGGCTTCGACCCGGCGCAGCGGGCCGAGATCATCGCCCTCAGGGCGGCCGAGCAGCGCCGGGCAGCCGAACTCGTGGGCGTGACCGACATCCACTACCTCCATGAGCGCGACGGCTACCTGGAACCGACGCACGCGGTGATGAAAGGTGTGGTGAAGCTGATCCGGGAAGTCCGTCCCGACGTCGTGCTCGCCATGCATCCGGAACGGAACTGGAACCGCCTCCAGAAGAGCCACCCGGACCACCTTGCCGTGGGGGAGGCCGTGACCCGGGCTGTATACCCTGCGGTCGAAAACCCGTTCGCCTATCCGGAGCTGGCCGAGGCAGGCCTCGCGGCCTACAAACTGCCGTGGCTGTGGCTCTATGCCGGGCCCGAAGAGCGGGAGAACCACTTTGAGGATGTCACCGACCATGTGGACGCCAAGCTCGACGCGATCCACGTGCACGTGAGCCAGCATCCCGATGTCGCGGCCATGGAAGCGGCGGTGCGGAACGGCATGCACATGAGCGCACGGCGTGCGGGCTTTGCTGAGGGCCGCAGCGCCGAAGCCTTCCACGTGGTCGCCGTCAACGGCCCGGGGACGATCGCCGGCTTCTAGAACTTCCGGTGGTGGGGCGGCTGGCCTCTGGCGCAGCCGCCCCCGGGCTCAGGCGCCCAGAGGTGCGGCAGCCACGGTGGGGAACGTTGGGGTGGCCGAACCGCCCACGGGCTCCACGGTGATGCCGAGCGCTGCAGCGGACGCAATGCCCTTCACCACGGCAGGCTTTGACAGGGCTGCTTCGTCCATCAGGCCCTGGGAAACCGGTGCCGAGCCGTCTTTCGGGATCAGCCACATCTGGTAAACCTTGCCGGCCGGCGGTGCGGGTACACCGTTCATCTTGACCACCACGGCATCCCGCGACGACGAAATCAGCACGGTGGCAGTTCCGCCGGCGGAGACGGGTACGGAGGCTTCGCGGACGTCGCCGGCCCGGACGACCTGGTTCAGGGGGTCGTTCTGGTCCGTGATGTAGGCACCCACGCCCACGCCACCGAGGGCGATTACGGCGGCGGCGGCGACTGCGGTGAGCCAGCGGCGGGCGCCGGCAGGCCGGCGTCGTTCTTCCCGGCGGACCCTGGCAGCGGCGAGCTCATCGGGGGCTTCTGCCGGCGCCTGCGCGGACGGCGTGGCTGCCGCGGCAGGCGCAGCAATGACTTCGGTGGGCCCATCGGCAGGCAGCTGCACGAGCGACGGCAACTGCGACACGATACGGGCGAAAAGATCCGCGGGAGGCTCGGCCTCAGCCGTGAAGGACGCCGCGAGGGTCTCCCTTGCCTGGCGGACACGCTCAAAGAAGGCGCTGCGCTCGGCGTCGGGCGCGGCGGAGATGTAGCGGTCAATGGCGGCGCGTTCGGCATCGCTGATCGCGTCCAGGGCATAGAGCTCGGCGAGATCCGCGGCCCGCCCGGATTCCAGGTCGGCGGCGATCTCAGTTCCGAACGAGCCGGGACGGCGGGTGCCTCCCTGACTATTCATTTCTGTCATCTCAACTCACCCCCAGACAGGTCTTCAAGCGGATCAGTCCGTCGCGGATGCGGGACTTGATGGTGGGTACTGCTGCGTTTAGCTTTTCCGCGACTTCGCGGTAAGTAAGGCCGCCGTAGTAGGCCAGCCGCACGGATTCCTGTTGTGTTTCGGTCAGTGTTTCCAGGCACCGGACCACCGCCTCGGCCTCGAGCCTGCTGTCCACCTCGGCGGAGACGGAGTCGTGGTCCACGTCCTGGCTGCTGGCGCCGTATTTGGCCTCTCGGTCGGTGGCCGACTGCGAGGAACGGACCTTGTCCACGGCCCGGCGGTGTGAAATGGTCATTAGCCACGACAGCGGACTGCCTGCTTCCGGGTTGAACTTCGCGGCGTTCTGCCAGACCTGGAGGAAAACCTCCTGCGTGGCGTCTTCGCTGAGTTCGGGATCGATGAGCACTCGCCGCGCCATGCCGAACACCCTGCGCGATGTCAGTTGGTAGAACTCGGCAAACGCGGCCTGGTCGCCGCCGGCTATGCGGGCGAGCAGCCCGGCCAAGCGCTTGCTGAGGTCCGCCGGTGAGTCAGTGACTGCGGCCGGGGCCTCGGAGTTTGGCGCGTTGGGAGTTTCCATCACTACCCAGCATAAGTCGCCCGGCGGTGAAACCTGAGCATCGCGGCCAGTGCTGCCCCGGGGAAAGGGGAGAGCCGACGGCGCCGCCCGCCTCGTCGCTAGCCGTGTCACCTGCCGCTCCTTCCTCGCCCCGGAATTGCTGTCAGGAGTGATTCGGTGCAGGCAGCCGTCCGGATGGGCCGCGGGCGCTCAAATCTGGGCGCCGGAAAATCCCTGCTGGCGCCAGGCCTCGTAGACAGCAATGGACGCCGCGTTGGCCAGGTTCAGCGAACGGAGGGACGGCAGCATGGGAAGCCGCACGGTGGCCGTGACATGCGGATCGCTTTTGAGGTGTTCCGGCAGGCCCACTGATTCCTGGCCGAACATCAGGACGTCCCCGGGGCGGTAGGCGATGTCCGCGTAGCTGGCGGTGCCGTCCGAGGTGAAGGCGTACACACGCTCCGGCTGCAGTTCGCGCCAGGCGTCCTCAATGCTTTTGTGGACGGTGACGACGGCGAGGTCGTGGTAGTCCAGGCCGGCGCGCCGGAGCTTGGCATCGGAGAAATCAAAGCCGAGGGGTTCCACCAGGTGCAGTTGGGCGCCGGTTATGGCTGCCAGCCTGATCGCATTGCCGGTATTGCCGGGGATTTCGGGGGCATGGAAGAGGATTCGGAACACCGTCCAATCCTAGTCAACCAATCCGGGTCAACGGTTCAGTGCCCGCTACCCAGCGCATGCAACGGTTCAGTGCATGCCGCGAAGCAGCCTGGCCAGCACCGACACATTGACGGCGTTGGGTGTGGGGCCGGAGGAGAGGAATTGCTTGAGGCCGCGGACCAGGCCTGCCGCGTTCACCACCTGGATGGTTTCGGACGTGCCGGCTGTTCGCCGGTGGCGGTCGATGACGGGTTCGTGGAGGTTGCCGTCGGCGCTGTGGATGACTGTCCAGCCGGTGACGTTCAGTTCCGGGAAGATGTCCTGCATGGCCCGGACAACGTGGGCCAGTTGCGGCGGCGCGATGGAACGTCCGCCGTGCCTCAGGGTTTGCCCGTCCCAGGCGTAGGCGCCCTTTGGCAGCAGCATGGACCCGATCAGCGCCAGCCGGTAGCCGGACAGGAGTGCGTGGTCGATGTGGCTGTTATCGGCCGGGGACTGCAGGCCGTTGACCAGCCGGGCCGCAGGAATCGCAGGCAGAACCTGGCGGGTGATGAGCTGCACCGTGCGCAGTTCGCGCTGGATTCGGGCCCCGGCGCCAAAAATACCCCGTTTGCGCGGCATCCCGTGGACCTGCTGGCTGGCCTGGGCGAACGGGATAAGCGGCACCGTGCCGGACGCCTCGAAAGCGGCGGCATCGTAGGGCGGGACATAAAGGGGCGGGTCGCCTGCGGTGTTCCGCGGCGTGGTGGTTCTGTGCACTGTGGCCGAGGCATGGCTGCCCGCCGCCGGCGCATCAAAGTGCGGCCCTGCGGCGGAATCGTCGGTGTTGCGGGCGGTTCCCGCGGCGTACGAGCGGTCGTAGGCCTTCCGGCGCGTGGGGTCTATGAGGGTTTCGTATGCTGCCGTCACTCGCCGGAAAGCAGCGGCGTCCCCGCCATGGTCAGGATGGGCCTTCCGCGCGGCCCGGCGGTAGGCCACCTTGATCTCCTTGTCGGTGGCCGTCACGGCGATACGGAGCACCTCGTAGTAGGAGCTGCTGCTCTCGGTCAAGCACTCATCCTTTTTCTTCGTCTGGCCAGTCCACGGCAGGCAGCCCGGTGGGCCCCAGTTTACGGCCTGCCCACACAACGTCTGCGCACGCCCCAGTGGTTCCCGGGGCTGGCGTCTAGACTCTTTCAGGAGGACGGCAGGCTGGCCGTCCGGGGCGAACTTATTGGGGTGGGCGTGAAGGCACAGGCGGCTGTACTCGTGGCGGGGGCGCTGCTTGGCGTGAGCACACTGGGGGGCTGCACTGTTGATGTGCCCGATCCGGCCGCCCCGAAAGTGGAGCCAATCGTCACCGCCCTGGCCACGCCCACTATTACCCCTGGCCACGACGCAGAAGCGGTGGCAGAAAAGGACATGCCGTTCTCCGCGGGCGGTTCCCTGGCCGCCGGAGTCCCCGTGGGGATATCGGACGGACTGAAGGAAACACCCGGCTGGCAGCAGGTCAAGAAGAACGTGGCCGGCGAGAGTCAATTCGTGAAGGCCGATGGCTGCCTGGTGGCGGCCAAGGTCAGCACCAACCAGGTCCCGCTGGCACTCCAAGACGACAAGGAATCGACCATTGGCCTCTTCACGTACCTGGATCCGACCATCCTGCCCGGTTATCTGAAGACCGCGACGCTGCGTTGGGGCGGTGAGGTTGGCAAGCCGGGGCCATCGGCCGAGGTAATGGTGCTGGAGAAACCCGGCCAAGCTGGCGTCCAGGCCACGGCCGTTATGGCCCGGGTGTTCGGCACCGCGGCATCGTCGGTCTACATTTCGGTGGCCTGCCCGGACGATGCCACACTGGCAGCCGCCCGGGCCGACGTTGCAGAACGCCTCCGTGTGGTTCCGCCGTCGAACTAGCGGTGTTGGTTACTTACCATGCCTGCGCCAGGACCCGGCGGGGGAAAGGCGGTTCAGGGCCAGCGCGGCCACGAGCAGGCCGAAGTCCCGTAAGGCAACGTCGTAGAAGCTGCCCAGGACCAGCAGGTTGACGATGATGCCCAGCAGCCAGACGGCGACCAGCAGGGAACCGAACCGAGGCCGGACGGCCACCGCAATGCCGGCGACGATCTCCACGACGCCGACGACGTACATAAAGGTCTGCGCCGACACTGGCACCACGGAGGTGGCAACCGGCGCGAGGTAGATGGTCCAGTCGGTCAGGATGTTGGTGAACTTGTCCAGCCCGAAGAGAATCGGTGCGACGGTGAACACGGTGCGCAGCAGGAAGAAGGCCTGCCTGTCCGGTGCCATAGCCTGTAGCCGACTGCCTGCGGTGATTTTCGCGTTGGTTGTCATGGTGCACTCCTTCTAAAAGTAGGTATGATTATTTTAGAAAGATTAGCACCATTAAGCAATGGATGTTGTTTTTAGAGTTAGGGTTACAGGGTGCGCAGACTTCCGTGGGGCCGCCGCATGGCGGCCGTGGCTTCCTTGGGCGACGACAAGCGCCGGCAGCTTTTTGAACTGGTTGCCGCTTCCGATGCCGCAGTCGGGCGCGATGAGGCTGCGCTGGCCCTCGGCCTGCCAAGAAGCACGGCGTCCTTTCACCTTGACAGGCTGGTCCAGGACGGACTCCTGGCGGTGGAATTCCACAAGGCCGCCGGGAAGTCAGGTCCTGGCTCCGGGCGGCCGGCGAAGATGTACCGGCAATCAACGAGTGAAGTCGGCGCTTTCGTGCCGGACCGCAACTATGACCTCGCCGCTGAGCTGCTGGTCGCAGCGATCGAGCACTCCACAGCGACCGGCGGAGCCGTGGGCAATTCCCTGCTGGCCGCGTCGTACGGCAAGGGCCAGGCGCTGGCCGCCGGCGCCACAAGCCTGGCGGACTTCATGGCGGGGGAGGGCTACGAGCCCAGGCCTGACGGCGCCGGCGGCTTTGTGCTGGTGAACTGCCCGTTCCATCGGCTCTCGGACGGGCACCCGGAAGTCGTCTGCGCCATGAACGGATCATTTCTGCAGGGCGCGGCTGCGGCGTGCGGGGAGCCGGAGGAACGTATAGCGCCGAACAGCGAGCCTGGCCAGTGCTGCGCCAGGATCACCCCGCCCTGACACCTGATGGGCCGGGGCCGCGGCTGTGCCGCCCTGGGCGCCGCTAGAATTGAGGCGTGCCCGTCTACCTCGATCATGCAGCCACCACGCCACTTTCCGCCGAGGCGCTGGCAGCCCTGACCCGGGAACTTGCCCGCACCGGCAATCCTTCGTCCCTGCACGGCTCGGGCCGGCGTGCCCGCCGCTCCGTGGAGGACGCGAGGGAAGCCATCGCGGCGGCTGCCGGCGCCCATCCCTCCGAGGTCATTTTTACGTCCGGGGGCACTGAGTCGGACAACCTTGCCGTGAAGGGCCTGTACTGGGCCCGTTCCGGCGAAGACCCGGCACGGCGGCGCATCCTCTGCTCCGCTGTCGAGCATCATGCCGTTCAGGACACTGTGGAATGGCTGGAGCGGCACGAGGGCGCCATTGCCACCTGGCTTCCGGTGGACAGCGAGGGCGTGGTGGACCTTGATGTCCTCGCCGCCGAGCTGGCCCGGGACCCCGAGGACATAGCGCTCGTGACGGTCATGTGGGCCAACAACGAAGTGGGTACCATCCAGCCGGTGCACAGGATTGTGGAACTGGCGCACGCCGTTGGGGTTCCGGTTCATTCGGATGCGGTGCAGGCGTTCGGCTCGCTGCCTGTGAATTTCAAGGACTCCGGGCTGGACGCGATGTCCGTATCCGGGCACAAGATCGGCGGACCGGTGGGAGTCGGTGCCCTCTTGTTGGGACGGGCGGTCAAGCTGACCCCGGTGCAGCACGGTGGCGGCCAGGAACGCGACGTGCGCTCCGGGACGCTGGACACGGCGTCCATCGCCGCGTTCGCGGCGGCCGCGGAAGCCGCCACCGCACAGCTTGCCGCCGAGTCCGCGAGGATCGCGGGCCTGCGGGACAGGCTCATCGACGGCGTCCTTGAGCGGGTGCCCGAAGCCGTGCTCCGCGGAGCCCCGGGGGAGGGGCGGCTGCCCGGCAACGCGCATTTCACGTTCCCTGGCTGCGAAGGTGATTCGCTGCTGTTCCTGCTGGACCTGGTGGGGGTGGAATCCTCCACGGGATCCGCCTGTACGGCCGGTGTCCCGCGCCCGTCCCACGTGCTGCTGGCCATGGGGCTGGACGAGGAGACAGCCCGCGGCGCCCAGCGCTTCACGCTGGGACATGCCTCAACCGACGCGGACGTGGATGCCTTGCTGGCAGCCCTCCCCGGCGCATACCAACGCGCCCGCCAGGCAGGGATGGCCGGGCATGAATCCTCGATCCAGACTGCGGGAACGGTAGCGCGTCAGGCGTCCTCCGGCAGGAGCTGATCGAGCCCAACGGAGTTGTCGGCCAGGCGCTCCGCTGAGACGGGCGTCCTGGCCGAGATGAGGGCTTTGATGGTTTTCTGTGCGCCAGGCTGTGGCTTCCGCGGCCAGTTGACGCTCATCCCGGCCACCACCCTGGAATCCCGCTGCCAGAACGCTATGAACTCATTGTCCTCCAGCGACCCCCGGATCACCGGCTCAGCGCCCGCAGCCTGGGCCGGGAAGCCGGAGTACTCCATGCTGACGTCGTACTGATCGGTGTAGAAGTAGGGGATGGTGCTCAGGACGGCGTCCAGGCCGAGCATGGCCTTTGCCGCCACTTTTCCGCCGTTCAGGGCATTGGACCAGTGCTCGCTGCGGTGGTGCTGGCCGGTGAAGGGGTGCAAGGCGTTGGCGACGTCGCCGGCGGCAAAAATGCCGGGCGCGCTGGTCCGCAGGGACGCGTCCGTGAGGATCCCGTTGTCCAGGGCAAGGCCGGCCGCCTGCGCGAGTCCGGTCTCGGGAACCACGCCGACGGCGATGACCACGATGTCCGCAGGGAGCGCCTCTCCGGAATCGGTGACCACCCCGGTGACAGCACCGCCGTGGCCGGTGAGTTCCCGTGCTGAGGCGGGAAGCCGGAAGCTCACGCCGTTGGCTTCGTGGAGTCTGCGGAAGAACCGCCCCAGGTCAGGGCCGATGGCCCCGGCCAGGGGGATTTCTTCCAGTCCGAGGAGCGTGACGTTGTTGCCGTACGTAGCGGCAGCCGCAGCCAGTTCCATGCCGATCCAGCCGGAGCCGATCATCACCACGTTCCTGCCGCCCGCCGCCAGACTGCTGCGCAACCGACGGCTGTCGTCCAAGGTGCGGAAGGTGGATACCCCCGCCATGTCGCTTCCGGGCAGGTGGAGGGTGCGGGGCGCCGCGCCGGTGGCGAGCAGCAGGGAGCCGTATGACAGTGTGCTGCCGTCGTCCATCTCCACCGTCCTGGCGTCCGGCCGGATGCCCGTGACGCGGGCACCCAGGCGGAGGCCGACGTCGTTCTCCGCGTACCAGCCTGGCGGCACGACCGGAACGGCGTCCTCGGCGGCCTTGCCCAGCAGGTACTCCTTGGACAGCGGCGGACGCAGGTAGGGGTGATGGCGCTCGGCGCCGATGATGATCACCCGGCCTTTGAACCCTTCCGCCCGCAGGGTCTTGGCCGCGGTGGCACCGGCCAGGCCGCCGCCGGCAATCACAATGTCCCCCGCAGTAGCAATGTCCTCAGCCATGTCCGCCCGATTCCCGCTGGTGCGTGCTCGAAGTCTAAAACCGTTAAGTCTGACTTTAGAATTGAAGGCCCGCTGGGTCAAGGGTCTTTTGGGGAGGATTCGGCGTGGCGATAGACTGGTGCGGCAGGCATTGTGCTATTCCTGCGGCCGCCGGTTGAACGGCAGCCGCCCTCTGCCGGCATCCCCGAACCCTAAAGAAAGCCAGCATGCGAGTTCTAGCAGCCATGAGCGGTGGAGTCGACTCCGCCGTTGCCGCAGCACGTGCCGTTGAGGCCGGGCACGACGTCGTCGGCGTTCACCTTGCGCTGTCCAGGATGCCCGGCACCCTGCGGACGGGCAGCCGCGGCTGCTGCACCATCGAGGACTCGCGCGATGCGTGGCGGGCCTGCGATGTGCTGGGTATTCCGTATTACGTCTGGGATTTCTCGGAGCGCTTCAAGGAAGACGTGGTCCAGGACTTCATCGATGAGTATGCTGCCGGGCGGACGCCCAACCCCTGCATGCGCTGCAACGAGCGGATTAAGTTTGCCGCCCTGCTGGAGAAGGCCATCGCCCTGGGCTTTGACGCCGTCTGCACCGGGCATTACGCCAAGGTCATCAAGGACGCCGATGGCAACCCCGAACTTCACCGAGCGGCGGACTGGGCCAAGGACCAGAGCTACGTCCTGGGTGTCCTGACCCACGAGCAGCTCAAGCACTCCATGTTCCCGCTGGCTGACACGCCCTCCAAGGCTGAGGTGCGGGCCGAGGCCGAGCGGCGTGGACTGTCAGTGGCCAACAAGCCCGACAGCCACGACATCTGCTTCATTCCGGACGGCGACACCGCGGGCTGGCTCGCCGAAAAGATCGACATGACCACCGGTGACATTGTGGACGAGGCCGGCACGAAGGTGGGGGAGCACCCGGGAGCCAACGCGTTCACCGTGGGACAGCGCCGCGGCCTGAAGCTCGGCACACCCGCAGCGGACGGCAAGCCCAGGTTCGTCCTGGAGATCCGGCCCAAGGAAAACAAGGTAGTGGTGGGGCCCCAGGCGCTGCTGGCCATTGACGAGATCCGCGGCATCAAGGTCTCGTGGGCCGGCCTGCCCATCGCGGAAATCGAAACGGGCGCCGAGTTTGACTGCTATGCCCAGGTCCGCGCCCACGGTGACCCCGTGCCGGCAACCGCGCGAATGCTGCCCGGCGAGGGTGCACCCCAGCTGCTGGTCACGTTGACCGATCCGCTGCGCGGTGTGGCACCCGGCCAGACAGTGGTCCTCTACCAGGGCAGCCGCGTTCTGGGACAGGCCACGATCGACGCTGCTCGGTCGTTGCAGCGCGCGGAGCTCTGAGGCGGAGCAAATTTACCCCGGTCAGGTAAATTTTGTGTCTCAACTCACAAAAAAGCCGGTTGATGAGTCCGGCGTCTGGTTGAATCTAGGCATCAGGACAGCGCGCTGCCCGCTCAAGCCAAGACACCCATTTGCGGGCGGCGAGCGCGTACTCATCGAACAGAAAGTTCACAGATGACCAAGAGCACTCAAGCCTTGCGCAGCGCACTCGCGCTCGCAGGCGTTTCCGCCTTCGCATTGACGGCCTGCACGGGCCCCTCGGGTGGCGGCGGCGGTGGCAGCACAGCATCGGAGAATGCAAGCAGCGTCATCGCGTACGGCACCACAGACAAAGTCACCGCACTTGACCCGGCGGGCTCGTACGACAACGGTTCGTTTATGGTGATGAACCAGATTTACTCCTATTTGTTGAACTCCAAGCCCGGTGGCGCCGATCCCGTGCCGGACCTTGCCGAATCGTCGTCCTTCACCAAGCCCACGGAATTCACCGTCAAGCTGAAGAGCGACCTCAAGTGGGCCAACGGGCACGTTTTGGATTCCAAAGACGTCAAGTTCTCCTTTGATCGCCAGGTGGCCATCAACGATCCCAATGGACCGGCATCATTGTTGTCCAACATCGATTCCATTGCCACGCCTGATGCCAGCACCGTTGTTTTCACGCTGAAGAATGCCAACGACCAGACGTTCCCGCAGATTCTGACCAGCCCGGCCGCGCCGATCGTAGACGATGAAGTCTTCCCGGCAGACAAGCTCCTCAGCGACGAGGAAATTGTCAAGGCCAATGCCTTCCACGGCCAGTACATCATCGACTCCTACAACAAGAACACGCTGGTCAGCCTCAAGGCCTGGCCGGACTACAAGGGAGTGCTTGGCAAGCCCGCCAACGCAGGGGCCACCATCAAGTACTACACCGACCAGACCAACATGAAGTTGGAGGTCAAGGGCGGGCAGATCGACGTTGCCAACCGCAGCCTGAGCGCCACGGACATCGATGACCTCAAGAAGGATTCCAACGTCACGGTCCATGTCGGACCCGGCGGTGAGATGCGGTACATCGTCTTCAACTACGACACCATGCCGTATGGTGCCAAGGCTCCCGAAGCGGACCCGAAGAAGGCGCTTGCCGTCCGTCAGGCGGTTGCTGACCTCATTGACCGCCAGGCCATCTCGGATCAGGTCTACAAGGGCACGTACCTGCCCATGTGGTCCAACGTCCCGTCCGGTTTCGTGGGCGCCAACGAATCGTTCAAGCAGGCCTATGGGGATGGCTCCGGCAAACCCAGCCTGGACAAGGCCAAGAAGGTCATGTCCGACGCCGGCATCACCGGTCCAGTGACCATCAAACTGCAGTACAACCCGGACCACTACGGCAAGTCATCCGGTGACGAATACGCCATGGTCAAGGACCAGTTGGAGAAGAGCGGGCTGTTCACTGTGGACCTTCAGTCCACCGAGTGGGTCACGTACAACTCGGCGTCGAAGAAAGACAGCTACCCCGTCTTCCAGCTGGGCTGGTTCCCGGACTTCAGCGACGCAGACAACTACCTGACACCCTTCTTCGTGGGCGGCGGCTTCATGAACAACCACTACTCCAACCCTGAGGTCGAATCTCTGATCGCCAAGCAGCTCGTCACGGCTGACAAGGCAGAGCGCGAGAAGACGATCCAGGAGGTCCAGAATCTTCTGGCCAAGGACATCTCCACCCTGCCGTTGCTGCAGGGCGCTCAGGTTGCCGTTTCGGGGACCAAGGTGAAGGGCGTGGATTCGACACTGGATGCGTCGTTCAAGTTCCGGCTCGGCACCATTTCCAAGTAACACCTGTTACACCTGCGTAGGAGGTGGGGCCGGCCGGCCCTGCCTCCTACGTGTTGGCTCCACACTTTTCGCTTTCCAGACCAAGCAGGTTCAGTATGGCCACATTGATAGATGCGCCGCCGCCAACGGTAGCGGCCCCCATATCCAAATCCGCGGGAGGTGGCCTCGGGAGGTATATCCTGATTCGCTTCCTGCTCATTTTCCCCACGATCTTCATCCTCGTCACCCTCGTTTTCTTTCTGATGCGGATCACCGGCGATCCCATTACCGCAGCCCAGGGCGGACGCCTCCCGCAGGAACAAATCGACGCCCTGGTGCACCAGGCCGGCTATGACCGGAACCTGTTCATCCAATACATCGAGTACCTTGGCCACATCGCCACTGGAAACTTCGGCCGGACTATTTCAGATGGCCGGCCGGTTGTTGAGATGCTCGTCAAGTTTGGTGCGGCCACGCTGGAACTGAGCATCAACGCGCTCGTGGTGGCGCTGCTGGTAGGCATTCCACTGGGAATGTTTGCAGCCCACAAACGCGACAAGCTTCCGGACGCCTTCCTGCGCATGTTCGCCATCCTTTGCTACGCCACTCCCGTCTTCTTTGCCGGCCTGCTGCTGAAGCTCACGTTTTCTGTGGGCCTGGGTTGGTTCCCGGTAGCCGGCCGTGCGTCCACCACAACCGAACTGGCGATGGGCAGGCTGGCAGCGCCGACTGGCATCTACTGGCTGGACGCCCTTCGCAGCGGTAATCTGGCAGCCTTTGGCGACATCGTCCACCACGCAGTCCTGCCGGCCGTCGCGCTGGGCCTATTGACCGCGGGCGTCTTCCTCCGTCTGGTCCGCACCAACGTGATCGGCACACTGGGCAGGGACTATGTTGAGGCAGGCCGCTCACGAGGTGTCAGTGAATACCGCCTCGTGACCAAGCATGCCTACAAGCCTGCGCTGATCCCCATCATTACGGTGATGGGTTTGCAGATTGCCCTGCTGCTCGGCGGTGCGGTGCTGACCGAAACCACCTTCGAGTGGAAGGGCCTCGGCTATCAGCTGGCGCAGTACCTGACAGCACGTGACTTTGTAGCCGTCCAGGGAATCGTGATGTTGCTGGCCGTCATTGTGGCGGTCACCAACTTCGCAGTGGATATCGCCGCTGCCCTGATTGATCCGCGAGTGAGGTACTGATGGGCGCCACGGCATTGGAACCGAGAAAGAAATCCTTGCTGGACCGGCTTCCGGTCTCGTCCCACATCCGCCAAAGCGTTGGCCTGCAGCGGACCATGCTGCTCATCGGCGTCGTGCTTTGTGCTGCTTTTCTGGTGGCCGCAATATTTGCGCCGTTCCTGGCGCCCTACGGGTACTCCCAGATTTCCGACGACGCCGGTTCCTTCCCCGCGCAGGCCGAACCCGGCGGCAAACACCTGTTGGGCACAACCGTGGGCGGCTACGATGTGCTGTCCCGGATGATCTGGGGATCGCAGACAGCCATGGCGGTGATTGTTGCTGCCGTGCTGATGTCCATCTTCCTGGGAGTGTTCCTCGGCCTGGTGAGCGGCTACTTCGGCGGCTGGCTGGACCGAGTGCTGGTGGTGATTGCTGACGCGATTTACGCCTTCCCGACACTCCTGGTGGCTATCGTGATGTCGATTGCCATCAATAAGGGACAGTCTGGCTTCTGGGGCGGAATCCTCGCCTGCGGGTTTGCCATCACGGCAGTGTTTGTACCGCAGTACTTCCGGGTGATCCGTGCTGAAACCATCCGGCTCAAGGCTGAACCGTTTGTGGAATCAGCCCAGGTTGTTGGCGCCTCAAGCGCCAGGATTATCAGCAGGCACATCTTTTCCAACGCGACCCGGACCCTGCCGCTGATCTTTACGCTCAACGCCTCCGAAGCCATCCTCACCCTGGCAGGCCTGGGCTTCCTCGGTTTCGGTATCGAGCCAAGCTCCGCCGCTGAATGGGGCTTTGACCTGAACAAGGCGATGTCCGACGCCTCCTCAGGCATTTGGTGGACCGGAGTGTTTCCCGGCCTGGCCATCGTCCTGACAGTGGTTGGCCTCACCCTCGTAGGAGAAAGCATCAATGACCTGAACGATCCGCGCTTGCGCGGACGCAAGGCTGCCGGCGCCAAGGGCGCCCCGGGACCATCAACCGCGGCCGCGCAGGCTGCCATCGCAGCGGATGTGAGAGGACTGTGACCATCAATATTGATTCGGCATCTGACCAGTCCAGGCCGGCAGACCAGCCCGTACTGGAGATCGACCACCTCAAAGTCACTTTCGCCACCGACGGCGGAGACGTCTACGCCGTGAAGGATGTGAGCCTGGACGTCCGCTCCGGCGAGGTCCTGGCCATCGTGGGTGAATCCGGCTCCGGCAAGACCGTGACCGCGAAAACCATCCTCGGACTGTTGCCTGAGACCGCCACCAGCGGGGGCGCCGTCCTGATCAACGGGAACAACGTGATCAGCGTCAGCGCCGCGAAGCTGAGGCAGATCCGCGGCCGCGACGTGGCCATGGTGTTCCAGGAGCCCTCCACGGCCCTGAACCCGGTGTTCACGGTGGGCTGGCAGATCGCCGAGGGCATCCGTGCCCACGCCGGCGGTGCCGGGGGGAAACGGGTCTCGGCCAAGGACGCCAAGGCCCGCGCCATTGAGGCGCTGCGCAAAGTGGGGATCCCCGATCCGGAGCATCGGGTCAACTACTACCCTCATCAGTTCTCCGGCGGCCAGAAGCAGCGCGTGGTGATCGCCGCCGCGCTGGCCCTGAACCCGGGACTGATTGTCGCCGATGAACCCACCACAGCCCTGGATGTCACCGTCCAGGCCGAAATCCTGGAGCTGCTCCGGGACCTCCGGGACAAGTACGGCACCTCGATCGTGCTGATCACCCACAACATGGGCGTGGTGGCCGATCTCGCGGACCGCGTAGTGGTGATGTACCAGGGTGATGTGGTGGAGGAGGCGCCGGTGCGCGTGCTTTTTGCTGAACCCAAGCAGGATTATACCAAGAAGCTGCTGGCCGCCGTGCCCCACCTGGGCCGGAACTCGGCGTCGGAGGGCCTGCGGGAACGCGCCCACCAGGGTTCGCCGGTGCTGGTGGAGGCAACCAACCTGACCATCGAGTACCCCGGCAGGCTGGGAACTCCCGCCTTCAAGGCCGTGGACGGGGTCAGCTTCACCGTGTCCCAGGGCGAAGTCTTTGGACTGGTAGGCGAATCCGGATCAGGGAAAACCACCATCGGCCGGGCCATCGCGGGCCTGAACCGGACCACGGGCGGCAGCCTGAAGGTACTCGGCTACGAGATGCTGAACCTCAAGGAGCGGACGTTCAAGCCCCTCCGGAAGGATATTGGCTTTGTGTTCCAGGATCCGGCTGCGTCCTTCAACCCCCAGTTGACCATCGGCGACTGCGTAGCGGAGCCCATGATCATTCACACCAACCCGAGCCCGGCGCAGGCGCGCAAACGCGTTGCTGAGCTGCTTGAATCAGTGCAGTTGCCGGCGTCGTACGCCCAGCGGTACCCGCACGAGCTGTCCGGCGGGCAGCGCCAGCGGGCGTCGCTGGCGCGGGCACTGATCCTGAACCCGCGGTTGCTGATCGCTGACGAGCCGACGTCGGCCCTGGACGTTTCGGTGCAGGCGAAGGTCCTGGAACTCTTCAAGGAAATCCAGGCCGAGTTCGGGTTCGCGGCACTGTTCATCAGCCACGACCTCGCGGTGGTGGACATCCTGTCCCAGTGGGTGGGCGTCCTGTACAAGGGCAAGCTGGTGGAGCAGGGCATCGGCAGCCAGGTGATGGGCGCGCCGCAGCACGACTACACCAAACGGCTGATTGCCTCGCTGCCGGTCCCTGATCCGGACGAACAGGCACGACGCCGGGAAGCGCACCGGGCGCTGCTGGCCCAGTAGGCACCCCCGGCGACCCCACAGTCGCGGCGCCACCAGACGGACATCCCGCCCCACTCGGCGGGGTGTCCGTCCGCCGCTTAACACCGGAAGAATTTCCGCGGGCGCCCCATAGACTTGGACCATGACGCAGCAAAACCACGATGTTCCCGACACCGACACCTACGATGCCGCCGCGAGTTCGCTGGCAGGCCACGTGGACAACTCGGTGATGGCGGAACTGCTGTCCATCCGCTCCAGCATCGACAACATCGATGCGACCCTGGTGTACCTCCTGGCCGAACGGTTCAAGGCCACCCAGAAAGTGGGCTTCCTCAAGGCCGCGCACCGGCTCCCGGCGGGGGATCCAGGCCGGGAATCCGCCCAGATCGCCCGTCTCCGGCGGCTGGCGGAGGATGCACACCTCGATCCCGCATTTGCGGAGAAGTTCCTGAATTTCATCATCGGCGAGGTCATCCGCCATCATGAAGCCATCGCCGAGGACCACCAGGCCGCTGCAGAGTGGAAGTAACAGCCACCGGGCTTGGGTCCTGGCCGGGGGAGGACCCCGCGGAGGCTGCCCGCATTATCCGCGGCGAGCTTGGAAGCCCGCACCTGCCGTTCCTGGCAGAGCTTCCGGACCGTGGAGTCGGTTCCGACGCCCTGGGGCGGACGGCTGCACTCCTGGTTGAAATGGCCGTGGATGTCCAGCCGTATGGGTGGCGGCTGGTGGACCGTCCCGGCAAGGATTTCCGCCGGGCCGCGTCGGCCCTGTCCACCGACATCAACGTCCTGGCTGACGTTGCCGGCGACGAGGACACCCGCGCCCCCGAACTCAAGGTCCAGCTGCTGGGACCGCTGAGTCTTGCCGCGGGGCTGCACCTGCACAACGGCGAACGCGCGCTGATCGATTACGGCGCACGCCGGGACGTTGCCGACTCGCTGGCCGCAGGGGTTGGCGGCTACCTCTCCCGGATTTCCAGCGCGGTTCCGGGCGCGCGGCTGGTGGTCCAGGTCGACGAGCCTGATATCGCCGCCGTACTGGCCGGCACCATTCCGACGTCGAGCGGTTACCGCACGCTGCGGGCGGTGGGTGGCCAGGAGGTCACCGAGTCCTGGCAGGTGGTGATCGAGGCGCTCCGTGACGCGGGTGCCGCCGAAATCGTCGTCTCCGTGCCTGAAATTGAGGCCCCCATCGGCCGGATCATTGCCGCGGGCGCCGACGGCGTGGCCGTACCGCTGAGGGCCCTGACCACACGGCAGTGGGAGCAGCTGGCCACGGCAGTGGAGGCCGGCAAGCGGATCTGGGCCGGCGCCCTCGACGTTAGCCGTGGCACGCTGCCCAGGGTGGCCGACGTCGTGGAGTCCGTCTGGCGGCCATGGCATGAGCTGGGGCTGCCGGCGTCGTCCCTGGGCAGTATCCGGGTCACCCCCTCGGCGGGACTTGCCGGCCACACGCCGGTCACCGCCACAGCGGTGCTGGGCCGGCTCACCCAGGTGGCCGACGGCCTGAACCAGCGCGCACACGGCTGATCGGCCCACCACTGAGCGGACCTAAGGGCAAGACTTCTACGTCCGGTTCTCCCAACGGTCCGGCTGGGCGTAGCGGGGCAGGAAACTCTGCGCCGAACTGCCGCCGATGTAGGGACGCAGGCGGTAGTCAAAACCGCCCGCATAGACCAGGACCAGCCCGATCTGCGGCTGGATGACCTTGACCTGGATCCGGTGCTGTCCGTGCTCGCCTGCGGCGCCGTCCCACCACTGCTCGGCGTAAGCCCTGGCATCCACGGTGGCCGGCAGCGGCAGGCGGAGGGGGCCCAGGAACAGCCGCGACGCTTCGGAAACGCCGCGCAGCCTACCTTCGTTCGTCACACTGAGCTTGAGGTCGGTCACCATGCGCCGGAATCGGCCCAGGTAGTCCACCAACCGCGGGCCGCCGTCGGAATCCACGAGGCTGGTGGTGTCCTGGAATATCCGCACGTGCCCGGGGAAACGGATTTCCCGCCGGGCAGTCAGGCTGGAGCGGCCGAACGGATCCTGGTGGGCATGGTTTTCAATCCGGAAGGGGATGCCTTCACCGTAATCGGGGAAGAACGCCTCCTCCCCGGAGGTCAGCTTGAGCAGCGGCCGCAGCCACGCCTGCCGGCAGCCCACAACGTCGAACACGCCCTCCCCGACGCCGTAGTGCCCCGAGCCGGGCGTCAGGGAAAAGTACTCCTGCAGCTCAGGCTGCAGCCGGTGGAAGTCCTCGCCCAGGGCCTGCCGGTAAATAGGGACGTTCATGGTGACCTCCTGGACGGTGCCGTCAGCGGCGCTGCGGCGACTCACAATCTACCGGCCGCCTTGAGCCGGATGTACATGTCGGCAAGCTGCGGCGGCAGCTGGTGTGGCTCCGCATCCACCACTTCCACCCCATGGTGCCGGAGTTCGGCGCTGACCGCCGCCCGTTCCAGCAGTACGCGTTCGGCCGCTGCCGCCCGGAACACGCCGGCGGCGTTCTCACGCTCGCGCAGCATCCGCCCCAGCATGGGATCACGGACGGCGGCCACCACCACAACGTGCTGCTGCGCGAGCTGCGCGGCCACGGGAATGAGACCTTCCTCCGGTGCCCCGCCGTCCAACGAGGTCAGCAGCACCACCAGGGACCGGTGGGCGGAGACCGCCCGGATCTGGCCGGGGAGGCTGGACCAGTCAAGCTCAATCAGTTCCGCCTCGAGGGGCGCCATCGCTTGTACCAGCTGCCCCAGGAGGTTGCCGGTGGTGGCGGAACCGGCCCTTGCCCGCGGACGTCGGTCGTAGGCCAGGAAGTCCACCCGGTCACCGCCACGCTCGGCCAGGACCGCCAGCAGGAGCGCCGCTTCGATGCCGGTATCCAGCCTTGGTTCGTCCTCGATCCTCGCCGCTGACGTGCGGGAGGTATCCAGCATGATCACCACGCGCCGGTCGCGTTCCGGGCGCCAGGTGCGGACGACGACGGCGGACCGGCGGGCGGTTGCGCGCCAGTCGATGGACCGGACGTCGTCCCCGCGGACGTAGTCACGCAGCGAGTCGAATTCGGTGCCGGCACCCCGGATCTGCACGGCGGCCTTGCCGTCGAGTTCGCGGAGTTTCCTGAGCTTCGAGGGGAGGTGCCTGCGGGAATGGAACGGCGGCAGGACCCGCAGGAGGCCGGCACAGTCAAACGTGCGCTGGCGTGCCGCGAGCCGAAGGGGTCCATGGGAGCGCACAGTGACGTGCCGGGCGCCCACGTCGCCACGGCGGACGGGCTGTAACCGGACGGTCATCCGGCGGCTTTCCAGGGCGGGGATGTCCAGGTCCTGGACCGGATTCACAGCCCCGGCAGACGGCTGCCATGCGTCTCGAACTGTGGCGCGCAAGCGTCGCCGGCCACTGTTGCGCAGCGTGAGGACCGAAGCGGCCGTGCCGTGCAGCGTCACGTTGCCGGGCTCGGCGCGCGTGACGATGATGGCCCGCGGGGAAGCGGCCAGGCCAAGGTCCAGGCCCAGGAGGGCAGCGAGTGCCACGACCACGCCCAGGACCGTTCCCCCGCCAGGAAACAGCAGCACCGGCACCAGGCCCAGCAGTGCCAGCACGACGAACCGTCCGGAGAGTGCCATGTGCAAGCGAATCAGCGGGGGACGGGGACGGACGCCAGGATGCTGCCCAGGACATCGTCCACGCGGACCCCGTCCATCTGGGCATCAGGCTCCAGGGCCACCCGGTGGCGCAGGCACGGCAGCGCCAGTGCCTTGACGTCGTCGGGGGTGACGAAGCTGCGGCCCGACAGCCAGGCCCAGGCGCGGGCCGTATTAAGCAGTGCAGTCGCGCCGCGGGGCGAGACGCCCAGCTGGAACGACGGCGCCTGCCGGGTGGCGCGCACCAGGTCCACGATGTAGCCGATGATTTCCGGTTCGACGGCAACGGTGGCCACAGCCTGCCGCGCCCGTTCGAGGTCCTCGGCGCCGGCCACTGCCCGGACACCGGCGGCAGCAAGGTCCCGGGGATTGAAGCCGGCTGCGTGCCGCCGGATCACTTCCACCTCGTCAGTCCGGCTGGGCAGCGGCATGGCGAGCTTGAGCAGGAACCGGTCAAGCTGGGCTTCGGGCAGGGGATAGGTTCCCTCGTATTCCACAGGGTTCTGGGTTGCCGCCACCAGGAAGTTCGCCGGCAGCGGCCTGGACACCCCGTCTACCGAGACCTGCCGCTCTTCCATGGCCTCCAACAGGGAGGCCTGCGTCTTCGGCGGCGTCCGGTTGATTTCGTCGGCCAGCAGGATGTTGGTGAAGACCGGCCCCTCGCGGAAACTGAATTCCGAGGTGTGCGAGTCATAGACCAGGGAACCGGTGATGTCGCCGGGCATCAGGTCAGGGGTGAACTGTACGCGTTTGGTGTCCAGGCTCAGCGCGGCGGACAGGGCACGGACCAGGAGTGTCTTGGCCACCCCGGGCACGCCTTCGAGGAGAACATGCCCCTGGGAAAGCAGCGCGATCAGGAGTCCCGTGACGGTGGCATCCTGGCCCACCACGGCTTTGGCAACCTCGCGGCGGACATCCAGGAGCGCCTGCCGGGCGGGATCCAGCGTCGGCGGGGAGGAATCCATGATCTGCGGGGCGCCGTACGGTTCGTTCATCGGGTCCTGACCTCGTTCTCTAGTTTGTCCAGTTCCTGTGACCATTGCACCAGCCTGGTTGCGGTACCAGGGCGTTCCTGGATCAGGCCGCTGATATCTCTGACGGGCCGGCCCAGGTGCCGGGCCACTGCCTGCACCACGTCGTCGGCAGTGGCCGGGGATCCGACTCGAAGGGCTTGCGCCAGACGAACCAGGGTGCCGGCCCGAAGGTTGTCCCGTGCCCGGTCCAGTGCGTGGGAATCCTGATAAAGGCGCGCGCGGCCTTCTGCGGTCTCCACGGCCTTGACCACCACGGGGAGTGGTTCAAACACGAGCGGGCCGAGGCGGCGCCCGCGCCACACAATGGCCAGCACGGCCACAAAGACCAGCCAGGGCCCCAGGAATGCCACCCAGTCAGGGGCTAGGTCATCAAGTGTCTGCGTTGACTCCGCAGCGGCCGCGTCGCCCAGTCCGGGCAGGTACCAGACAACGACCTCTGAGCCGCCCAGCGTCCGCAGAGCCAGTGCGGCATGGCCGTGGCCGGCAAGCCCGCCGTTGTTGAGGAGGGCGGTGCTGCCCAGGACGGTCAGGCCGCCGTCATCCGTGCGGGCAAGCAGCCCGGCGGTGCTTCCCGGCGGGCTGAAGCACACCGTGCCGCCGTCGTACAGGAATCCGCCGGTTCCGGAGACAGCACCTGCCGCCGCGGGAGCGGTGAGATCGCAGCCCGGTTCCAGGAGCGCCGTTGACTCAGGCACCACACCGGCCTGGCTGATGACGGTATCGAGGGCCTTCAGCGTGCCGAGCCGCGGCGTCACCAGCACTACGCGTCCCGCACTTGCGGTCAGCTCGTCCAGCCGGGATTGGTCCAGGAATCCGCTCCGGTCGTACAGGAGGAGGGTGGCACCCGGCCGGTCCGCGAGTGCTGCCGTGGCGGAGTCAAAGGATTCAACATCCTGGACCTCGACACCGTGGCGGCCCAGTATCTCGCTGACCGCCCTGGCGCCGCCCGGCCCGGCGTTATGCACGGATAAGGGCAGGGAATCGCCCTTTGGCGCGAGCTGGGTGGAAATAACCACCGTCAGTCCGACGGCGGCCGCCGCGCCGATCGCTGCCCCGCCGCGGTGCCGCCGGAGCCAGGCACGGGCACCGGACACGGCACCGGCGCCGGACCCGGATCGGAGCGCCGGGGCGGAACCCGGCTGCGCCTCCGGTGCACCCGACGTCGGAAGTTTGGGCGTCAGAGGATCCGGCGAAGGTTTCTGCATCGTGGGACCCTGCGTCATCGCGGAACCGCCGGTTCGTCACGTTCAGCGGGCAGGGCGGCGCTCGCCGGCGTGAGGGACCGCAGGGCAATGTCCAGTTCGCGCACCGCGGCAAAGTCAGCCTGGCCTGCGGACTCATTTCCGTAGCGGATCCCGTCGAAAGTCCGCGCAGCTTCCGTCAGGCGGCCGGCCTCTGACGGAAACGGTGTGGCCAGTTCGTGCGCCACCTCGTCCGCGGTCCGGCCCGGCCGCGCGTCGAAAAGCGTTCTGTCCTCGGCCGTGCGCACCAGCGCACGGAAACAGTCCACGACGGCGGCACTCCAGTTGCCTGCTGCGGCAGCGGCCGCCGCGCGCACGCGGTAGGCCTCGGCACTGACTGTTGTGCCGGCGTCGAATACGTCTCCGGCACGCTTGGCCTTCGCGTTGAGGCGCGGGCGGGCCAGGACGACCGCGGCGCCGATCAGCACGGCGATGGCCACGCCGATCCACGGCGCCGCCAAGGTGGTGTCCGGGCCGGAGCCGCCGTCCAGGGACCGCAGCCAGTCCAGGATGTCCGCCCACACACTGTCCAGCCAGCCGGGGGCCGCGTCACGGTATTCCGGCTTGGCAAGTTCTTGTTCGGCCCAGCGGCGGGCCTCGTCGCGGCCAGGCAGGACTGGTGGTTCAGCGGCCATCCGGCCATGCCCCGCCTGGCGCTGCCCCGTAGGGCGGCCGCGGATATTGGTCGGGTCCCGCCCGGTAGACCGGGACGCCTCGGCCCGGGACGCCGTCGGGATCTGCTCCGGATTCCAGCAGCCGGAGCAGGGCGATATCCAGTCCGTCCCGGCGCATCCTGAGGTCGAGGTAGAGCAGTGCCATCACGGAGGTCTGGAAGGCAAAACCCGCTGCGGCGACCACTGCGGTAACGACCGCGGTGGCAACGCCCGCCACCAAAGCCGCCGTCATGGCCTGTTCGGCACCGCCGTGGGGTGAGACCACGCCGGTGTAAAAGCCGGTGAGCAGTGTGACGGGAATCATGACGACCTGGGCGATGACTCCCACCATGATGCCCACCACGAGCGTGATGCCCAGCAGCCGCCACCAATTGCTGCGTGTCAGTTCCCAGGAGCGCCGGATGCCGGCCATCGCCCCGAGTTCCTCCACCACAACGGCGGCCGGCGCCACCATGAGCTTGATGTAGATCCATACGTACAGCACAAAGCACACCAGCCCCAGCGGGATGAGGATCAGGGCGCCAAGTCCGCCCACGGTGCTGACCAGCAGCACTGCCAGCGCCACAAACAGCAGCGCAACGAGGAGCCCGCAGCCCACCAGCAGGGCCGCAAGGCGGATCAGGGCACCAGCGCGGGACCGCGCCAGGGACCACATCTGCCTGAAGCCGGTGGGGCGGTTGAGGACGGACCTGGCGACCGGAACCACCATGGCGCCCTGAAGCACCGCCGACAGAAAAACGGTGAGCACCGAGACGAGCAGGAGCCCGGACGCGAAGGTCACCACCAGCGGGACCAGGTCCTGCTCCGTCAGGCCCGCCGCCCAGGCTTCAAGTGACGCCGCGGACGTGGCGGAAAATGAACTGAGAACTGCCGTGAGCACTGCGGCGAGGGTCTGCGCCAGCAGCGCGGCGCCCAGCATGGCTTTGGCGTTGCGCCTGATCGCCTGGAAGGAGCCGTCCAGGATCTCGCCGAACATCAGTGGCCGGAGGGGAACTATGCCGGGTTTGGGCGGGGCAACATAACGCGGCTGCTGGTGGGGCGGCGGACCGCCGTAGGGATTGTGCGGCGGAGTGCCCCAAGCCGGCGGGCCACCGGGGGGAGGTCCCCAAACCGGCTGGCCGCCCCAGGGCTGCTGTGCCGGCCCGGGCTGCGGCCCCCATGGAGGCTGGTTCCCTGGCGGCTGGCCCTTCCCAGCCTCGCCGGCAGGATGCGGCTGCTGCATGTTCGGATCCTGGTGTGGCACCCTGTTCCTCCCCCCGTGCGGGACTGTCCGCGTGTTGCCAGCCTATAGTTCCGGCGTCGGGCGTCATAGGGTGGCGCCATGCCGTAAGGCCGTTCAACAGGACAAACCCTGTTCAATAAGGGAATATATAACTATGAAGGCACGCATTCTGGTAGTTGACGATGACGAAGCGCTGGCCGAAATGATTGGGATTGTTCTGCGCAATGACGGCTTTGAGCCGGTTTTTTGCGCCGATGGCAGCCAGGCGCTGGACATTTTCCGTTCATCGAAGCCTGACCTCGTGCTGCTTGACCTGATGCTGCCCGGCGTGGACGGCATCGAGGTCTGCCGGCAGATCCGCTCCGAATCGGACGTGCCCATCGTCATGCTCACGGCCAAGTCGGATACGTCCGACGTCGTCCGCGGCCTTGAGTCCGGCGCAGACGACTACGTGCCCAAGCCGTTCAAACCCGCCGAACTCGTGGCACGCGTGCGTGCCCGCCTGCGGCCCGGCGACCAGAAGGCGCCTGAAACGCTGCGGATCGCTGACATCACCATCGACGTGGCTGGCCACACCGTGAAGCGTGCCGATGAGCGGATTTCCCTCACGCCCCTGGAGTTTGACCTCCTCGTAGCCCTGGCGCGGAAGCCCTGGCAGGTGTTCACCCGCGAGCTGCTGCTGGAGCAGGTCTGGGGCTACCGCCACGCGGCGGACACCCGGCTGGTCAACGTCCACGTCCAGCGCCTCCGGTCAAAAATTGAACGGGATCCGGAAGCTCCCGAAGTTGTATTGACGGTTCGTGGTGTCGGCTACAAAGCAGGTTCCTGAGCCCTCAGGACCAGAAGCGCACCGCACCCCGGACCTTCCCGCAGCCAAGGGCCCGGAGCACACGGATGCGCTGCCGTTGGAGCTGGCAACGCTGCCATTCCGGGCACGGATCTGGCGGCGCCGCGGAGTAATCGTGGGGTTACGGGTGGGCCGCCTTGTCCGTCTCGGCGTGACCCGTTTCTTCCCTGCGGTCCGTTTTGCCGGGCGGGCCATGCGTCGACGCTGGCGCCGGTCCCTGCAGTTCCGGACAGTCCTCACCACGCTGCTGTTGGCCGTGACATCCTTTGGCGCCGTGGGCGCCTACCTGTCCAACCAGATCGCCAACAACCTGTTCCAGGAGCGCCTCACCCAGGCCGAATCCGAGACCCGTTACTACGTCAAGCAGGTCCAGGAGACGTTCGACGGCGCCCAGGTCACCGACCAGTCCAGCGTCATCACCCTGGTCTACGACACTTTGAACGCGGTGGAGGGCCGCGGCTCCGTCATCCAGCGCCGCTACGTTTTCGAAGCCAAGCCCGAACAGACCAAGCCCCGGAACCGCTGGGTGGAGTCGCGGGCCTCGGACCAGCTGACCGTCAGCGTCATCCCGCCTGAACTCCGTACGGCGGTACAGGGTTCAGGCAAGGACCAGTACTGGGCCTCCACCGTGATTCCGGTAGGTACCGAGGACAGGCCGGGCATCGCCGTGGGCAACCTGGTGACCTTCAACGGGACCGTGTACGAGCTCTACCTGATCTATGACGTCAACACCGCCCAGCAGACGCTCGACGAAATCCAGGGCGTCCTCCTTGCCGGCGGCGCGGTTCTGGTGCTGATGATCGGGGCCATCGCCTGGTACGTCACCCGCAATGTTGTCAGCCCGGTCAGCCACGCTGCCCTGGTGTCGGAGAAGCTCGCTGCCGGCCAATTGCAGGAGCGGATGGTGGTCAAAGGCGAAGACGAGGTTGCCCGCCTCGGGGCATCGTTCAACCACATGGCCGCCAGCCTCCAGGAGCAGATCACCCAGCTGGCCATGTTGTCCCAGATGCAGCAGCGGTTTGTCTCCGACGTCTCCCACGAGCTCCGCACGCCCCTGACCACCGTCCGGATGGCCGCGGAAGTGTTGTACGACGCCCGCCACGACTTCGACCCCATCAACAAGCGCTCCGCGGAACTCCTGTATAACCAGGTGGAGCGGTTCCAGTCCCTGCTGGCCGACCTGCTCGAGATCTCCCGCTTCGACGCCGGCGTGGCCATGCTCGACGCCGAGCCCGAGGACATCCTGCAGGTGATCGCCCATGTCATTGACGGGGCAGCGCCCGTCGCGGCCGAATACGGCTCGGAGATCATCCTCCGGGCTCCCGCCGTGGGAATTGTCGCGGAGATGGACGCCAGGAGGATCGACAGGATCCTGCGGAACCTCATCCTGAATGCAGTGGAGCATGGCGAAGGCAGGCCGGTCACCGTGACTGTCTCAGCCAACCAGTCAGCGGTGGGAGTTGCAGTCCGGGATCAGGGGATCGGCATGACCCCGGCCGAGGCCGCCCGGGTCTTTGACCGGTTCTGGCGTGCGGATCCGGCGCGGGCCCGCACCACCGGAGGCAGCGGACTGGGCCTGTCCATCGCAATGGAAGACACCAAACTCCATAACGGCTGGCTGCAGGCATGGGGAACCAAGGGTAGAGGGGCCAACTTCCGACTGACCATTCCGTTGCGCCAGGGCGAGGAGATCGACCGCTCACCTGTGCAGCTTGAGCCTGAGGACATCATCCTCCCCGACGTCCCACATTCGAAAAACGTGCTGGTCCTGGGGCCCGGCCCCACTGGGGCGCCTGATGTCCCCGCTGGCGGCGGACGTGGCCAGGGCGCCGGGCGCACCCCTGCCGGGACGGGCGCAACACCGAAGGAGTCTTCATGACGGGACGAAAAGTGCGGGCGATGCTGAAGAGGAGCGTTGTGCTGTTCGTCGTTGCCCTGGTGCTGGCGTCCTGCGCGCGCATTCCCACGGCCGGGCCGGTGGGGAAGAGCGCGGAAGGCAGCGCCGGCAACGTCAACGCACCGGTGTTCCTCCCGGCCGCTCCCCAGCCCGGCGCTACTCCAGAAAACATCATTGATTACTTCTACCGTGCCGGCACCGGATACGAGGGGGACTACGCGGTGGCCCGCGAATACCTGACGCAGGCAGCGTCAGTATCCTGGAAACCCGACCAGCGCGCGCTGGTGTACCGCGAGGCGAAAGTGGTGGGCACCGGCGTCGACAACGTCTACAACTACCAGCTGGACGTTGCGTACAGCGTGGATGTTGACGGCATCGCCACCCAGATGCCCGAAGGCACCATCGAGAACATTCCGGCCACTCTCACGCAGGTGGACGGCGAATGGCGGATCTCAGCCATCCCGGACGGAACAGCGATCCCGGAGGAAACCTTCAAGGTCATCTACGGCGCCTACCCTATCTACTTCTACGATCCCAGCTTCACCTATGCCGTGCCTGACGTCCGCTGGTTCATCAAGAACAAGACCGTCAAAGCCATGACCAGTGCCCTGCTGGCCGGCCCCGCGCCGTACCTTCGCGGCGCGGTGGTGAGCGCCTTCCCGTCCGGCATCAAACTCGCCCGCGAATCAGTTCCGGTGGTGTCCGGCGCCGCGCAGGTGGACCTCACCGCCAAGGAACTCACGGAGGCGTCCACGGAGGACAGGCTCCGGATGCAGACGCAGCTTTCGCTCACGTTCCGCAGCCAGCCCGACGTCGTTAATGTGGAGTTGCATGCCAACCAGGACCTGGTCCGCGTCGAAGACAACGGTTCCGTATTGCCCCCGGTGCGGGACAAAAACGTGCCGGTCCGCGAGATCGCCGTCAGCGGCAATGAGCTGGTGCGCTACGAAAACAACAGGGTGTCCCCGCTGCCGGATATGCAGCCAGTTTCATCGCTCGGGCCCCGCTACCCGTCGGAATCCCCGGTGTCCCAGACCGTTGCCTTCCTCAACGAAAGCCGGACGACGCTCTACAGCATGGTGCCGGGACAGCCCGCCCGTGCGCTGACAACGCGCAGCACCATTACGCACCCGTCCTTCAGTATTCATGACTGGGTGTGGGCCGCAGGGCCGGGAGCTACCGGCGGCACGGAGGTGGTGGCCTACCGGCCCATCGGAGTTGCCGAAGGTGCCGCCGTTCCCACCGTTACGCTCACGCCGTCGTGGTTGGCCGGAAGAACCGTCAAGGAGCTGAGGATCTCCCGCGAGGGCGTCCGGGCGCTGGTCATTTCGGAACAGAACGGCAAGACGAAGGTGCAGATTGCCGGGATCATCCGGAACGCCGACGGGACGCCCCGGGAACTGACTGCCCCGATCACGCTGGTGGCTTCCGGTGACCCGGACCAGGGCGTCTGGGTGAACGACACAACGGTCGCCGTGATGAAAGCCTCGGCAGGCTCGAACGTCACGCCGGAGCTGCTGTCCCTCACCACCGGACAACCCCAGCAGTTGGCGCCGTGGCCCGGCCTTGTGTGGCTCAGCGCCGGCAACGGGCTGGAGGAAATTTACGGCCAGTCGGCCGAGGGCATCTTCCAGCGGCTCGGCAACGGCTGGTCGCCCCAGCTGAAGGGCCCCATCGACCCCTCATTCCCTGGGTAGCTTTCCACATAGCGCGGACCAGCGGTTCCGGGGCTGCGATACGTACGCCACCATGGGGTGTGACCGAAGTTCAGCCCGGACGTCCTCCTGCTCGCCACGCTCCTGCCCGCCACCCGCCGGCTCGCCACGCGCGTGCGCGCCGGTCCGGGGGCGGCGTTGAGGGCCGCTCCGGGGGAAGTCCCGCCAGAAATGCGGCAAGCCTGGATCCGGACCTCCTGCCGCCTCCGCTGCAGTCCGCCAAGCATCGCGGCGGCCACCGCCGCCGTTGGCTGCGGGCCGCCGACCAGATGGGCGTGGCCGCGGCGGAGTTGCTGGCCCTTGCCGTCCCTGTGGACTGCGTCTGCTGCGGTGCGGAGGACCTGGCCCTGTGCGTCATGTGCGAACGCCACGTCCGCCTGTTGACCAGGCACCCGTTCCGGGCAGAGGAGCAGGCGCCGGCCCTGATGAACGTTGACGGCGGCCTGATCCTTCCCGTGGTGGCGGTCGGGGTGTACCGCGAGGAGCTGGCGCAGGCCGTGCTTTCGTTCAAGAGCCATGGCCAGCACCAGCTCACGTCAGTCCTGGCGCGCGGACTGGGGCAGGGCATCGCCGCGTCCGTGGCCGGCGTCGACGGCGTCTGCCTGGTTCCGGTGCCCAGCAGTACGGCCGGCTACATCAAGAGGGGATTCAGCCCGGTCCACCTCCTGCTCGCAGAGTTGCGTAGGGGGACCACCATCCGCGGTACACCGGTGGTGGACGTGATCCGGAAATCCCGGCGCCGCGCCGCACTGGAGCGGCTGCCTGGAGGCCAAAAGGGACTCGGCCGCGGGGCCAGGGCCAGCCGGGTCAAGGGGTCCATGAAGGTCCCGAAACGCCAGCGCGCGCGGGTGGCCGGACGCCGCTGCATCATTGTCGACGACGTCCTCACCACGGGGGCCACACTCGCGGAAGCAGCCCGCGCGCTGCACGTCAGCGGTGCTGTGGTGGTGGGGGCGGTGGTCCTTGCCGCGACACGCCCGCCGGATTCAGCTGGCGGCGAATAGCCCGCCCCGGGAGCTGGCGGAACGCCGCCCGTCTTAGAAAAAAATAAACGAAGAAAGGATGAATAACAGGTGGCTATGAACTAACGTCGGTTGTGGGTACCAAGAACAAGTTGTACCTTTCGATGGCGGCTCGGAAAGGGGCTCGACTGTCAAGCAGATCGGCCCGTGGGATGTGCCGCCGTCGTGTCACCGAAGTCATTTGGAGGGCACCATGGAGTTTATGATCAGCGGACGAAATCTGACGGTCTCAGACCGCTTCCGCGAATACGCCGGTGAGAAGATCTCGAAGATCGAGTCACTTGGCGACAAGGTCCAGCGGGTTGACGCGAAGGTTTCCAAGGAAACGAATGCGCGCCAGACCGGCGACCAGCTCACCGTTGAAGTGACGGTTCTGGGCCGGGGACCCGTAATCCGTGCCGAAGCCAGCGCCGCAGACAAATTCGCCGCGTTCGATCTCGCCTACACCAAGCTGCTGGAACGTCTCCGCCGCGCCAAGGACCGCAAGAAGGTCCACCACGGGCGCCACACCCCCAAGGCAGTACGTGAAGCCACCGCATCACTGGAACCCGCGAGTACCAGTGAGCCCCTTTATGTCGAGGCGAGCCATCGCAGCGAAACCCAGGCAGCACCTGTTGAACGATCGCCCTACGAGGTCGATAACGACATTCCGGCTGGGGACTCCCCGGTGCTGATCCGGCGCAAAGTTTTCCCTGCGGCCTCCCTCACCCTTGACGATGCTGTGGACAACATGGAGCTCGTGGGCCACGATTTCTACCTGTTTGTGGACAAGGCCACCAACACGCCCTCGGTGGTCTACCGGCGCCGTGGCTGGACGTACGGGGTGATCACCCTGGACCACGAATGCGAACCGGGGAACACCGCCGTCGAAGAAAAAATCCTCGCCTACCGTTCCGATGACGAGGCTGCAAAAGTCTAGGGTGGTTTACACCCCTCAATGAAAGGACTGATGTGCCAGCGACGCTGAGCCTTAACCAGGCCCGGCGGATCGCCCTGGCAGCTCAGGGACTCGACAAAGGACGGCCCGCCGGCCCCGTGACCTCACGGACGGTGGGCCGGACCTTTGCCCGGATCCAGCTTGTCCAGATCGATTCCGTCAACGTGTTGTCCCGCAGTCACTTTCTGCCCTTCTTTTCAAGGCTCGGCAACTACGACCGCACCATCCTTCAGCGGATGGCCAGCTTGCCTCCCAGGCGAATGATGGAGTACTGGGCCCACGAGGCCAGCTTCATCCGGCCCGAGCACTTCCAGGACCTCCGCTTGTGGCAGAAACGCACGTGGGTGGGTGCATCCGCCCTCGACCCGGAGCTGCGCGACGCGGTGGCCGGAAAGATCTTCGACGCCCTCGCCGCCGGGCGGCCCATGACGGCGGCGGAACTGACGGTGAACATCGGGCACGTGGAGGACCGTCGGGACGACAACTGGGGATGGAACTGGAACGCCGTCAAACGCGTGCTTGAAGACCTGTTCGAGGCGGGCACCATTTCCGCGGCGTCCAGAACCGAACAGTTCGAGCGAAAGTACACCCTGACGGCAAGGGTGCTGCCGCGCCGGCTGGCCCTCGAACCCACCCCGGACCCTGTTGAGGCCATGCATCGTCTCATCGACGCGGCCGCACAAGCCCATGGCATCGGAACCGTGAAGTGCTTCGCCGACTACTTCCGTACACCGGTCAAGGCGGCCGCCGCCTCGGTGGACCATCTGGTCAGCATAGGGAGGCTGGAGCCGGTGGCTGTCGCCGGCTGGGACCGGAAGGTATTCCTCCATGCCGACGCCACAATGCCGCGGCGGGCGGCAGGGCGGGCCTTGCTCAGTCCCTTTGACTCCCTGGTCTTCGAGCGGCGCCGGCTCGAGGAGCTCTTCGGGTTCCATTTCCGGATCGAGATTTACACGCCCGCGCACCTCCGACGCTTCGGGTACTACGTCCTGCCCTTTCTCCTGGGTGACACCATCGTGGCGCGGGTGGACCTTAAAGCGGACCGTGCGGCAGGAAATCTGCTGGTCAGGTCCGCCTACAGTGAGCCGGACGCACCGCCAGGGACCGCCGTCGAGCTCGCCGCCGAGCTGGAACTGTTGGCCGAATGGCTGGAGCTGGACAACATTGTGGTCAGCCCGATCGGGGACCTGGCGGAGTCCCTCGGCACCGCCCTGCGTCACCGCGCCGGTCCGCTCCGCTCTCAGGGAACACCGGCCGCGTGGCCTGTGTCTCTCCCGTAGACTAAAAACGCCAGAATTCGGCAGCATAAGACTGGGAGTATCTTCACGTGGCATCACTTATCGAAAAACTTCTCCGCACGGGTGACAAAAAAACCCTGCGGCAACTGCGGAACTATGCCGACTCCATCAATGCGCTCGAAGACTCGTTCAAAACCTTCACGGATGCTGAGCTCCGGGAGGAAACTGACCACCTCCGCGCCCGCCACCGGGACGGCGAGCACCTGGACGATCTCCTCCCGGAGGCATTCGCCGCCGTGCGTGAGGCCTCATCCCGCACCCTGGGCATGCGTCACTTTGACGTCCAGCTCATGGGTGGCGCCGCGCTCCACCTCGGCAATATCGCCGAAATGAAGACTGGCGAAGGCAAGACCCTCGTGGCCACCGCGCCCGCCTTCCTTAATGCCCTCACCGGCAATGGCGTCCACGTCATCACGGTGAACGACTACCTTGCCGAATACCAGTCAGACCTTATGGGCCGGGTCTACCGTTTCCTCGGCCTGACCAGCGGTTGCATCCTGTCCAACCAGGATCCCGCGGTGCGCCGGCAGCAGTACGCCGCGGACATCACCTACGGCACCAACAACGAATTCGGCTTTGACTACCTGCGCGACAACATGGCGTGGGACCAGTCAGAACTGGTCCAGCGTGGCCACAACTTCGCCATTGTTGATGAGGTCGACTCCATCCTCATCGACGAAGCCCGCACGCCGCTCATCATTTCCGGCCCTGCCCAGGGCGACACCAACCGGTGGTACAGCGAATTTGCCAAGGTGGTGCAGCGCCTGAAGGCCGGCGAGGACTACGAGGCGGACGAGAAGAAGCGCACCGTCGGTGTCCTCGAAAGCGGCATCGAAAAGGTGGAGGACTACCTGGGCATCCAGAACCTCTACGAATCCGCGAACACTCCGCTCATTGGGTTCCTGAACAACGCCATCAAGGCCAAGGAACTGTTCAAGCGGGACAAGGATTACGTCATCCTCGACGGCGAAGTGCTGATCGTTGACGAACACACCGGCCGCATCCTGGCCGGGCGCCGCTACAACGAGGGCATGCACCAGGCCATCGAAGCCAAAGAGGCCGTGGAGATCAAGGCCGAAAACCAGACCCTGGCCACGGTGACGCTCCAGAACTACTTCCGGATGTATTCCAAGCTGGCAGGCATGACCGGCACGGCCGAGACTGAGGCCGCCGAGTTCATGGGCACGTACAAGCTCGGCGTGGTGGCCATCCCCACCAACCGGGACATGCAGCGGATCGACCAGTCGGACCTCGTGTTCAAGAATGAAAAGGTGAAGTTCGACGCCGTTGTGAAGGACATTGCCGAGCGTCACGAACAGGGCCAGCCGATCCTTGTGGGCACAACGAGTGTCGAAAAGAGCGAATACCTTTCCGGGCTGCTCGCCAAGGAGGGCATCAGGCACGAAGTCCTGAACGCCAAGAACCACGCCCGTGAAGCGGCCATCGTTGCGCAGGCCGGACGAAAGGGTGCTGTTACGGTGGCCACCAACATGGCAGGCCGCGGCACTGACATCATGCTGGGTGGCAACGCCGAATTCACTGCGGTGGCCGATCTGGCCAAGCGCGGGTTGGACCCGGAAGAGAATTCCGAAGAGTACGAGGCCGCTTGGCCGGCTGGCCTGGAGTCGGCCAAGCAGTCCGTAAAGGACGAACACGAGGAAGTACTGAACCTCGGCGGGCTGTATGTCCTGGGAACTGAGCGGCACGAGTCCCGCCGCATCGACAACCAGCTCCGTGGCCGCTCCGGCCGCCAGGGCGACCCCGGCGAATCACGCTTCTACCTCTCCCTGACCGATGACCTGATGCGGCTCTTCAATTCCGGCGCGGCCGAACGGCTGATGAACAGTTCCGTCCCGGATGATGTGGCGTTGGAATCGAAACTGGTTTCCCGGGCCATCGCGTCTGCCCAGGGCCAGGTTGAAGGCCGCAACGCCGAGCAGCGCAAGAACGTCCTCAAGTACGACGATGTCCTGAACCGCCAGCGCGAAGCCATCTACGGTGACCGCCGCCGGATCCTCGAAGGTGACGACCTCCACGAGAAGGTCCAGTTCTTCGTGGAGGACACCATCACCGCCCTGATCGACTCCGCCACGGCCGAAGGCAATGGCGATGACTGGGACTACACCCAGCTGTGGACCAACCTCAAGACGCTCTACCCCGTCAGTGTCACAGCGGAGGAGATCATCGAGGAAGCCGGCGGCAAGTCCAAGCTCACTGTTGAATTCCTCAAGGAGGAGCTGCTCTCCGACGCCCGCGTGGTCTACCAGACACGGGAAGAGACCATCGGCGCCGAGAGCATGCGCGAGCTGGAACGCCGCGTGGTGCTCTCGGTCATCGGGCGCAAGTGGCAGGAACACCTCTATGAGATGGACTACCTCAAGGAAGGCATCGGACTGCGCGCCATGGCACAGCGTGACCCGCTGGTGGAATACCAGCGCGAGGGCTTCGTTATGTTCCAGAGCATGATGGAGGCCATCCGCGAGGAAAGCGTCGGTTTCCTGTTCAACCTTGAAGTTGAGGTGACTCCGGCCCAGGATGTGGTGGTGCCCGACGCAGCAGGTGGCCACACCGAGCACGTTGAGCCGCAGATCCGCGCTGCCGGCCTGGAGGCGCCGGAGAAGCCGGCCCAGCTGCAGTACACGGCTCCCGGCGAAGACGGCGCATCCCAGACCCGGGTGGAGGGTCGTGTCTCTTCACGGTCCGGAAATCCCGCAAAGGCTGCAGCGCAGGACGCCACCAAGCGTCCGGCCAGGAAAAAGCGCCGCTGACAGCAGGGATCGAGCCTGATCAGCCATAGGTCGGCACTGCAATAGATCGTCACTGAAATAGTTCGACACTGGAAGTGCCCGGAGCCTCAGCTCCGGGCACTTCTGCATTCGTGGGCAAGCGGCTCAGCCGACCATAAACTCGGTCACGCGCCAGACCTGCTTGCTGCGCTCAAGCCGGACCGCTACAGCCCGTGCCCGGATGTCATCAACCACCACGGCGCTTGCCTCATAGATGCCCGGGGCGACCTCGCAGGCGCGGACTGAACGCACGATGGAGTTCTTGTGCAGCCGGGCCAGGGACGGCGAGGCAGAGCGCGACTGTTCGCGGCGGATCAAGGCCGCACGGTGCTGCAGCACGGCGAGGCAGCGCGGATCCAGACGGCGGGCGAGCTGGTGGATCGGCCGGATGCCGGCGAGGACTTCCATGGCCGCCTGCACGGTACTGCGTGTGATCGCCAGGATTTCGGAGGCTTCGTCTGCCGCACGCAGCGGCACGACCGGCGCGGTAGTGGTGCGCGGAGGAACCTGACGGACTGCTGCCGCGCCGCCCGGGTTGACCGTGGCGGAGCGGATTGGCGTAACTGCGTACATGTGATTCCCCTTGATCGTGAGCTGATGAATATCGGAACGTCGGTTAGGCCGTGGAAGGTGCTTTCAAAATCTGCCCGGGCAGCAGGACATGCGGGCTTTCGCCGATCCGGGATTTGTTGACCTCGTACCAGCGGGGCCAGTGCAAGGCGACATCCACATCCGAAGCCGCCGGGCCCAAGTGGCGGGAGGCGATGTCCCAGAGTGTGTCGCCCGCCAGTACCGTGACCTCACTCAATGGCGCCGGTGGGCCCTGTTCCGCCCGGACGGGCTGGGCCGCCAGCAGGCCGGGGTCCGGGACCGGCCTGCTGGGACGCCAGTCTGGCCGGACCGCCGCCGCAGGAGTTTCGGTGGTCTGTCCTCCCGTGTCTGCGGGGTTTTTGCCCTCCGGTTCCGGGAGCTGCCGGTGGCCGCTTGTGGGAGACCACTGGGCCTGGATGGCTGCGCCGTGGACCGGTACGTCCTGGACCGCCACTTCCTGCGTGGGTACCCAGGCGGGTCCGGCCGGTGGGACGGCTGCGTGAGCCAGCGGTGCCGACAGCAGTTGCACCGACAGTGCGGCCACAGCGAGCCGGCGCATAAATGCCGGGCTGCACTTGCCGGCCCTGTCGGCGGCCCGCCGCCTGCCGCACCTGCCCAGGACGGCAGCCGCTGACGCCAAAACCATCGAGAAGATCCACCACGCCACGATGGCCAGCCCAGCGGCGACAGCCACGGCACCAAGTAGGTCATCGAGGTCCGGGCCTTGCCGGCGTGCTGTGGACAGTTGCCATCGACCCACCATGCCACCGCCGGCAACGCAGAGGAAGAATCCCAACAGGAGGATGGACGCCGCCATGACGGCGTCTGCCCGGAGCCCACGTGCTGTAGCTGCCGTCATGATGTTCCTATCTCATGTTTGATGCTGTTTGATGCCGTTTGATGAACTTAGATTCAGTTTGACGCAGCTGTGCTGGATTTGTCCAGAGACTGGAGTGAAGTCGTTGGTGAATTGACCGCGAACAAACCCGCACCCTACGCTTGGCCCCATGCGTTGGGATGCTCTGTTCAGTGATATGGAGGCACAGTTCGCCGAGGGCGAGCGGCTGGCCGTCGATGCCGAGATCTCTGAGCGGGCAAGAGCGGAAACAGCCTCCGTCGCTCTGGCTGACCGCTTGCGGGGTTCCCTGAATAGCCACGTGGCCGTGTACCTTGCGTGTGGGCGCGCCTTCGAAGGAACCCTGAGCCATGCCGGCGCCGATGCGCTGGTCCTGAACGAGTTGCGTCACCAGGTCCTGGTCCCGTACGGTGCGGTGGCACGCTATGCGGGCCTTGGCCGCGGCTCCGTGGCCGAGACTTCGCAGGTGCGGCGCCGGATCGGATTGGCGCATGCGCTGCGGGGCCTGGCGCGGGACCGGGCCGAACTTGCAGTCACTCTGCGCCACGCGCCGGAAAGGGATATCGGGCTGGCCGGAGTCATCGACCGGGTGGGCAGTGACTTTTTGGACCTGGCGCTGGTCAGTCCCGGGGAGTCCCGGCGGGCATCACAGGTCCGGCAGGTAGCCACGATTCCGTTTGGGGCGCTGGGTGCCCTGCGGTCACGGAGTGCAGGGGAACTGTAGCCGCGGGCCGGATCAGCCTTGCTTGGCTTTGGCTTCCTGGATCATGCGGCTGGCCTCGGCGTAGCGCTCTTCGATGTATTGCTCCAGCATCTTTTCCTCGACGCGCCACTGCCCGCGCCCACCCACCTGGATGGCCTTCAGTTCTCCGCTGCGGACCAAGGCATAGGCCGCCGGCGAGTTGATTTGCAGCTGTTCAGCAACATCGGCGAGAGTCAGGAATCTGGGCATAGCTCCATTTTGCCATTGAAGGCGTCATCTGGTGCGGTTATCCACAGTTTGATGTTGTTTGGTCTTTTGACTTTTGTTCCGGGGTCCATGCCGTAACAATGAGGTGTCCGGACGCAGCCAGCCGCCTGGACCGGAGCTAGGGGGAGAAGAGCATGAGCCACGATGCTGTTACTACAGGTGCCAGGCTGAAACCGCCGTCGTGGAAGGATCCCCGGCTGCTGGTTGGCGTGCTGCTGGTCCTGGCATCGGTGGTGGGAGTGATCTCGCTGGTTGGCAGCGCTGATCAGACCACCGAGGTTTACGCCGCCCGGGACTCCATTGCGGTGGGTGAGAAGCTGACCACGGACAATGTGGTCCGGGCCAAGGTCCGCCTGGGTGAGACCGAACAGCATTACGTCACCGTTGAAGCAGGGCTCCCCGACGGGTTGGTCGCAGTCCAAAGAATCGGCAAGAACCAATTGGTGCCCAAGGAAAGTCTGGCCACTGTGGATTCGTTGGACCGCAAGCCCGTGGCCGTGACCATTGAGGAGGCACTGCCGCCGCAGGCGGTTGCCGGGACCCGGGTGGACGTCTGGGTTGCCTTGCCGGATGCCCGCAACGGCTTCAGTGAGCCGAAGCTCCTGCTGCCCGGCGCGGAAATTGCACAGGTGACCGCCGGCTCGACGGCTTTGGGGTCCTCCCGCAATACGGTGCTGATGGTGCTGGTTGCCGACGGCCAGATGCCGGCCATCCTCGGCGCGCAGGCGAACCAGGCCAAGATTTCAGTGGTGTGGAACCCGGGCGGGGCCTCATGAGCATCCCCGTGGTCACCGTGGGCCAGGCCCGCGAGGACGTGGTGGGCGGGTTGGAGCGGCTCCATGGTCCGGTCACGGTGGTCCGTCGCTGCACCGAACTGACGGAACTGCTGGCGGCCTGCCAGAGCGGCCTGGCACGGGCCGCGGTTGTGGCCGACGGCTGCGAGGGCCTGACTGCTTCGCTCGTTGATCGGCTCGGTGCCGTGGGCGTGGCGATCATCGCCCTCACGGATGACGCCGACGAGGCTGCCAGGCTGCGCGGGATCGGTGTGGCCTCCGCACTGACCGGCGTAGAGTCCGCCGCCCTGGCCGGCAGGATTGCCGAGGCCGTTGCCCAGCTGACAGGCACCGCCAGGGATGCAACGTTCGGGAGCGGGCTGGGGGACACCAGCGCTGCGTTGCGTCAGCGTCCCGCAGACCAGGCGGACGTGCCGCCGGCCTCCGGGGAGGGCAAGATCATTGCCGTGTGGGGTCCCGCCGGTTCACCCGGCCGGACCTTCGTCGCGGCCAACATCGCAGGGGAACTGGCTGCGGATGGGAAATCCGTGCTCCTCGTCGACGCCGACAGTTACGGGGCCAGTATCGCCGCAGTCCTTGGCCTGCTGGATGAATCTGCGGGGATCGCGCAGGCCTGCCGGCTTGCGGACCAGGGACTGCTCGACGCCGATGCGCTGCTGAAGGTGGCCACACCGGTCACCACCAAGCTTGGAACTTTCCGAGTCCTGACCGGGATCACCCGGGCGGACAGGTGGACCGAACTACGGGCAGCAGCCCTGTCGCTGGTGCTGGAGCGCGCGAAGGAGGTTGCCGACGTCGTGGTTGTGGACACCGGCTTCTGCCTGGAGGCGGACGAGGAACTCAGCTTCGACACGATGGCTCCGCGCCGGAATGCCGCGACCTTGCGGACCCTGGAACTGGCGGACACCGTCTATGCCGTGGGGGCCGCCGATCCGGTGGGGGTTCCCCGGCTGGTCCGCGGACTCGCGGAGCTTGAGTTGGCAGTCCCGCAGGCGTCGCCTGTTGTGGTGATGAACAAGGTCCGGGCGGCGGCGGTGGGGAGGTCCCCGGAACGCCAGCTGAAGGATGCGTGGGAACGGTATGGGCCGTCGTCGCAGATCGCGGTCTTCCTGCCGGCGGACAGCCCCGCAGCTGATGCGGCGCTGCTCGGCGGCTCGCTGCTGCTCGAAACGGCGCCGGATTCCAAGCTCAGGCAGGCGATCGCTGAATTGGTTTGTGCACCTGTCCAGCGATCTTCACGATCCTCTGTATTTTCTTCCACACCGAGGCGTCGCCGAAAGGGTTAGGCTCGCCGTAGGAGCTGCGACGGTGCAGCATCAAACTTGTGATGGAGGCGTTTGTTGATGTCGTCTGGATCCAGCGTGGAGGATCAAGCCTTGGCCATTGGTGACCGGGAGGGATTCCTCGCGGACTACTACCAGCATCTGGCCGAAGAGGATGCCCGGACCTATTCCCCGGAGGCGCTGGCCAGCCGAGCGGAAACCCACCGGGGTGTGGCCGCGAACCGGCAGCCGGGCCAGGCGCAGGTTTCCATCGTTAACGAGGCGGACAGCAGCGTCGTCTATGTCGTCACGGATGATATGCCTTTCCTTGTCGACTCGGTCAACGCCGAGCTTGTGCGTCAGAACGCCGCCATCGGGCTTGTGCTTCATCCGCTGTTCGTGGTGACCCGGAACCGGGAAACGGGGCAGCTGGTTAAAGTTGACCGCGTCCCCTCCCACATCGGTCTGTCCAGCGGTGATACGGCAGCGATGCCCATGCTGTCGCACCTCATCGCGCAGGGCGAAAACGCCTCCCACATGGAGTCATGGATCGCCGTGGAAATCAACCGCGTCTCCGACGAGGCCAAGGCGGCGTTGCTGGACGGGCTGGACCGCATCCTGGGAGACGTGCGCGCCGCCGTCGAAGACTGGCCCAAGATGCGCAACAAGGCCCAACAAATTGCCGCGAGCCTGGACCAGGTGTCCCACCCGGCCCAGATTGCCGAACTGCGGCAGGCGCAGGATCTTCTGCGCTGGCTCGACGACGGCAACTTCACTTTCCTTGGATACCGTGAGTACGACCTCGTTACCGTCGACGGTGAAGATGTGTTGGAACTGCGTGAGGACAGCGGCCTCGGACTGCTCCGGGCGAAGCCGGGCGCGCCGCATATGCAGCACCTCACCGACGCCGGCCGAAAAAAGGCCCGCGAAAAGCGGGCGCTGGTGATCACCAAGGCAAACTCACGGTCCACCGTCCACCGCCCCGCATACCTTGACTACATCGGCGTAAAGAGTTTTGACGCGGCCGGCAACGTCAACGGCGAGCGCCGCTTCATCGGCCTGTTCGCAACCAGTGCCTACGCCGGATCCGTCCGGAACATCCCCGTTGTGCGCGAAAAAGTGGACGCCGTGCTGGGCAATGCCGGCTTCCCGCCGGACTCACACTCCGGCAAGGACCTTTTGGGGATACTGGAGACGTACCCCCGCGACGAGCTGTTCCAGATCGAGACCGAGGACCTGGCGGCCACCGCCACCGGCATCCAGAGATTGCAGGAGCGGCGGCGGACCCGGCTGTTCCTCCGGCCGGACATTTACGGCCGTTTTATGTCCGCGGTGGTCTACCTTCCGCGTGACCGGTACACCACCAATGTCCGGCTCCGCATCGAGGAAGAATTACGGACCACGTTCAAGGCTGAGTCCATCGACTACGAAGCGCGGATGACCGAATCGGCCCTCGCCCGGCTGTTCTTCCGGATCCGCCTGCCCAAGGGCAGCGAGGTCAGCCACTTCAACGCCGATGAGCTTGAAGCGCGGCTGGTCCGGGCAGCCCGTTCGTGGAGTGAGGGCATCGCTGAAGTCCTGCGGGAACGCGGCGCCGATGAGCAGGCGAAGGAGCTTGCCGCGATCTGGTCGGAGGCTTTTCCGGCCGGCTACCGGGTGGATTACGAGGTCGAAGACGCGCTGGAGGACATCGCCCGGTTCGAGAAATACGGGGCTGAAGCCGAGCGCACGGCCGGTGCCAGGCAGGAACGGCCGGGCGTCCATGTGTACTTGCCCAAGGGCGCCGGTGAAGTCCTGGAGGAGGATGCCCGCGTCAAGCTGTACATGCTGGAGCCCAAGAGCCTGAGCCAGATCCTGCCGTTCTTCCACAATCTGGGACTCGAGGTGCTGGATGAGCGGCCCTTTGAGATCGAGACGGCTGACCAGCGGGACTTCTTCCTCTATGACCTCGGGCTGAAATACCCTGCCGGCATTGATCCGCTGGCCACGGGACAGCTGCTGGCTGACTCGTTCGGTGCCGCCGTATCCGGCGCCGTTGAGTCGGACAGTTTTGACCGGCTGGTGCTGCGTGAGGGCATGCAGTGGCGTCAGATCACTGTCCTGCGGGCCTATGCCCGGTACATGCGGCAGATGGGAAATACCAACTCGGTGGGCTTCATGGCGGACACGCTGCTCGCCAATCCCGATGTCACCAAGGCCCTGACGGCTCTTTTCGCGGCCCGGTTCGATCCCGCCCTGAGCGGGACTGAGCGCCTTGCGGCGCAGGAGAAAGTCCGCGGCGAGCTGTCAGCTGCCATTGAAGAGGTGGCAACGCTCGACGCCGACCGTGTGCTGCGGACATTGGCGAACCTGATCGAGGCGACCCTCCGCACCAACTACTTCCAGTACAAGACGCACCTGAGCTTCAAGCTCGATCCTGCCCGGATTGAGGGCCTGCCTTTCCCGCGGCCGATGTTCGAAATCTGGGTCTACTCCCCGCGGGTTGAGGGCGTCCACCTTCGCTTCGGCAAGGTGGCCCGCGGCGGCCTGCGCTGGTCTGACCGGCGCGAGGATTTCCGGACGGAGATCCTTGGCCTGGTGAAGGCGCAGACCGTCAAGAACGCGGTCATCGTTCCCACCGGGGCCAAGGGCGGCTTCTTCGCCAAGCGGCTGCCTGATCCTGCCGCGGACCGTGCCGCCTGGATGGCGGAGGGTGTTGAAAGCTACAAGACGTTCATCCGGGGCCTGCTGGACCTCACTGACAACCTCGTCACCGGAGCTGAGGGCGAAACTGTAGTGCCGCCGTCGGACGTTGTCAGGCACGACGACGACGATTCCTACCTTGTGGTGGCGGCGGACAAGGGGACGGCCACGTTCTCGGATATTGCCAACGGGCTGGCCGCAGAATACGGGTTCTGGCTCGGTGACGCGTTCGCCTCCGGAGGTTCGGTGGGTTACGACCACAAGGCCATGGGCATCACGGCACGTGGCGCCTGGGAGTCGGTCAAACGTCACTTCAGCGAGCTCGACGTCGATACCCAGACCCAGCCGTTCAGCGTGGTGGGCGTGGGCGACATGTCAGGCGATGTGTTTGGCAACGGCATGCTCCTGTCCCGGCATATCCGGCTGCTGGCAGCGTTCGACCACCGGCACATCTTCCTTGACCCCGCACCTGAAACGGAATCGTCGTTCGTGGAACGCCGGAGGCTGTTCGAACTGCCGCGGTCCTCGTGGGACGACTACGACAAATCCCTCATCAGCGAAGGCGGCGGCGTGTACGCCCGCCAGGCCAAGTCCATTCCGGTCTCGCGGCAGGTCCGGGCGGCCCTGGGCCTGCCCGAGGCGACCACCGAACTCAGCCCGCCGGAGCTTCTCCGCGCTATCCTGCTCGCCCCCGCAGACCTGCTCTATAACGGCGGGATCGGAACGTACGTCAAGGCCAGCACCGAGTCCAACGCCTCCGTGGGTGACAAGGCCAACGACAGCATTCGCGTGGACGGCAAGGACCTGCGGGTCAAGGTGGTTGGCGAAGGCGGAAACCTGGGCATGACGCAGCGCGGCCGCATCGAAGCTGCCCTGCAAGGGGTCATCCTGAACACCGACGCGATCGACAACTCGGCCGGCGTCGACTGCTCCGACCATGAAGTGAACATCAAGATCTTTGTAGACCGGATGGTGGCTGCGGACAAGCTGACCCCGCAGGAGCGGGCCGGCTTCCTCGCCTCCATGACGGACGAGGTAGGGCGGCTGGTCCTCGAGGACAACGTGGACCAGAACATCCTGCTCCTGAACGACCGGATGCGGGTGGCCGAGTGGAGTCCCAGCTATGAGCGACTCATGGACTGGCTGGAAAAGTCGGCTGACCTGAAGCGTGACCTTGAAGCCCTGCCCAGCACCGAAACCCTGCGGGAGCGGCTGGGCCAGGGCCAAGGGCTGACGTCACCGGAGCTCTCGGTGCTGGCGGCCTACGCGAAGATCGAGCTGGCCTCGGCGCTGCGTGACAGCGACCTTGCGGACGATCCGTGGTTCCGCGGGACGCTGCGGGCGTACTTCCCGCAGCAGCTGCGCGAACGGTTCGACGCCGAGCTGGACACTCATCCGCTACGGCGCGAGATCATTGCCACGGTGGTGGCCAACGACATGATCAACCTGGGCGGCATCACGTTCGCCTTCCGGACCATGGAGGAAACCTCGGCCACGGAAGTGGCTGTGGCCAAGGCATTTGTGGCGCTCCGCGAGATTTTCGACCTCAACACCATGGTGGGGGAGCTGAACAGCCTGCCGGCGTCGTTCCCCACAGAGCACTGGAGCACCGTCCACCTGGACATCCGGCGTCTGCTGGACCGCGCTGTCCGGTGGCTGCTGGCGCAGGGCGGCACGTCCCGGCCCATCGCGGACACCGTGGCCGAGTTCAAGCCGCTCCTGGACCCGATGCGGGCCCGGCTCCTGGACTACCTGCGTGGTGATGACCGTGACCGCGTTGCGGACTGGCTGGAGACCGCGCGTGCCTGGGAACTTCCGGATGGGCTTGCCTTCCGGTGGGCGGAGCTCTTCGAGAGCTTTGTCCTGCTGGACATCGCCACGATCGTGCATGCCCGTAAGGAGCCGGTGGAGGAGATTGCTGCCGTTTACTACACAGTGTTCAACCGCTTCCACGCTGACTCGCTGCTGGAACGGATCAGCAGCCTGCCGCGCCAGGACAGGTGGCAGGCACTGGCCAGGGCCGCACTCCGGGATGACCTCTATTCCACCGTCTCGGACATGACGACGGCGGTACTCGAGTCGACGGCGTCCGGGGACTCCGCGGAGGACAGGCTGAAGGACTGGGAACGCCAGAATGCCGAGCAGCTGGGCAGGGCAAAGAGCATGTTTGACGAGGTCAACTCGCTCGAGGCCGACGACATGGCCTCACTGTCGGTAGCATTGAGGCTCTTGAGGTCAATCGTCCGACGCTAGGAATCCCGGCGTCGTAACTGGAGGTGCAGTGGCAATCTTTACGGACCCCATCAGGGAACACGCTGATTTCGGGCCGGGCGATGCCGAATGGCTGCACCTCCTGGTGGGCGACTGGCAGATGGTCGCTGACCTGGCGTTCGCCGACCTGGCGTTGTGGTTCCCGCACCCGGATCACGGCTATGTGGCGCTGGCGCACGTCAGGCCGTCCACCACGCACACCGTGTTCCACGGCGACTTTGTGGGCGAGCCCATCCGGCAGGACCTGCAGCCGCTCGTGGACAAGGCCTGGAGCAGCCGTGCCATAGAGCGGTCCAGCGAGACCAACTGGAGCACTGACATGGCGTTGCGGGTGGAGGCTGTGCCGATGGTCCGCAACGGCCGCACCCTGGCTGTGGTGACCACCCACATGGACCTGTCCAGTTCCCGGATGCCGTCCCGCCTGGAGCTGACGTACCGGCAGTGCGCCTACGATCTCCTCCGGATGGGAACGCTTGGCCTGTGGCCTGATTTTGCCTCGCCCACCGGTTCGCGCCGCGGCGCGCCTCGTGTGGGGGACGGCCTGATCAGGCTCGATGCCGAAGGAATTGTGCAGTACGCAAGCCCCAACGGGGTGTCGGCTTTCCGGCGGCTGGGCGACGGCGAGTCGCTGGAAGGCCGTTCCCTGGCCGAGGTGACCGCCGGCCTGCTGAAGGACCGGCGGCTGGTTGACGAGACGCTGCCGCTGGTGGTGACGGGGCGGATGCCGTGGCGTAGTGAGATTGAATCCCGTGGTGTGAGCCTGTCGCTGCGGGCCATCCCGCTGCGGGATGAGCAGCAGCGCTTTGGTGCGCTGGTGCTGTGCCGGGACGTGTCCGAACTGCGGCGGCGGGAGATGGAACTCGTTACCAAGGATGCGACCATCCGCGAGATCCATCACAGGGTGAAAAACAACCTGCAGACCGTTGCAGCCCTGCTGCGTATGCAGTCCCGCCGGATGGTCAGCGACGAGGCCAAGCAGGGCCTGGAGCAGGCGATGCGGCGCGTGGCCACCATCGCGCTGGTCCACGAGACTCTTTCACAGGGATTGGCGCAGAGCGTTGACTTCGACGAGCTGATCGGCCGCCAGTTCAGGCTTTCCGCAGAGGTCGCCTCGCCATCGCAGCAGGTCAAGACCGAGCGGTCCGGACTGTTCGGGGAACTGCCCAGCGACTTCGCCACCCCGCTGGCACTGGTCATTAATGAACTGGTGACCAACGCCGTCGAGCACGGGCTCGAAGGACGTACGGGCACCGTGTGGCTCATCGCGGACCGTTCCGAGGAGGAAGACGGCGAGGAACTGCTGACCGTCACTATTGCCGACGACGGTGTGGGGCTGCCGGACACTCCGCACGTCGAGGGGCTGGGGCTGCAGATTGTCCGCACGCTGGTCACCAGTGAGCTGGGCGGCACCATCGCGTGGCACCCGCGCGACGGCGGCGGAACGGCTGTCCAGATCCGCCTCAGCCTGGCGGCCAGGTAGCCCGGGGACCTTGCACGTGACTTAACAGCCGATGGCCGCAACCCGGAAGGGTTGCGGCCATCGTTGTGTGAGGCTGTTGGTGCTAGGGCTTAAGGACCGAGCCTAGGAGGCGCGGCGGGCGCGTGCGGCGCGGCGCTTAAGGGCGCGGCGTTCGTCTTCGCTCATGCCGCCCCAGACGCCGGCGTCCTGGCCGGACTCGAGAGCCCACTGGAGGCACGTGTCAACGACGGGGCAGCGGCGGCAAACGCTTTTGGCTTCCTCAATCTGGAGGAGGGCAGGCCCTGTGTTTCCTACGGGGAAAAACAGTTCCGGGTCCTTGTCGAGGCACGCCGCGCGGTTACGCCAATCCATGCTGATCAGTTGCTCCAATTCTGGGAAAAGCTCTTTGTGAAATAATTCACTAGTAGCTACAAAGGAAAAGGGCCCTGAGGGGCCCCCTTGGTCATCTCAGTCAAGCCTGTCATGTTAACGCTGTGTAAACAAGGGGTAATACAGCTTGAAATCCCCGGATAGCTGAGCGATACATCACACGGGCATTGCCGACCCCCGCCACTGTCCGACTATCTCCGGTAGGGTGCCAGTGTGTCAAGACCCCCCACGAACCCTGCAGATCCGTCGCCATCCACGCGCCCGCGCGGCATTGTGGCGATAGCTCTTGTTGTTGCCGCTGAGGCCACCGCGCTATTGGTTGCCGCCGCCTGGTACGGCTACGAACTCCTGACCGGTGCACCGGTCCTGTCTTTTTGGGGAGCCGTATTTACATTGGTCCTCTTGCTCGCTCTCTCGGCCTGGCTCTATTCGGTGGGGCACTTCCTCTTCCGTGGCCGCCGGTGGACGAGGGCAGCGGCGGTGGTCGCCCAGCTGTTTGTCCTTACTATCGGCGTCCCGACCCTTACCGGCGGCGTCATTTGGGCGGGGATCGCCATGGTGGTGCCGGCGCTTGCGGCCATAGTGCTCCTGTTCGACAGACGCGTCATCAGCTACGCATCCCGGACAGCCGATTCGCCTCCGGCGTTCTAGGCACCACCGGCACTTTAGGCGGCCAATCCGTCCTTCGACTGATCCGGCGGTACCCAGCCTAGCTGGACGGCGGTGGCGCGGCCGTTCTGGATGAGAACGCTCCGTCCCGGTGGCGGGTTGGGTTCCGTCTCGAAGCGGACCCCTAAGAGGTCGCCGTCCATAAAGGTCCGGGGCGCGATCAGGATGCCGCAGCCCAAGTTGCGTGCCTGGAGCGCCAGTGGAACCCGCTGGGCGAGTATCGGACTGTATCCCACGGTCATAAGCACCGTGATTCCAAGCGTGTTGAGGTCGGCAAGGTCACGGGTGACGTCCTGCGGCAACAGGTCCGCATTGTCAACCAATGCCACCGAGTTCCGTTCCAGACCACCCGTGGTGGCTTGGCGCAGGATCCCGGACCAATAGGCACCCGGGTCGGTGTCCTGCTCCGGCATAAGCCACGGTCCTGCTTCAGGGTTGACCTTTGGCAGGAGCCGGAGAAAAGACGACTTGCCAGACGAGGTGCCGCCCAGCACGGCCAGCACTCCACCCGCAGGCGCCCGGACGGATATCAGGTCAAGTTCGTCGCCGCCCACGCCGATGCGGAGGACGCGCTGCCCCGGCGGGATCCTGCCTTCCAGTTCAGCCGGGATCTGAGGGGCCGCCCGGTTCAGGATCTGGGCCGCCGGAACCACGGCCGGCAGGGGCTCCACTCGGAATGGTCGACGCCGCAGGGAGGGCTCCGGCGCTTGGGCTACCCCCGGATCTGCGGCCTCAGCGCCGGCAGCCGTGTAGAACTGGCAGACTGTAGTTCTTCCACCCGACAGCGCGCCCACAGCGACGGCCCTTCCCACCGCGGGCGCTGTCAGAGGCAGTTTCGGCCAGGCAATCCGGCTGTCGTCGCTGGATCCGGTCGGGAAGTACACCCGGTTGGGAATGGCTGCGAAGAACCTGGAAGTGACCAGTTCCCGCTGTCCCGAGATGATCACCGTGATACCGGCCCGGTTTCCATCCCGGACAAGGTCATGGAGAACGTCTTCGGCCCACGCCAACGGCCCGGCACGTAAGGCCGAGAGCCAGGATCCCCAGCCAGCGATCACGAGCACGAGCGGTATGTCGTCGTCAGCGGCGGGACGTCCCAGCCGGAGTGACTGCTCCCGTGCCAGACGCTCCAGGATGCGTACGGCACGGCGAAGCTCGTGCAGTCCTGCCGTGGCGCCCACCCGGCAGTGGGAAACCAACCCCACGAACGAACTGTCCGGGTCCAGCACATACAAGTGGGATTCCCGGGCATGGGATGCCAAGCCGAGGACTGCCAGCCGGATGGCCTCGGGCACTCCGGATTCAGGTCCGCCAACAAGGGCCAGGTGTCCGTGGCCGGCAGGTTCCCAGATCAAGGGTGCGGTTCGCTGTTCGGCGGGCAGGTCCATCAGGCCGAGCGTCACGGACCAGCTGGTGGCACCGGCGTCGGCCTTGGTCCTGTCACTGGCGCCATCGTCGTCGTCAGCGTCGCCTTCTGCGGTCCCGGGGGTAGACGAGCCTGCAGGTTCGGGGAGGAGACAGGGGAGCGGTGCAGCAATCGGCTTCCGGATGGCCGGACGGTTCATGGTCTCCCACAACGCGGACATGGAAGCTATCAACGGGGCGGTTGCCTCGGCAGGCGTCGGTTCGTGCCTGGCGGATCCGGAACCCCCCAGCACTGCAGGGGCATCGATGTACTCGGAGGCCAACCATACCGAGATTCCGGCGGGTTCGGATCGGATGGCTCCGGCTGTCAGGGATCCGGCCTGAAACTCCAGCGGAGCCTCCGTTCCGCGGGCCAGGTAAGCCCGGCCCGGAGTATCGACGCTGATCCCGGCCGCGGCTTTCGAATTGATGATGTCCACGGATTCCATCTCCGACTGGACGCGCAACGCGATGCTAGTGGTGACGTTGGCGCGGATGTCGGCCGTCAGCGCGCCCTGGGGCCGTTGTGTGGCCATGATCAGGTGGATGCCCAGGGAACGGCCGATGGCGGCGATCCTCATCAATTCCCGGAGCGATTCGGGAGCATCCTCCACCAGCATCCGGAATTCATCTATGACAATTACAAGATGGGGGAGCGGCGACGCGCGCCCCGCCGACGTTGCCCGGAATGACGTCAGGTCCGGTGCCTGAACTGCCGCAAGGCTCTGTTCCCGGAATTTGATCTCGGCGCGGAGGGACTGCAGGGCGCGTTCGAGCTCATGGCTGCTCAGGTCGGTGAGCATACCCACACAGTGCGGGAGCCCGGTCAGGGGTCCGAGTCCGGAGCCGCCCTTGAAATCCACAAAGAGGAAGTTGATGCGGTCCGGCGCGTAGCTGAGGGCGAGAGCAACCGTGATGCTGCGCAGGAGTTCGGATTTTCCTGAGCCAGTGGTCCCGGCGACCAGCAGGTGGGGTCCGTCGTTTTGGAGATCGAGTGTCCGGACACCCTCAAGACCGCGCCCGATGGGAACGGCAAGCCCGGGCAAGCTGTTGTTTGCTGACCATCGCCTGGATGTTTCGGGCGTGGAGTGGGGGAGCAGCTCTGCGAGCCGGCAGGATGTGGGGATGGACCGTCCCGCACCGACGGGCTGGTTTGCCTCCCGCGCCAGTCGACGGCAAAACCTGTTGAAGACGTCAACGGGCGCCAGATCAGGAGCGAATCGGATCCTTTCGTCACCGTCATTGAACACAGACGAGCGTTCACCGAGTTCCACGTCAGCATTGGTCGGCGCGGACCCGCCTTCGGGGGCATGGATGACCTGCCACCCGTGTTCCAAGGCCGTTGCTGTGATCCTGGCCGAGGACTCCGTGCCGTCCATAAGAAGGAGCAGGCCGTGTCCATGAGCAGGTCCGAAGCCTCGCTTAAGCAGGGTCCCGAGAGTACTTGAGTTACTGGAAAGGGTGACGCCGTCCAGATACCGTGCGGCCAGGGGGAGCTGCTCCGCCTTGCCATGGACGACCACCCGGGTATTCCGGCCCAGCGGATAACCGGCAATCTGCATCAGGAATGAGCGCACCAGCCCGTCGACGGCGGCGCGTGGCCCGCGGATGCTGGTGAGGGGTCTGGCCGGACTCAACGTGAGTGGCAGCATGCCGGCTGAAGGGACAGCGCGGCCCGGATCCGTGGGCTCGAACCGGAGGTTGGCCGGCTGGATTGCCTGGCCCAGCCGCAGCCAGATGCCCTCGTTGGTGCGCGGCCCGGCCCGGCCCCTACCTGTTGTATCCCCGATGGTCAGGTCCGAGAGCGGCGGCGCGGCCCGCCGTCGTCGTTCCTGGTCCTGGGTGACCGCGGCCCTGACCGCGGCAGCGAGTTCGCAGCGTTGCCGGCGCCCGCCGATCACCGGCACCAGGATGGAGATCGCCGAGACGGCCGTGAAAGCCAGGAACATCCACATTCCGGTCACGACGGCAAGCCCCACGCCAATGACCACCGGCAGCACAGCCGTCAGAAGCAGCGCCGCGCGGTTCGTGGGATCGTCGCGCCGGCTGATAACCAACGGCTCGTGGACATCCATCCCCGCGTCCGCCATGCCGTCACCCGAACGCTCAAGGAACATCAACGACATTGTGGAGTTGCCGCAACGAATGGTGGAGCCCGTCGAAATCACGGCATTCCGCAGGCGCTCGCCATCCACATCGGTGCCGTTGGCGCTGTCCAGATCAACAATCGTGATGGCTGTCTCGGTGACCACCAGGTGTGCGTGGGCCCGCGAAACGTCGGCGTCTGGGATGAGAATGTCGGCATTGCTGCGGCCGATGGTGTACGTGCCGCGCCGCAGCGGCACAATTGTCCCCGCGCCGGCACCGCTGTGGACGGCCAATGCCAGTGACGCCGGAGGCTCGGAGGTGCGCTGCCGGGACCTGCGCTCCTTCAGGTCCGCCCCGTCGACGAGCGTGGCTCCGTTGACAAGCGGAGGCTGTCCGAGCCTGAGGTCAGCGACGTGCTCGCCGGCGACAGACACAATCCCGGTCCCGAAGCTTGCCGTCAGCGCGGCCTGCAGTTCCGCACCGGCAGCCCCGTGTGGACCCTCGATGGTCAGCTCCACGGGTGGTTCCTGGAGAGCTGCGCCCGGGCTCCGAACGAGCGTGCAGTGCAGCGGCATGATGTGAAGTCCTAACGGTCAGCTTGTCTCCAAGCTAGCCATCACGCGGGATGGTGTCGTGGGGCGAGGTGCCGTATGTGGACAAGGACTGAGCTGCCGGATTAGTAGGTCACGAGGGGGTCTCGGGTAGGCTGGTGCAGCAGACAATGCGCAACATTGCGCTGCCCGCATTCGAACCAGGAGATTTTGTGACCGCTGACCTCGTCATCGTAGGGTCTGGCTTTTTCGGCCTGACAATCGCAGAACAGGCCGCCACTGAGCTCGGCTTGAAGGTGGTCGTCCTCGACCGCCGCCACCACATCGGTGGGAACGCGTACAGCGAAAAGGAAGAACAGACCGGGATCGAGGTGCACCGCTACGGCGCCCACCTGTTCCACACCTCCAACGAGCGTGTATGGGAGTACGTGAACCGGTTCACCACCTTCACGAACTACGTCCACAAGGTCTACGGCGTGCACAAGGGCGAGGTCTATTCCCTGCCCATCAACCTGGCCACTATCAACCAGTTCTTCCGCGCCAACCTGACACCTGGCCAGGCGCAGGCCCTGATCCAGGAACAGGCCGGCGAACTCGCCGGAACTGATCCGCAGAACCTGAACGACAAGGGCATCCAGCTCATCGGACGGCCGCTCTATGAGGCGTTCATCAAGCACTACACCGGCAAACAGTGGCAGACCGATCCCAAGGACCTGCCCGCGGGCATCATCTCCCGCCTCCCGGTGCGCTACAACTACGACAACCGGTACTTCAACGACAAGTACGAGGGCCTTCCCACGAACGGTTACACGGCGTGGATCGAAAAGATGGCGGAACACCCGAACATCGAAGTCCGGCTCAACACCGACTTCTTCGACGAGTCGCACGAATACAGCAAGGACAAGGTCGTCGGCAACATCCCCGTGATCTACACGGGTCCGGTGGACCGATACTTCGACTTCGCAGAGGGCGACCTCTCGTGGCGCACGATCGATTTCGAAAAGGAAGTGCTCGACGTCGGCGATTTCCAGGGAACGTCGGTGGTCAACTACAACGACGCCGAGGTGGCCTACACGCGGATCATTGAGCCCCGTCACTTCCACCCCGAGCGCGACTACCAGACGGAAAAGACCGTCGTCATGCGCGAATTCTCGCGTGCCGCAGAAAAGGGCGACGAGCCCTACTACCCGATCAATACGCCCACAGACCGGGAACGCCTGCTGAAGTACCGTGACCTCGCTGCTGCGGAGAAGGATGTTCTCTTTGGCGGACGGCTTGGCACGTACAAATACCTCGATATGCACATGGCCATAGGCTCAGCCTTGACCATGTTCGACAACCAGATTCGGCCTCATTTCGAAGGCGGAGCGAAGCTTGAAAGCGGAGGCGTAGACGCGTGAGTGAAGCGCCGGGCTGGGCGACGCTCCAAAGGGTGATATTCCCCCCGGAGTCAGGCGTGGACACGATGTCGCTCTACGCCGACGCCGGCCCGGCAGCGGGTGTGCGCATTAATGAGAGCGATGAGTTCGCCCGCAACCCGAAGCGCACGGAAGATAAACTCCATCTCGTTGGCTCAAGCCCACGCGAGGTGCACTTTGACGACGTTATGTCCCGGCACTCGATCAGGGTGCGTTCGGGGGAGCAGCTCTCGTTGGGCACGTACTTTAACGCCTTCCCGGCAGGATATTGGCGGCGGTGGACCGAGGTCCGTGAGGTGCGGCTCGTCGTAGAGACCCGCGGCCACGGGACCATCTCCGTCTACAAGTCCAATGCCCGGGGGACCATTCAGCGTGTTGACGGATCGAGGGTCGAAGGGGAATCTTCTACCGAGTTCCTGCTGTCGCTGAAGCCATTCGGGGATGGCGGCTGGTATTGGTTTGACCTGGCCTCAAGCCAGGAGGATCTGGTGCTGGACCGTGCGCGCTGGGAGGGCCCGCAAACCGCGGGACCGGCCCGAAGCGTGACAATTCAGGTTACGACGATGAACAAGCCGGACTTTTGCCTTGCAAATGCCCGGATCCTCGCGGATCATCCTGAAGCTCTGGACCTGGCGCATGAAGTACTGATCGTCGACCAGGGAACGAACAAGGTCGCTGATCAACCGGGATTCGAAGAATTGGCCAGTCGGCTCGGCGAGAAGCTGCGCATCATTGAGCAGGCCAACCTGGGCGGCTCCGGCGGATTCGCACGCGGAATGTACGAGGCCGTAGAGAACGGCAGCGACTACGTCCTGTTGCTGGACGATGATGTCGTCCTTGAGCCGGAGAGCATCGCACGGCTGATGTCATTTGCAGCCCACTGCAAGACGCCAACGATTGTTGGCGGGCACATGTTCGACCTCTACAGCCGTAGCACTTTGTATTCGATGGGTGAGATCATCGATGCCCACCGCATTTCGCCTGATCAGCCCCACCAGGAAATGCAGATGCGCCACGATTTCAGCGTGTCGAACCTTCGGCAGACACCGTGGATGCATCGCCGTTTTGATGTTGATTACAACGGGTGGTGGATGTGCCTGGTCCCGACGTCAGTCATCAGGGAAATCGGGCTGCCGCTTCCGCTGTTCCTCAAGTGGGACGATTCGGAATATGGCCTTCGCGCCAGGGCGGCAGGTATCCGCACGGTGTCCCTCCCGGGGGCCGCTTTGTGGCATATTTCGTGGATTGACAAGGACGACCTCGTCGGGTGGCAGGCGTATTTCCATAGCCGCAACAGGCTGATCACGGCGCTCTTACACAGCCCGCACGCCAAAGGTGGCGGCGTAATCCGTGAGTCCCTGCAATCCGACATCAAGCACCTTGTCTCCATGCAGTACTTCACCGAAGAAAGCCGCCTGAAGGCGATGGCGGACTTGTTCGAGGGGCCGGGGCATCTTCACCCGTCGCTGGCGACCAAACTGCCCGAGATCATTCGCATGCAGGCCGAATACTCCGACGCCCAGATGCGGGAGGACCTTGACGATTTCCCGGCGCCGTCATTGGGTGGCGGCCCGTCCACCGCGTCCCGGATAGGGATGCCCCACAAGAAGGACATGGTCAAGTGGGGCCTGACAACGGTGGCACGCCAACTGGTTAGCCGGCCGTCCGAAGAAGCCCTGGCAAGGCCGCAAAGCCACCTAGCCCATGTGGACAATCGCTGGTTCCGCCTGGCTCACTACGATTCCGTTGTGGTCTCCAATGCGGAGGGGACTGCGGCCTCATGGTACAAACGGGACCCGCGGAAGATGAGGGCCATGCTCGCGCGGGCCGGGAGCCAGCACGCGCGCTTGTATAAGTCGTGGGAGTCATTGGCGGAGGCGTACCGCTCAGCACTACCGGAGTTGGTTTCCATGGAAGCCTGGCGGAAGACCTTCGGCCTGGACCGCTGAGCCCAGGCAGATTGCATGAATGCGGCGCCCCCACTGTTGTGGGGGCGCCGCTCGTCTTAACTTTCGGAAGTAGTCCGGCCGCTGAGAGCAGGGGTCAGGCGAGTTGTCAGCAGACGGTAGAGGCAAACGCCAGCAACGGAGAGGACCACAATGTAAGCGACCGTTAGACCTTGCCAGGAAAATGGTGGTTGCCACTCTGGATCGAACATTTCGCTCCAGTTGACGTAGATGCCCCGAATGCCAACCGTGTAGCGCCGGAGGCCTTCAAGGAAAACGTAGACGTGGGCAAGTATCGCTAGGATGATGCCCCACCGGATTGCTGACTTCCGCCAAGGAGTTAGCCTGAAAGGACGGAATCTGATAGTTACACCTGCGGCCAGAAGCATCGTCACGACCATCGCCAATGTGTATCGTCCCTGCCAGATCCATCCAAGAGTGTCACTGGAACTTGCTTGCAGCACTGTCGGGACCGCTATGACAGCGAGTGTCATCAGCAACATTGCCCATCGTCCTCGAACAGGGCGTGCCGTAAACGCCAGGAAGAGCATGACGCCGAACCCAAGCACCCATGCGTAAAGTGCTCCCGGGGGCGGCATGGTGTCGAGCCAACCGAGCACTCCAACATACTCGACCATAAAAATTATCGATTTGTCGAGCATCGCCACTGCTGCCTGGTCCCCTGGTATTGGCGGGCCGGCCAGCAGGCTGTCGAAGCTCTTGGCCGAAACGACCCACCATAACGCGAAGACACACGAAAGGAAGACTGCACTCAGGGCTGCTAAGAACCGCCGTTCCTTGAGGGCCCGGATAAGAGCAGGAAATCCGTAGCAGAGAACTGCAGCCAGGGCCGCTATCGCCAACCATAGAAGGGCAAGGGGCCTCGTATTGGCGAGCAGGACTCCGGACACGGCCCCGGTGACTACATTGAGCGTGCGAATCCGCATCCTGCTGGCTGACTGCTCGAATACGGCGCAGAGGTTCATGAACAGCGCTGCCGTGGCGGCTATTTCGAGTGAGTTCGGATTTACTGAGCCCGCCAAGAATAAGACTGCAGGGGTCAGTGCTATGGCTCCTGCCACGACTGGCATATGGAATCTGCGCAGCGAGGAAGCTGCACTGAATACGGATGCCAGAAAGAAAGCTGTTACCCACGTGCTGATAAGTCGCATCGCGTACAGTGCTGGCTCTCCGCTTAGTCCGCGGCTGCCGATTCCTACAATCCCGTAGTAAACGGGGTTGTAGTTGCCTGCAGAAGTCTTCGCCGTTGTCCATCCGCGGTCTGCCGCATTGATGGGTTTGGAACAGGCAGGAGTGATATCCGAATGTTGGGCGAAACAACTGTACTCGTGCAGATGTGCAATATATCCCGGGACCTGGACCGTCAAAGGTTCCCCTTGAACGCCAGAGTTGGTTCCGCTGAGTTGACCTCTGGCCACTGCGGCGGCCTTAACGGTATGGGCAGGCTCATCCGGTATGGACATGAGCGGCGATGCAAAACTCCAGATGGTCCCGGCTACGCCAATCAGAAGCCAGGCAATGAGAAGGACACGTAGCTGACTGGGGCGTCCACCGAATGACCGGAGGCTGGACGTTGGCCGAAGAAGTAGAGAGGTTCGCATGGTACTTTTAACCATACTTGGAGGTCGGCTGTTGATTGTCGGGATTCTCCGTTTCATCCGGGAGAGGACCACCACACAATGCCCAGTTCACCGTTGCGTGAGTCGGAACCGCGCGAGCAGGAGGCGCCAGATCCTCGTTCAGCCCGGGGCATGTTACGCAGGCTCGCCAACGCCTCGCTCGTCAGATTCCTCTTCGTCGGCGGCCTCTCGTTTGCCCTTGATTTGGGCCTTCTGGTCTTTCTCCATGAGGTCCTTGGAGTTGAGCTCTGGATTGCAACGCCGGCCGCTTTCTTGGTCAGCCTTGTGTTCAATTTCCTGCTTCAGCGAATATTTACCTTTCAGGCGACCAACCATCGCGGCGTAAGTGCCCTGAAATACATCCTCCTGGTGGTCGTGAACATCCTGGTAAGCGACCTCATCGTGACGGGCTTCGACGCTCTGGGCTGGTCGTACATGTTCGGCAAGGCCACTTCAACCATTCTGACAACAGTTTGGAATTACTTTCTGTACCGTCACTGGATTTTCAAGAGCACCGAAAGCGCGGAAAAGGTCGGGAGCTAACCTCTCCTCGACGGCGAGCGCGCGGTCCCCCAAAGGGGGTGACGCCCGGCAGGCGTCGAACAGTGCCATTGTGACGGCGCGCCAGGCGTCCATCGCTCGTTGCAACTGATTCGGCCATGAAACGACCGCTGAATTCCGTGCAGCACGAAACGCTCGGTTTTCGATTAGCTCTGACGATTTCCAGGTCCAGACTCTCCCGCGGATGTCATCCGGACGGTGTGATCCGCAGCTGCTGAAACGTCTGCTCGGACAGAGCCACGCCGCTGCGGCGAACTTTCATACGGCTTCACCTGTGGCGTGCGGCGCGTTGCGAACTCTCGGACCCCGATATCTGCAATTGCGTGGGCCTGGCGGGCCCTGAAGAGTGCATTATGAGCGGTGCAGTCCGGGGACAAGTGTTTAAGTCAGGTGCTCAACCACCATAAGCCCAAAAATTCAAGAAGGCTGCTTAGTCAGTGTCCGGGTTCAATTATTTGGCAGGCCGCTGGGTAATTTTGCACTTACTTCCGAAACGGAGGGCTGCCTATCTGTCTGACGGCCCCTAATGGCGCCTCTTGTGTCCTTCCGGGCACCCTTTGAATTGACCCGTTTGACGAGGCTCTGCCCGGGGTAGAGGTACCGGAAGAGGATCTCCATGCCCGCGGCTGACGCGCCTAGGTACAGCACGGTCAACAACAACCAGCCGAACGGCGGCTGCCAGTCGGGGGACGAGAACAGGGTCTGCCAGTTTGCCAGCTCACTGATTCCTACAACATAGCGCCGAAGGACATACACGAATGCCAACGTGTGGCATGCACCTACAAGCCAGAAAATGATCCTCGCTGCTTTGACGGCCATGCCTTTGTTTGCGAAACGCAGCCGCCTTAGCCCAAGCCCGACCGTGATGAACAGGACGACCACCAAGGGGAGAGTGTATCGGCCCTGCCAGATGAACCCCATGGAGCGCCACAAGACAGTTTGAAGAAGCGCCGGCACAACATACAGCATGGCCAGGGACACCCAGTATCCCGTCCAGCTCCGCAGCGGCCGGATGCAGAAAGGGGCAACGAGCGCCGCTATCATCAGGGCGCTCCACACGAGCATCACGAGTTCCGGGACGGGCGTATCCAGCCAGCCCATGACCCCGATGTACTGGGGGAAGAAGTCGTACGTCCGGTCCAACATGATCAAGAATCCCCGGTAGAGCGGGGCATCAGGGTGCGGACTGGCGATGCCGTCGGGAGCCACGCCCACATTTGCCGGGCCATTGGAGGCGATCCAGGTCCAGAGGAGGCCCAAAAGCGTTCCCGGTACGGTAAGCCCGACGGCAATGAGGACACGCTTGTCTGCGAATACCTGGAGGGTGCGACGGAGTTTGAACGAGCAGACTCCAGCCACGAGTGCGCATAGGAGCCACACCAGGGAGATCTGGCGCGCATTGGCCAAAACCACAGTGGACGCGGCAACTGTCGCCAGAGCTGGAATAACGAGCTTGGTATTCCGCCAGTTGTCCAGCACCACTACAAACCCGGAGAAAGCAGCCATGGTGGCGGCAATCTCCATTGAATTCGGGTTGATGCCGCCACCAAGGAACAGGACCATGGGCGTCATGGCGATCGCAGCCAACAGCACGGCAAACTGGGGCCGTCGCAGCTCTGTCAGGGCCGTGAATCCCGCAGCAAAGAAAACGGCGCAGAACAGGGCGCTGATCAGCCTCATTGCGTAGATTGCTGGCGCGCCGGACATAATCAGGGTGGGAAGCCCCACCAGCCAGTAGTACATGGGGTTGTAGGACGCGGCCGAGGTAACGCCGATGTTCGTGTAGGTGTCGTCTGCGTAGACCAGCGGAGCGCAATCTGCCGCCTGCCCGCGATTGAATTTGTAGCACCCCTGACCATGGAGGTTGGCGATATAGTCTGGAACCTTGACGTGGACACCGTGGCCGAAGGAAGTTCCTTCCTCAACCAGAACCTGGCCACGCACAACTGCGGCAGCCTTGATAGTGTGCGCCGGCTCATCAGGGAAGCCCATCAGAGGCGTCGCAGCGGACCACAAGCCTAAGAGCACGGCGAACAATCCGGTCAGAACGGCGAACGTCCGCAGTGGTCTTGGAATTGATCGGCCCTTTGTGGGCCGACTGCTGATGCTCATCGCGCGTCTCCGATTGTGCGTACGAGCGCCAGGCCCTCACTGATGGCCTTCTTGCTCGGTGACATAACAAAGGAATAAGAATTGGCGTCCTTTTGAGCCTTCTCGCCGAGAAGCGCCTCGCCAAAGGACCGGGTGAGGCGGTTGAGGGGTTCCTCGACGTACTGCTGGCAGACATTGACGTAGATCACGGTCGCCAATCCATAGCCTGCGCGGTCGTCCAGGGCTTGGACAACAGAGCGCGGCGTCGTCGTTACCTGGCCTGCGGCGACTGCATTCACCACTGACGCTGCGTCCATCTTCCGTGCCTGCCCGTCAAACACCAGTTGAGTGGCGACGAAGCGGTTACCGATGATGCCTCCATCAAGTACCGCCAGGCCGCCGTCAGTGTCGTCCAGCTTGTTTGCGAGGTCTCGTGGCTGCGAACCGGTGAGTCCCTTCACATCCTTTGGCCAGCGGTCCGGCTGGAGAGGATTCCAAGACACTCCGGGTGAGTTAGCCAGATAGGTGTTGACAGCGCGAGTTGTTTCCGAGGGGCCCTCTTCGGCCATTACTTTGATCTCGACGTCTGGCAGGGGCTGTTCAGCGTTCAATGCAGCGATCTTCGGATCGTTCCAGCGTTCTACGTCTCCCCGCAGAATCGCTGCCAGCGTTGGGGCATCCAGCACAAGGTCGTTGATTCCGTCAACTTTGATGGCGACTCCGACCGGCAGGACACCGGCTGCGATGGAAAGTGCACCCGCCGAAGTGCAAAGTCCGGAAATCGCCGCTTTTTCGGCGTCGGACAGAGAGCTTCCGCTCGCCGTAAAATGGGCCTGGCCATCACCGAAGGCCTTCAATCCAGCGCCGGCACCATCGGGGGAGTAGCTGACAGACGCGCCTTTGACCTGGCTGCTCCACGAGACACTCCAGGCGCTGACGGCACCTTGCGCAGATTGGCCACCGATGCCGGTGAGGGCGCCTTGAACCATGCCTTCAGGAGAATGCGAGCACGCTGACAGGGAGAGCATCCCTGTCAAGGTGGCCGCAATGCAGAGCCTGACACTTCGCCTAGAAACAGAAATCACCACTCCAGCCTAGTGGCACAGTGCCGCAACGGCTGACACGTGGCACGCAGCCGTAGCGCGTCCTACTCCAGTTATCCGCACGAGGTAATCCGGTAAAGCTTGGCATCGGGTCCTTCCGAATCCAACAATTCGAAGCCGGCGGCATTGCCAATGTCGGTAACACCGGGGAAATCATTGGATCCGGCCAGATCAAGCATGTAAGCGCTACCGAAGTCCAAAACGAACTCCACCTTCGTGTGACGGAGGGCATCGCACACTTCAGGATCAGCGGGCTCAAACTTCAGCCGTTCGTCGATGAGCTCACGAATTGGGTCGATGCCGGCGAAAAGGTGTGGCGTCAACACTCGACGCCCGGCATAGGCGTAAGCTAGCGAACTCCCGTTCCACGGGTTGTCAGCAATGACGGAGTCAGGCGGAACGTGATCAGCAACACGCGCGAGCAGAGCGCGCTCGTCCTGGGTCAGCATTTCCGATTGCGCGTCGAACCGATAAACCGTCGAGGCCCCGGAAACATAGTGCGATGTAGGGCCCACGAAAGTGGCGAGAACCGTCACCACCAGGACGACTGATGCCGCTGCCACGAGTTGACCTCGTCCACGGACGATGGCAAGGCGTTGTTCAAGTGCGGAAGTGGTCCGGGTGGCCGCCCGGGACCTGCGCCATAGATCCCAAAGGTGAAGCCCGCCCACCACCGCAATTGGGGTGGTGAACAAGGGCAGCAGGGCCGCCAACCGATAAGTGTCTTGGTACCACGTGCCGACGATGGCGTCCCGAATGAAGCCTGTGGGGGCCGCTGCGGCGACTATGTACAGTGCAGCAACGGCACCATAGCAAGCGGCAAGCAAAAGGTGTTTGCGGTAGCGGACCACAACATATAGGCCGCTGACGGATAGAACAGACACGACGACGGCGGGAATCGCCAGCTGCATCGGGCTTACGGTCAGGATTTCCCCTATGGCCGCGCCGGGCTTCACTGTTGGTCCCCAATTGTCGTAGGGTGCCGGCCGAAGTTTCAGCCAGGAAACGGCTGCCAGGCCGAGCACGAAGACCGTGGTCAGCGCGAACAGGCCCTGCCGGAGGTTCGGCGTCCGCCAAGGGGCCAGGCGCCGTGCCCGTTGCCACCACAGGAAGAGCAGGACGGGGGTGGAGATGGCAAGAAGGGTATTGATGGAACTCGTGTGGGCAAATGCAAGTCCTCCTATCGCGAGGGCGAGTGAGGCGGCTCCGGCGCCCCGGCTTCCACCGTGGCTCCGGCCCACACCGCATAGAGCGAACACTGCCGTCATTGCGGCAGGCAACATGCTGACCGCCAACGCGTATGGAAACAGAGGGCCCCAGACAATCATCAGGTAGGGGAACGCCACCTGGGCGCTGGCGACGATTGACGCCAGGATTAGTGCTGCCGGGCGCCGGGAAATGACAGACCCGACGAGAAACAGGCACGACGCGGGCCAAATGACTGCAGCGGTAACCAGATTCAGGGCATTCTGTGCAGTCGGGATGTCAATGCCTGTTAACTGCACAAGAAGGGCTGCGATGGAATGCCAGGCCGCGGGGTATACAGCATCCAGACCAGAAACTCCCTGGAGCGACGCCAGCGTCAAGGACGAAGCGTTCCCGGAATCAAGGATGAAACGGACCGCGTTGAGGTGGAACACGTTGTCGAATACCTGGGCCGGGTTGACCGGGGAACCAACCAACTGCGTGAACCGCCACGTAACACAGGCCACTGCGATGATCACGGCAAGGTACGGCAGCAACCCCCGCCATGAAACCTTTGCCACCGGCCACTCGACTCCGCGTGTCAGGAGGAGGGCTAATCCGGCCAGCACCGCGCAAATGGCGAGGTACGGAAAGATGTTCCAAGGCACGCCCAGGACGTGCGCAATCGTTCCGGCGAGGCCGGCGGCTGCCGTCGAGTGCAGCGGCGCCATGCCAATCACAGGACCCAGCCTGAATTTCAGGCACGCGGCTATGGCCGCACCGGGCACATACATCAACAGCACAGCCAGTAGGACAACCGGCAGGAAGCCGAGCCACGTCATGAAGCCGCCTGCTTCGACGCGGTGTTTGTGTCGGGGTCCTTGAGTAGGCGCAGGACGACCAGCATCTGGATAGCGGTGACAACGATTTCACCAAGGGCGAGTCCGAGGGCGCCGCCTGGGCCGCCCATCAAGTCGGCCAGAACGATCATGGCAGGGACGCCCACTACGGCACCGGCAATAGTGCTGGTCAGTACCGTCCGCATGCGTTTTGCAGGGACCAGCCAGTGCGCACCAGTCGAACTGGTTACACAGACCAAGAGAAATGACAGCCCGAACCAGAAGCAGGTCCAGAAATCTGCGGCCAGCGCCTCACTAAAAAGCAGCGCCGTTGCCCAAGGACCGGCAACAGCGAGCAACAGCCAGCCCACCAGTCCAAGCCCGGACAGGGCAACCAGCGAGTATTTCCGGCGGCGGGCATGGTCGCCTGCAAAGTCACTGACCCAGCCCTGCAGGCTGTTTCCAAGCGCTGCCGTGGCCAGCAGCCCAATTCGGTATAGCTTTTCTGCCGAGACAAACGCTGCCAACCCGCCGGATGCAGCCATGAACTGGACGATGATGATAGGCGTTGAAGCATAGGATCCAGCCGCCAGAGTGATGCCTGCGCCGGCACGAAGAGCCCAAATCTCGCGGATAATCCGGCCGAAGGAAAGGTCCTGGAAATCGCCTTTGTGTGCATGATGCGCATTGAAGAGCAACGTCCCGGCAAGACCCAACACCAACAAAGCTGCTGGGTAGATGATTGTCTGTCCGGTGGTCAAGAGAATGGGGATTACACCCAAAGTTGCGACCATTCGGGGTACGACGTCGTACTTGGCGATCCTGCCGGGGTGGCCGGTCGCGATGCAGTACCAGGCGGGCGTTAAGCCGGAAGCCGCCTGAGCGCAGGCCATGAGGAAGGCCAGCCAGAAGTTTGCAGGATCCCCGGCGAGGCCCAAGGCAACAAACATGAGGGGGATAGTACCGAGGAACATCAGTGAACGTGTTGCAAAACTCACGGCGTAATGACGGCGCCGGACAGTCTCATCCGCAGAGGATGCGACGGCTGCTGGCCCGGTGAGGGACCATCCAAGACCGACGACGATCGCGGCGATGGCCCCGATGGCTTGGCCGAGCGCAAGTGAAGTCCATACCGGCGCCCCGCCGACCCTTGCAACTATCGGAAGCAGGATGAAGGATGCCAGCGAAGATAGGAGCGGTAATCCCGCAAACGCGGCAATCCTCTTGATCATGCTGGGAAAACTCCGGGGTGGGCGCGCTGCATACTACATGTAGTCATATGCGTCCTTGCCGAGTCGGTTATCGATGAAAATGTCGGTCACTTCCTTCCGGAAGCGCTCCCGTTCGGCCTTTATCGCAGAACGGTAGGCATCCTGCTTGCGGATCTCCTCCGAGAGGTTGTCCATCAGCCGGGGAAGCGCGGCGGCAGTAGCCGAAACTTCGTTGTCGTCCGGCATGATTTTGTGCTCCCACGGAATCGGGACGTCAGCGAAGTAAGCTCCCGAGCCGCGTCGCGCGACAACTGCTAAAGCTCCAGACAGTGCCGCTTCGCGGGGCATTCTGTCTTTCCCGGGGTGATGCCCGAGATCCAGATAGACACCGCATGTTTGCAGGGTGCTGACGACTTCTGAGCGCGTCATGCCTTGAATCGGCAACCATTCAATTCCAGGATCGCAAACCTTCCTGACGGCGTCGATGATGTGGGCGCCCTTAGCCGGGTTATAGGTCACCAGCCGCGGGTTGCGTTTTGCTTCATTTGCTGGGCCGAATTCATCCTGGGGAGTGAAATCAGAAAGCAGTGAAGGGACGGTGTTCAGCCGGCTGGCAATAAATGACCACGCATATGAGGACTGCACTAGATGCACGATGTCACGCCGCTGCCGCATTTGAAAGGGGGTGTCCCCGTGCTTCAGCATGCGCAGGAACGGCACCCATGTTTCGCGGATCTTTGTCGGCAGGCCGCCGGTGGTCCGCTGCCAGAGGCGTTCGCCCATGAAAGTCAGCGCATTGTCTATGCTCAGCCACCAAATCATTTTCGTGGCGTGTTTGTACGCGAACACGTCTTCGATGAACGTCTCGGGCACCACTACGATGTTGCCCGCAGTGTCTTCGATCGTGTCGGCTTCCGGCGCGTCATAGATGGAGTACTGGGCGACGCGGGGTGTAGCTGCGGTGGTGTAGTGGGGCACGAGATAGGCGTCCTGCCCCAACTCCCGGAGTGTTGACACCAGCTGATGCAGTGCTTCGGGGCCTCCGGTGCACAAACCGCGGTGGTAGAGGACAAATATCTTGCGTGCGTTGCTCACGGTATTCTCTCGATCTTCGATAGCTGATCTGGCGCGGTTTTAGCGCAAACGGGCGGCAAGGGCGTCATCGATCTTACCCATGCGGCCCGTCCAGGCATCTTTGGCTCCCGCCATGGCCGCGATGAGGTGCTTTCGCCTGTTGGGACCGTATACGAAGCGGACGATATGGCTTTGGACCTCCATGTACAAGCGACGAAGCACCCATGCCGGCTGTTTTCCGGCGAACCTGCGGGCCATGACCAAGGAATTCCGGGTGATGTAGTAAACACGGAACGGAGGGTGGTAGTAAACGTTCAGCTTCTTCTGCCCTACGCGGACCCGCCAGCCAAAGATTTTCATGGGCCTGGCATTACCTAGGCTGTGCTCGAGGTCGCAGCCGCGACCGGAGAGCGAACGGAAGCCGTGGTCGCGAAGCCGGGCGTTGAATTCAGTGTCTACGCAATCGATAAAGAAGTCTTCATCGAAGTAGCCCACGGCATCGAAGACTTCAGAACGGATCATGCTGCCGCTCGTCATGGGGTCGAAAACTTCCGGCTCACGCGTGCCTCCCAGCGTGGGAAGCGGTGCGTGATTGTGGGACTCGGCGCAGACCATGCCCAGAGTGTCAGGGTGATCAGAAGCATGGGCGGTCGCCAAGGCGGCGGTGATGTAATCCCCGGAGAAGCGGGAATCCTGGTCCATCGTGACGATCCACTCGGGATTCCAGCGTTTGCGTGCTTCCTGGATCCCGGTGTTGAGGGCCTTCGCGATACCCGAGTTTGTGTTCAGGCGGACGACGACTGCCCCCAGTTGCTCGAAAGCGGACATCGTGTCGGTGACGTCACGAGGGGAGCCGTCGTCGACGATGACAACCCTGCTCACAAAGCGGAATAGCCACTTGATATTCTCGACGTTTTCCGGACCGGGATTGAACGCGGAGACAACAGCGCAGACCTCCGAGTTTTGCCGGACCTTGTCCGACGATTCGCTGCCCGTCATGCTGCCCTTGCTGCCAGGCGTGCGCGCCGGACCGCTTCGAGGACATTTCGAACAAAAGCCACACGCGCGCGGACGATTTTCGACGCCGAGCGGATTCCCCGCGGCGTGAGATTCTCACCGTGCAGGCGGTGACGAATAGTGTCTGCTTCGAGGTAGGTGATGGAACGGTTAACGTTGCCGACCATGGCGATCCATTGGTCATGTGACTCCGCCATATGCTGCGGGAAAGGCAGGATCTGGCTGAGAATCTTGTTGCGGACAGCCATTGCGCACCCCCAGTGCAGGCGGTATCCGACGACGATTCCGATGAGGTTGCGCACGGAATGTTCGGAGTGCTCAGCCCGGAGGCGGATTTCGTGGAATGTTCCCAGTGGGCCGTCGAAGTGCTCGCAGTTGCTCGCGACCATGTCTTTGCCATCCATGGCAGAGATCATGGCCTCAACGCGGCCTGGGATCCAAACGTCGTCCTGATCGGAGAGGAACACGAACTCCCCGCGGGCTTCGCCTAGCGCCCTTTCGAAGGTACGGACATACCCCGCATTGACGGCTGCCTGGATGATTCGGATGCGGTCATCCTGGATGCCACGCACGATGTCCGCGGTGTGGTCGGTCGATTTGTCGTCCACCACAATCAGTTCGTCGTGGGTATCCAACTCCGAGATGATGGACTTGATCTGTTCTTCGATGTGGGTGGCGCCGTTGTAGGCGGCCAGGCATACGCTCACACGTGGAGTCACGCCGGGGGTGGGGTCCATCAGGATTGCTTTCTGTTTAGGCCCCCGTTATGCGCCGGCGGGGCGGGGCCGGTCCTTCAGCAGTCTAGCAAGGCAGACGAATCGAACTGGACGCGGGGCGGTCAACTATAATCGAGGGGACTCAGCCGCCGAGTGCTTCGGGCGGAAACTACGGAAGGAACCTCAGGTCCATGACCGTTGACGTAATGTTGCCATACTACGGCGATGTCGATCAGATGAAACTCGCCGCGCGCAGCGTGATGAACCAGGAGAACCAGGACTGGCGCCTCGTCGTCATTGATGACGGGTATCCGGATCCGGAACCCGAGCGGTGGTTCTCGACCATCACTGACTCGCGCGTGACGTACTTGAAGAATGAGCAGAACCTTGGCGCAAATGGCAACTACCGCAAGGCGCTGACCATGGTCGAGGCCGATTATGTCGTGATCATGGGCGCCGACGATATCATGCTGCCGAACTATCTCGATATTGTGGTGGGTGCATTCTCGGCTTATCCGAACGCCGATGTCGTACAGCCCGGGGTCCAGGTCATTGACGAGAAGGGCATCGCCTGCAATCCTCTCGTGGACGCAGTCAAGAAGCTGTACGCCCCGAAGACAAGCGAACGTATGGAGCTCAAGGGGGAGGCCATGGCCACGAGCCTTGTCCGTGCCGACTGGGCATACTTCCCGTCGCTTGCTTGGCGTTCGGAAACAATGACCCGCATTGGTTTCACTGAAGGCTTGGATGTTGTACAGGATTTGGCTCTGCTGCTGGACATCGCCGCAGAAGGCGGCTCAATGATCATTGATCCGACCCTGTCGTTCCTTTACCGTCGCCACTCGGCCTCAGATTCGTCCGTCCGTGCGATGGACGGTCGACGTTTTGACGAGGAGCGCAATTTCTTTGAACTGCAAGCCAAGCGCTTCAAGGACTTGGGCTGGAACAAGGCCTCCCTGGCGGCCGCGTTCCACACAACGTCACGGCTGAACGCTGGCTCTCTCGTGCTGAAGGCGATTGCCCGTGGAAGGTTTGATTCCCTGCCGCGACTCGCTAAGCACATCGTCAGCTGACCATCGAATAATGAATGAGGCGGCCATCCCGATTGGGTATGGCCGCCTCATTCTTTAGTGCACGTTTTGGAACTTCACTTAGTGGCCGCTCCGTTGGTGCCCTCGGAGGAAGTTGAAGCATCAAGCTGCCGCCGGAGCTCTGTCATGTCCTGTCTTAAGATTGCGACCTCCTCGGCGAGTATGCGGACCTCGTCCTCGGCCTGGGACTGCTCCTGGGAGAGGTGGAGACAGACGCCGACCAAAAGAACCAGCGTCATGATAAAGAGAAGATTCGCGGGAACCTGGATCCCCACTAGCCTGCTTGCGAGCTCCAGCAGCCCTGGGAAGGCGGACAGCAAAAGAGTCCCGAGTCCGATGATGATCCACAGAACTGCGTATTTTTCACGCAGCTTTTGCCGCCGAAGCATCTCAAAAACGAAAAAGAGGATCGCCACGACGACGATGGATCCCATGAGTAGCGACATATCAGGTTCCTAGTTGGACGATGGTTCGGATTTTTTGCGTGTCAAGGCGAAGATCAACGCCAGTCCGGAGCGACCGAGGTAGATCGCAGCCTTCAGTGGATCGTGGCTCGGGGCACCCCCCTGCCTTTCACGCATCGAAACGCCAACTTGATGGACAGTGCATCCCGAGCGGATCGCGACGACCAGGGAGTCAATGGTGTCGCCGAGGTATTCGGCCGGGTAGTGGTCAACGTATTGACGGATCGCCTTAGTGTTCCCGGCGCGAAATCCCGACGTGACATCGGTCAAACGAGTTCCGGCAATTCGTGAAATAGTCCATGCCAGCACGTTCATGGCCCACTTTCGGGGACCCTTGACAACGTACTCACCTTTGTCAGCGAAACGGGCACCGATTGCGATATCAGCGTGGGCCAAACCATCTAGGACCGCTTGTATGTCTCGGGGATCGTGTTGACCGTCAGCATCAACCTGGATAACCCGCTCGTAGCCATGCTTTTTGGCGTACTTGAACCCTGTCCGCATTGCGCCGCCCACTCCCATGTTGAAAGGAAGTTGAATGACGGTGGCCCCGGCTTCGCGGGCCACCATTGCCGTGCTGTCCCGGGAGCCATCATCAACGACGAGGATGTCGCAGGGCGGCCCGAATGTGAAAACCTCCTGGACGGTGTTACCAATGGCTTCGGATTCGTTCCAGGCGGGCATGATCACCAGAGTGTCATGTCTGCGTATTTGCGCAACCATTTTCAAACCCCGCCCTTCAGATACGCGGCCAAGCGCGCGCGGGACATGTCAGGTGCGAAACCGCTCGCTTTGATTTTGTCCAGTGCCAGACTGCTGTTACGGGGACGCGGCGAAGCCGACTTGCCCTCAAAATACACGTCAGTGGACACCCCGGTCACTGATTCCCGCGACGCTCCGGAGAGTTCGTACACATCTGCTGCAATGTCAGCCCAAGACTGCTCGGGACCGTCATTGGTGAGGTTATAGGTGCCGTACGCCGCCCCGGATTCCAACAGATGCCGGATGCCGGCGGCGATGTCGGTTGTGAAGCTCAGCCGGCCGAACTGATCGTCGACAACGGAAGGGTTGATCCCGCGGGCAGCCAACGAAGACATCGTGCGGACGAAGTTGCTGCCATCCCCGATGACCCAACTCGTCCGCACAATGTAGTGCTTCGGTACAACACTGACAACAGCGTCGCCTGCGGCCTTGGTCTGGCCATAAACGCCCAGCGGTGTGGGTGGCTCGTCCTCGCCGTGGGTCTTTTCCGTTCCGTCGAAGACATAGTCCGACGACACCTGAACGAGGGTAAGGTCGTGGTCGACGGCAATTCGCGCCAGTCGCGTCACTGCTGTCACGTTGACACTCCAGGCGGCCGCACGGCCCTCAGGGGTCTCAGCGTTGTCGACTGCAGTGAACGCGGCGGCGTTGATGACCGTCGAATAGTTCTTCCAGTTGACCGTGGCGAAGGAGTCTTCAGCCGTCAGGTCGACTTCTGCGCGACTGGCGAACTCGACTGATGTATCGCCGTCGTACAGGTCCCGGAGGGCCTTGCCGAGCTGGCCGTTAGCACCCAACACAAGAATCTTCTTGGGCGGCATGGGCGTGACATCGTGCAGGCGCGGGTGGGCCTTGTCCTTGTCGGAAAGTTCTGCCTGCCCCAGGGGGATGGGCCATTGGATGCCTGCCGTTTCGTCGGCAAGGTTCAGGAAGGTGTACTGGCCCTGCGCATCGGCGGACCAGTGGTCGTTGACGAGGTATGTGTACGCGGTGTTGTCCTCGAGCGTCTGGAAGGCATTGCCGACCCCGCGGGGAATGAAAATGGCCTGGCTCGGATCGAGCTCCGCGGTGAAGATGGCACCGAACGAGGGGCCTTCGCGCAGGTCCACCCAGGCTCCGAAAATCCTGCCCGTCGCGACCGAGATGAACTTGTCCCAAGGCTCGGCGTGGATTCCCCGGGTGGTGCCGGCCTTCTCATTGAACGAGACATTGTTCTGCACCGGGCGGAAGTCCGGCAGCCCCAAGGCCACCATTTTCTCGCGCTGCCAGTTTTCCTTGAACCAGCCCCGGTTGTCACCGTGGACCGAAAGGTCATAGAGGACGACGCCGGGAATCGGCGTTTCGAAGGCGTTTAGTTTTTTGGCGAACTCGATCGACATCGACTACTGGCCCTGTTCCTTGTATTTGGCTTCGGTCTGGGCCTTCTGCGGCCGCCACCAGTCCTCGTTGTCCCGGTACCAGGCGATGGTGTCCTCGATGCCGGCGTCGAAGTTGGAGAACTGCGGTTCCCAGTCGAGTTCGCCGCGGAGCTTGCTCGAATCGATGGCGTAGCGCAAGTCATGGCCCGCGCGGTCCACGACGTGGTCGTAGGCGTCCGGGGCCTGGCCCATGTGCTTGAGGATGAGTTCCACAACATCTTTGTTGTTCTTTTCCCCATCGGCGCCGATCAGGTACGTTTCGCCGATCCGGCCCTTGGCGATGATGGCCAGCACGGCCGAGGAGTGGTCGTTCGCGTGGATCCAGTCACGGACGTTCTCGCCCTTGCCGTAGAGCTTGGGGCGGATCCCGTCTATCGCGTTGGTGATCTGGCGCGGGATGAATTTCTCCACGTGCTGGTACGGGCCGTAGTTGTTCGAGCAGTTACTGATAGTGGCCTGCAGCCCGAAGGACCGCACCCATGCCCGGACCAGCATGTCCGAACCAGCCTTCGTGGAGGAATACGGGCTGGACGGGTTGTACGGGGTCTGTTCGGTGAAGCGCTCCGGGTCATCAAGCTCCAGGTCGCCGTAGACCTCGTCGGTGGAGATGTGGTGGAAACGCTTGTTGTGCTTCCGGGCCGCCTCGATCAGCGTGTACGTGCCAATGATGTTGGTGTCCAGGAACGGCCTCGGGTCATGCAGCGAATTGTCGTTGTGCGACTCGGCAGCGTAGTGGACCACCACATCGCAGGCCGCAACGAGACCGTCCACCACGGCGGCGTCAACAATGTCACCCTCAACGAACGTGAAGCGGTCCTCCGGGAGTCCCTTCAGAGACTCGATGTTCCCTGCATACGTCAGTTTGTCCAGCACTGTGACGTGATCGTCAGTGTTTTCAAGAACGTAGTGGACAAAATTCGAACCAATGAACCCGGCACCACCGGTAACAAGAAGTCGCTGCATAGTTCCCAAGACTACCGGATTTGCCGCGGCCATTAGCGAAGGGAAAGATGGGGGGCATGCGCGGAATAATACTTGCCGGCGGTACCGGCTCTCGGCTTCACCCCATCACCCTGGGCGTCAGCAAGCAACTCGTTCCTGTCTACGACAAGCCCATGATCTACTACCCGCTTTCGACGTTGATCCTTGCAGGCATTAGGGACATCCTCATCATCACCACTCCTCACGACGCCGAGCAGTTCGAGCGTCTTCTGGGCGATGGCTCCCGTTTTGGCGTCTCCATCAGCTACAAGCAGCAGCCTGCACCGGATGGCCTTGCCCAGGCTTTCGTGCTGGGCAAGGAGCACATCGGCGATGACACCGTGGCCCTGGTGCTAGGTGACAACATCTTCTACGGGCACGGCATGGGCACGCAGCTGCGCCGCTTTGAGAACATCGACGGCGGGGCCGTGTTCGGATATTGGGTCGCGGACCCGAAGGCTTACGGTGTGGTCGAGTTCGACGGCAACGGTAAGGCAATTTCACTCGAGGAAAAGCCGGAAGTGCCCAAAAGCCACTACGCAGTGCCGGGCCTCTACTTCTATGACAACGATGTTGTAGAGATCGCAGAGAACTTGAAGCCTTCTCCCCGTGGCGAGCTTGAGATCACCGACGTGAACCGCACTTATCTCGAGCGCGGCAAGTTGCAGGTTGAAATTCTGCCCCGTGGCACCGCCTGGCTGGATACAGGGACCTTCAATGACCTCAACGACGCGTCGAACTTCGTCCGGACAACGGAGAACCGTCAGGGCCTGAAGATCGGCGCTCCTGAAGAAATCGCCTGGCGTCTCGGGTTCCTGGACGACGACGACCTCCGTCAACGCGCCGAGCCGTTGGTCAAGAGCGGGTACGGGCAGTATCTCCTGAACCTCCTCGAACACGGCCGTTAGGCCGGACTCGTTAAAGCCGGAAGGCGGGACCCGTGACGGGTCCCGCCTTCCGGCTTTTTGCGTCTATGGCCTGATCTTGGCCCCGCCAAGGGCGGTCCATTCGATCCTGCCACTTTGGAAAGTCTGGGTGCAGCTTTGCCCACCGGTGGTGCACGTCTGCGGCGCCGTGGGGTAGCCGAGGGCGCCGTTCTCGAATCCTTGCCCTGCCCAGGCTTGCTGGATTGGACCCGGAACCATCGGATGGGCGCCGCTGGCAGCTGACCACATGATGGTTCCTTTTTCGAAGTTCTGGAAGCAGCCGCCGTCGCGGAGCCCACAGACAGATCCGCTGGTCGGGTAGCCCAATGAACCCGATTCAAAACCTGCCTGGGCCCAGCGCGCCTGGATCGGCGCCGATGTAACTGGTTGCGCACCGGTCTGCGGCGACCACATCACAGTGCCCTTTTCGAAGTTCTGGAAGCAGCCGCCGTCGCGCAGTCCGCAAATCTGGGCGCTGGCCGGATAGCCCAGCGAGCCGTTTTCGAAACCTGACTTGACCCAGGCATCCCTGATGGGGCCAAAGTGCAAGGCGTGCGCGCCGGTAGCCTGAGACCACATGACGCTACCGCCGAGATAGTTCTGGAAGCAGCCGCTGTTCCGCAGCCCGCACAGGACGGTCGACGCCGGGTAGCCAAGGCGGCCATTCTCGAAGCCCTCCCGCTGCCAAAGGTCCCGGATCGGCCCGTTGAGGCTTGGATGTGCACCGGTCGACGGGGAATACATCAGGGCGCCTTTGGCGAACATCTGGAAACATCCGTCGTTTGCTAGCCCGCAGTATTTGGGGGAGGTGGGGTAGCCAAGGGAGCCAGTAACGGAATCGTAGGCGTTCCATCCATCCCGCATTGCCCCGGCGGTGACCGTTTGGATGGACGTGGCGGCGGAGTAGGTCACGGTGCCGTGCTCAAATGACTGCAGGCATCCGCTGTCGGGAAGGTTGCACACCGCGAAGGACGTGGGATAACCCAGAGAACCGTTCTCGAATCCGGTTTTCTGCCAGTAATCCAGCATCCGGCCGGTGACGGGAAACGCGCCTGTTGCCGGTGAGAACAGTAGGGTTCCGCCTTGGAACAGTTGGAAACAGCCGCCGCCGCGGATGCCGCAAACCTCAGTGCCGATCGGGAAACCGATGGGAACAGACTGCGAACGGGCGGACTTCCAGGAGTCTGCCATGCCCATAAAGATGGGCCAGGCTCCTGAAGCGCCCGTCCACGCCACCACTCCACCCACGAAGCTCTGCGTGCAACTCGTGGCATCGCAGGTGGCGTCCGCAGAGGGGTAGCCCAGGAGGCCGTTTTCAAATCCGGCGCGCGACCAGGCGTCAAGGATAGGACCGGATTTCACAAGCTGAGCCCCTGTAGAGCTGCTGGAGAGGACCGAACCTGCCTGGAACAGTTGGAAACAGCCGGAGAGGCGCAGCCCACAGGTGGTGTTGCTGGTCGGATACCCGAGAGGTCCGTTCTCGTAGCCGTTTTTGGCCCAGTAGTCGCGTATCGCTCCGGGCTGAATCAGGGCCGCGCCGGATGTGGACGAGGAAAGAATGCTCCCGCCTTGGAAATTCTGGAAGCAGCCATTGTCCTTCAGGCCACAGACCACATCGCTTGTTGGATAACCAGCCGGGCCGCCTTCGGCCCCGGTGGCCCGCCAAGCTGCCGCGACAGGACCGGCTATCACCGCGAAAGCACCGGAGGACCCTGACCACATCACGGTTCCGCCCTGGAAGCCCTGGTAGCAGCCACCATTCGCGAGGCCGCATACGATACTAGTGGTGGTGTTGCCCAGGGCAGGATGACTGGACCTGTACGCACCGATCTGCTGAGTGGCCGCAGGCGGAATGCCGCTAGAGGCGAAGGCTTTCAGTCCCGAGTAGTCTCCATTCCAGACATTCGAGTCACCCGCCAATGGCCCGGTGCTGCTGTACTGCCAGATACTGTAAGTGCTCCAGCTTGCGGAAGGAACCGGTCCCGCGTTGTTCGTAGGCGAACTCGGGTAGGCAGCGACCCACAGCGGGTAGTCACCAAAACCTGAGGGATTGCCGAGGCACTGATTCCACCAGCTGGTGTTGGTGTAGATAACGGGAACCCGTCCGGTCAATGACTGCATTGTGTTGCCGAAGTCGCGGACCCAGGAGCCCAGCTGTGCAGGCGACATGCCGTAGCAGGTGTTGCCGAAGTAAAAACCGTTGATCGTACGGCCTTCGTAGGGGTTGAACTCGAAGTCCAGGACAGGCGGCATGGTGTACCCGTCGGCGGTCCAGCCACCACCGTTTTGTACGAAGTAGCGTGCTTGGTCTGCTCCGGAGGACCAGTTGGGGATGGCGAAGTGGTAAGCCCCCCGAACCATGCCGACATTGCGCGAACCCTGATACTGCGAACTATAGGACGGGTTCGTATAGTAGTTGCCCTCGCTCGCCTTGACGTACGCGAATCGGGCGCCCATGTTCCACTGGTGCTGCCAGTCCACGCTGGGCTGGTGGCCGCTTACGTCCAATCCTTGGATACCAAACGTCGGCATCCAGGTGCCTTCGGTTCCGAGGGCCTCAGTGCTGAGCCTTTTAAAGCTGGTGCTTGAAGATGTCGCGGCCACCCTGGCGGACCGTTGGCCCATTTCCGCACCGCCGACGCCAACAGCCTCAGCCATGGACTCGTTGATGCTGGCAGATTCCGGAGCAGGAGAGGGTGCGGCCGTCGGAGTCGGTGCGACCGATGGCACGGGTGCAGCCGGCGCAGGTGTTGGAGTCGTAGCTGATTCCGGGACCTGCGTCGATACCGCCGATGAGGTCGGAGCCGGCGCGGACGTTGAACCGGTCGTGGGCGTCGGGGTCGGTTCAACAGCGAAGGCGACGCCAGCAAGCCCGGGGCCCGCCAGAAGAGCGGCAGCCAAAACTGCTGTCCCGAAGACTTGCAGGAGGGGACGATGATTGTTGGGCTGGTTCCGCTTCATTTTGGCTCCGGAGACAATGAGGCGCGAACTTAAGCGCGTCACTAGTGGGTTGCAGTTCAGGAGACGCTGAACTGGTTACATCGAGACTTAACGCGCCTACCCTAACACCGCAGTGTCTGCAGTAACCAGAGTTTCCGCTGTTGCCAATGTGAAAGATGCGTCACTGTTATCCACAGCCCGACTCATATGACTTGGCGGCGTGCTGTACGCTCCCTAGGCTGTACCCAGTTGAACTGCCTCCGCCGGGGGCGGCAGTTGTATTGGGGAACTACATGGACGCTGTGCGAATCGTGGAAGACGAAGTCCGCGAGCTGATCCGCCGTCGGGGTCTTGATCCACTGCGGCAGGCGGGCGAGGTCCGTCGTCTCGTAGAGGCGGCTGTCAGCGACTACGACGAACGGGCCCTGATGGGGCCGCTCCCTCCGATTGGTCCGCTGGAGGCCGCCCGCAAGTTTGTCTTTGATGCGGTGGCCGGCTTCGGTGTCCTTCAGCCGCTGCTGGACGATCCGACCATCGAGGAAGTCTGGATCAACGCGCCCAACGAAATCTACGTCGCCAGGAACGGCGAGTCGGAACTGACCTCACTCAGCCTCACGGACCAGCAGGTTCGCGATCTCGTGGAACGCATGTTGAAGAGTTCTGGCCGCCGCCTGGACATGTCATCGCCCTTCGTGGACGCAGCCTTGCCTGATGGTTCGAGACTCCACGTAGTTATTCCAGATGTCACCCGCAGGCACTGGGCCGTGAATATTCGCAAGTTCGTGGTGAAGGCCAGCCGCCTGGAGCACCTGGTCGAGCTTGGAACCCTGACACCACAGTCCGCCCGATTCCTCGGTGCAGCGGTGTCCAGCGGACTGAACATCCTCGTGTCGGGCTCAACCCAGGCGGGCAAGACCACCATGCTCAACTGCCTGGCAGCGAGCATCGGCAGCCGTGAGCGCGTCATTACGGTCGAGGAAATCTTCGAACTCCAGTTCCCGCTCCGGGACGTCGTCGGACTCCAATGCAGGCAGCCCAACCTCGAAGGCGAAGGCGAGATCCCACTGCGCAGGCTTGTAAAGGAAGCCCTCCGGATGCGCCCGGACCGACTAGTGGTGGGAGAGGTACGGGAAGCGGAAAGCCTGGACATGCTGATCGCCTTAAATAGTGGCCTTCCGGGGATGTGCACCGTCCATGCAAACTCAGCCCACGACGCCGTGACCAAGATCTGCACCCTTCCGCTACTCGCCGGTGAAAATATCTCGTCTGCCTTCGTCGTCCCCACAGTGGCGTCCTGCATCGACCTCGTGGTCCACTGCAGCCGGCACGCCAACGGCCGCCGCCAAGTAACCGAGATCCTTTCCCTCGGCCGGCGCGTGGAAAACGGCGTCATCGAATCCTCCATGGTTTTCGCCATGGAGGATGGCCAGCTGCAGCCGCGGGCCAACTCCATGCCCGCGGCGGAGAAGTTTTCCCGGGCAGGGTACGACGTCGCGGCGCTGCTGGACCCGCGCTGATGGCGCCTCTGGTAGGGGTGCTTGCGGGCGCCGGGCTCTTCCTGATCTGGTGGTCGTTCTGGGAAAAGCCGGCAGCGCTGAAGCGCCGCCCGCGGGCCAGCCGCCTCGAGGACCTGCTGGCCTCCGCCGGAATCGAAAAGGTCACCGGGACGGGCCTCGTGGCCTCATGCTTGGGATTGGGCATATTTGTGGCTCTCATCCTCTTTGTGGTCAGCCGGTCATGGCCTATATCCATCTGCTTCGGACTTTTCGGCGCCTGGCTGCCCGTCAGCATTGTCCGGTGGCGGGCGAACAGGAGAACTGCCGTCCTACGCCAGCTCTGGCCGGACGTGGTGGACCACCTGCGCTCGGCCATCCGCGCCGGGCTTTCACTGCCGGAGGCCCTGATCCAGCTGGGGGAGAAAGGCCCCGAGGAGCTTCGGCATGTTTTCCGGGACTTCGGAGCCGACTACCGCGCGGGCGGGCAGTTCGATGCCTCTCTTAATAAACTCAAGGACCGGCTGGCGGACCCGGTGGCGGACCGGATCGTCGAGGCACTCAGGCTGACCCGTGAAGTGGGCGGTTCGGACCTGGGGAAGCTGTTGGGCACCCTTGCGGAATTTCTCCGGGAAAATGCGCGGACACGCAGCGAGCTCGAGGCCCGGCAGTCCTGGACTGTCAACGCCGCCAGGCTCGCGGTTGCCGCCCCCTGGATCGTTATGCTCCTCCTGGCCACCAGGCCTGAAGCCGTGAACGCTTACAACACGCCCATGGGAGCCGGCGTCCTCCTCGGCGGGCTCGTGGTGTCGCTGGTCTGCTACTCCATCATGCTCCGCATCGGCGCCCTTCCGCAGGACGAACGGGTGCTGCGATGAACGGGATCTCGGCGACTGCGATTGTGTGCGGCATCGTCCTCGGGACGGGCCTTTGGCTGATCTTCGTCCGGTTGCCCTTTATGCGGCCGCTCACATTCGTCGAGCGCATCGATCCGCAGCTGAAATCGCAAAACCTTGAATCGCGGTTGCTGCGGGTCAGCGGACAGAACGCCACGCCATTCGGACCGTTGGAACGGATCGTGCGTCCCCTGCTCCACGACGGACTCGCAGCCTTGGGGAAGCTGAACCTCGGGTCAAAGGCGCTGACCCGCAGGCTCGCCCAAGCCAGCATCAACAAATCACCCATAGATTTCCGGGCCGAACAGCTCCTCTGGGCCGCCGCTGGATTCGCCGCCGCCGTGGCCGCCGTGGTGCTGGGCGCGGTAGCCGGCCGGTTCAGTCCATTCCTCGCGGTTGTGGCCGTCCTCGGAAGCGCGCTCGGCGGCTTTCTCTTCCGTGACTTCTGGTTGGGCGTCCAGATCAGCAGGCGGGAATCCCGGATGATGGCGGAGTTTCCCAGTCTTGCCGAGCTCATGGCCCTGGCTGTCGGTGCCGGTGAAAGTGCCACGGGGGCCCTGGACCGCGTCTGTCGCAGCGCCAGTGGCGAGCTGGCCAAGGAGTTTTCCAAGATTCTTGCTGAGACCAGAGCGGGAAAACCGCTGGTGGAAGCGCTCCAGGAGTTTTCCTCGCGGACAGATCTGGGGCCGCTCGTCAGATTTGTCGACGGAATCATCGTCGCGGTCGAGCGGGGCACACCCTTGGCAGATGTGTTGAGGGCTCAGGCCCAGGACGTCCGGGACACCGCAAAACGGGACCTCATGGAGTCGGCGGGCAAGAAAGAAATTGCCATGATGGTTCCTTTGGTCTTTGGTGTCCTGCCCTTAACAGTGGTTTTCGCAGTGTTCCCCGGCATCGCGGCCATCAGCCTTGGACTTTAGCCATGAGCATCGCCAAGCCGTCACAGCCACTAACCGCCACATGACTTCCACCGCATCATTTACACAACGAATGGGACCGAAATGAAAAACATGGGAATCTCGGGCAGCCTGCTGCTCCTCGCTTTGCTGGCCGGCCTGTGGGCACGGACCGGTGAAACTGTGTCAGGCCGGAGGTACGCAGCGACAGATCCCGACGTGCCGGCCCAAGACCACCCGGAACGTGGCGACGTCCCCGGTTGGGTGATGATCACCTTAATGTCCGCAGTCTTGGTGGCGGCGTTGCTGGCTCTCGCCGGCCCAGCCCTCGAAACGATGTTCAACCAGGCCATGGACAAGGTCGGAAAGTAAGTCATGATGGGCGCCAGCCAATGCATGCCCAGCCGGGAACCGTGCCGGTCCCGGATCGGCGATGAGCCGGCCTGGCGCACGGATGAACGCGGTTCTGCCGTCGTGGACTTCGTCCTCGTGGGCGGCCTGCTCACCATGTTTTTTCTGGCGATAATCCAGCTGACCCTGGTCCTGCACGTCCGCAACACTCTGATCGACGCGGCAGCCTCAGGGGCACGTTATGGAACCCTCGCAGACCGGGGAGCGTCAGATGCCCAGGAACGGGCGGCGACGCTCATCGAGACTTCCCTGAACGCTGAGTTCGCGCAGGACATCACAACTGCCGAAGTGACGTTCCAGGGCCTGCGGACCCTCGAAGTGACCATCAAGGCTCCGATGCCCGTCATCGGGCTGATCGGCCCCCGGGACCTGCTCGAGGTGAAGGGCCATGCCGCAATCCAGCCCTAACACCTGGCGTTCCTGCCTACGCAAGCGATTCAGCGATGCGCTCCGCGACGAGCACAGGGAAGATGGGAGTGCAGTGGTCGAATTCACCTTCCTCGCGCTGCTCCTGATGGTCCCATTGGTCTACTTCATCATCACCGTGGGACAGATCCAGGGTGGGTCCTTCGCCGTGGTCGGCGCCGCCGACCAGGCCGCGAAGGTGTTCGTCGCCCAACCGGAAGCAGAGTCTGCCCAGGCTGCTGCCGAACAGGCAGCCCGCATCGCCCTCGCGGACTTCGGCCACGATGCCGAGCAGGCACGCGTATCCACCCGCTGCGACCCTGCCGACTGCCAGGCTGCGGGCACGGCCGTCACCGTCACGGTCAACCTCACTGTCCCGCTGCCCTTCGTGCCATTCAACGAGGACTTCAGGCTCAAGGCCAGCGAAGTTGAAGCCTCGTCCACCCAACTGGTGGGCAGGTTCCGGTGACCCAAAAGTGACGCACAAAGCGATCCCCGAAGCCACGCAGAGCGATCCAGGTGAGGGCGGCCAGATGATCGTCATGATCATCGGCTACGTCGCGCTGGCCCTCCTGGTGGTCACAGTAGTCATCGGCATCTCCAGCGTCTACCTCGAACACAAGCGGCTGTTGTCCCTGGCCGACGGCGCCTCGCTGGCCGCCGCCGACAGCTACACCTTGGGCGAGGTCGGCGGAGAGGGCGGGAGCCCCTCAGCCGTACTGGGCCCTGGACGCGTCCGCAGCGTTGCGGCCGACTTTATCGCGCGGAGCCCGTCGTCGGCCCGGTTCGACGGGTTAGCCGTTTCAGCGGCGACCGGCAGCCCTGACGGGTCCACCGCCGTCGTGGTTCTCAGCGCTGTTGTCCACCCGCCGATGGTGAACTTCCTGGTGCCTGATGGCATCAGAATTGAAGCGGCCTCCACGGCCCGTTCCCGGCTCACGCGCTGACCGGAAGCGGAGAAGTCAGGAGAAGTCCGGCACTCCGGCCGGATGGCGTAGGCTTAAACAACCATGGCCAATATTGATTTTTCCGCAGAAATCCGCGCTCTTCGCGCCACCTACACCTCCATCGAGCGAGTCAGCGATGTTGAGGCTCTGAAGGAAGACATCGCCGAACTAAGCGAACGCGCCGGCGAGCCGGACCTGTGGGATGACCCCGCCGCGGCGCAGAAGATCACCTCCCGCCTGTCGCACCGCCAGTCCGAGCTGGAGCGGCTGAACAGGCTGGTATCGCGGATCGATGACCTGGAAGTGCTGGTGGAGCTTGGCCAGGACGAGGATGACGCCGATTCCATGGGCGAAGCTGCAACCGAGCTGGAGTCCATCAGGAAATCCCTGAAGGAACTCGAAGTAGTGACGCTGCTTTCCGGAGAGTACGACGAACGTGAAGCCGTGGTGTCCATCAGGGCCGGGGCCGGCGGCGTTGACGCCGCAGACTTCGCCGAAATGCTCATGCGTATGTACCTTCGCTGGGCCGAACGCCACGGGTACCCCACCACCGTCATGGACACCTCCTACGCCGAAGAGGCGGGACTGAAGTCCGCAACGTTCGAAGTCAAGGCACCGTATGCGTTCGGCACGCTCAGCGTCGAAGCCGGAACCCACCGCCTGGTGCGGATCAGCCCGTTCGACAACCAGGGCCGCCGCCAGACGTCCTTCGCCGCCGTCGAGGTCATTCCGCTCATCGAGTCAACGGACTCCATCGACATACCGGACAACGAGATCCGTGTGGATGTGTTCAGGTCCTCCGGTCCCGGCGGGCAGTCGGTTAACACCACCGACTCCGCCGTCCGGCTGACCCACATCCCCACCGGCACCGTGGTGTCGATGCAGAACGAAAAGTCGCAGCTCCAGAACCGGGCAGCAGCCCTGCGCGTTTTGCAGTCCCGGCTCCTTCTCCTGAAGAAGGAGCAGGAGGACGCCGAAAAGAAGGCGTTCGCCGGCGATGTCAAGGCATCCTGGGGCGATCAGATGCGCTCCTACGTCCTGAACCCGTACCAGATGGTCAAGGACCTCAGGACCGAACACGAGGTAGGCAACACCTCCGCCGTGTTCGACGGCGAAATTGACGACTTCATCGACGCCGGGATCCGCTGGCGCACCGACAACCGGAACGCCGAGAAGTCGTAGCTGCTGTGCCTACCCGGTAGGCTTGATCGCGCGACACACCCCCGAAGCCCCCGAAAACCGGCCAAAAGCCTGCGTATAGTCGAGGAGCCGGAGCTCTACTTCCCCCAAACGAAAGCCCGTGCGCCGGCTGCAGATCTGGGCTGTATCAGCCGTGCCCTGCAGGGTAATTAGGGCCATGATCCGATTCGAAAATGTCACCAAGGTCTACGACCATACGGCCCGGCCTGCGCTGGACGATGTCAGCCTTGAGATTGACCGTGGTGAATTTGCCTTCCTCGTCGGCGCTTCCGGATCCGGAAAGTCCACCTTCCTGCGGCTGGTGCTGAAGGAAGACCGGGCCTCCTCGGGCGCCGTGTACGTCGCCGGGCAAAACGTCGCCAAGATCTCCAGCTGGCGCGTGCCCAGGCTCCGCCGCGGCATCGGCGTGGTCTTCCAGGACTTCCGGCTCCTTCCGCAGAAGAGCGTGTTCGCCAACGTAGCCTTCGCGATGCAGGTCATCGGCAAGAGCCGCAGCGTCATCCGCGACACCGTCCCCGAAGTCCTGAAGACCGTGGGCCTGGAAGGCAAGGAAAACCGCCTTCCGCATGAGCTTTCCGGCGGCGAGCAGCAGCGTGTGGCCATCGCCCGTGCCGTAGTCAACCGCCCCGGCATCCTCCTCGCCGATGAACCCACCGGCAACCTGGACCCCACCACCTCCATGGGCATCATGGGCGTGCTGGACAAGATCAACCAGAACGGCACCACGGTGGTCATGGCCACGCACGACGACGACATCGTCAACGAGATGCGCAAGCGCGTTGTAGAGCTCAAGAATGGCATCGTCATCCGCGACGAGGCCAAAGCTTTGTATACCTCCATGATCCCCGTGGTGGGCCAGTCCCGCCGGCTCAGGGACGCCAGCGGCCGGGACGAATCCCTGCCGCCCGCATCAGGGGAACGCAATCCGGGCGCAGGGGAGGAGCAGCGATGAGGCTCGCCTTTGTCCTCGGCGAAATCGGCAGCGGACTGCGCCGCAACGTTTCCATGGTGGTCTCGGTCATCCTGGTTACCTTTGTCTCACTGACATTCGTGGGTGCCGCAGGCATGCTGCAGCTCCAGATCAACCAGATGAAGGGCTACTGGTACGACAAAGTCCAGGTTGCCATCTTCCTCTGCAGTGACGGTTCGACGGCGGCCGGTTGCGCCACCGGGCCGGTCACGCCGGAGCAGCAGGACAACCTGCAGACCCTGCTCGAATCACCCGCCGTGGCCCAATACGTCAACGATTTCCAGTTCGAGTCCAAGGAAGAGGCTTACAAGCACTTCAAGGAACAGTTCTCGAATTCTCCGATCGTGGATTCCGTCACGCCGGACCAGCTCCCTTCATCGTTCCGCATCAACATGAAGGATCCGGAAAAATACCAGATCATCAGCGAGACGTTCTCCTCGCAGCCGGGCGTCGAAACGGTCATTGACCAGCGCCAGCTCCTGGAGCGGCTCTTCTCGGCCATGAATGCCGCCTCCCTGGTTGCGGTCAGCATCGCCGGCGTGATGATTATCTGTGCCATTCTCCTGATCGCCACCACCATCCGGCTCTCGGCCTTCAGCCGCCGCCGCGAAACCGGGATCATGCGCCTGGTGGGCGCGTCCAAGCTCGTCATCCAGCTGCCGTTCATCCTTGAAGGGGTGATTGCGGCGGTGATCGGCGCCGCCCTGGCATCCGGCACGCTGTGGGCGGTGGCGCACTTCTTCCTGGGCGAGTACTTGTCCAAGCAGTATCCGGATACGGCGTTTATCTCGCCGGGCCAGACGCTCATTCTTGCGCCGGCCTTGCTGATCCTTGGCGGATCTTTGGCAGGAATTTCGTCGCTCTTGACCTTACGCAGATATTTGAAGGTCTAGGCTGTGCAAACCGAACAAGGAATCCTGATGAACGAATTGCACCGAACTGCGCCCCGGCACCGGGCCGAACGCCGGCGACCTGCGGGCCGCCGCGCCGGCCTGATCAGCGGCGTCCTGGCCCTGCTCCTCGCCGCCAGCATGGGTGCGTCAGCCCCGGTGGCGCACGCCGATGAGCTCGATGACAAGCGTGCCGCCCTCGAAGCTGAGGCGGCCCGGGTTCAGCAGTCCCTGGAATTCGTGGACTCACGCATCGCGAAGGCCGCCGGCGACCTAGTGATCTATCAAGGCCAGCTGCCGGGCGCCCAGCAGGCACTCCTGGAGGCCCAGGGGCGCGTGGCCAGTGCGGTCAAGGAAGTTGAAGCGCTGACGGCGCGGGTTGACCTTGCACAGCAGAATAAGGCCAAAATCACCCAGCAGCTTGAGGCTGACAAGCAGAAGATCGCGGACACCAAGAAGCTGATCGGCCAGATCGCCACCCAGGCCTACAAGTCCGGAGGCGTGCCGTCGAACCTGACCCTCTTCTTCGGGGCAAACAACGGCGGCAGCCTGACCGACACCATGGATCTCGCGGACCAGGCCATGCGCAGCCAGAACGCCGCCATGGACAAGCTGTCCCAGCAAAGCGCCACAAATGTGAACTCGCAGGCCCGGCTCGAAGCCGTTGAGGCAGAAATCAGGGACCTCAAAACCAAGGCAGACGCCGCCTTGGAACGGGAAAAGGCTGCCCGTGACGAGGCGGCTGCCAAGAAGGCCCAGGTTGACCAGCTGATCGCCGACACCGTGCGCCTTGATGCCGAACTCCAGGCAGCGAAACCAGGCATCCAGTCCCAAATGGCGGCGGTTGCAGCAAGCCAGAACGCCATAGCCAACGAAATCGCCGAACGTGACCGCAGACTCCGGGAGGCCTGGGAAGCAGAGCAGCGCCGGCTCGCGGAGGCGGCCGCTGCCGCCGCACGGGCGCAGGGCCAGGCCGAGCAGCCGTACGCCCCGGTGACCGGATCGCCGTCGGCCTTTGGCCTGCGGTCCCCGTTCTCCGGTGACGTTCCGATCACCTCCGGCTTCGGCTGGCGGTCAACCCCGCCGGGAACCATCGATTTCTACGGGCAGGGCGGATATGTCCACACCGGCATTGACTTCGGCGCAGCCTGCGGCACCCCCGTCTACGCCGCGGCCGCCGGCGAGGTCTTCTCCTCAGGCTGGAACTCCGCTGACGGCGGCGGCTGGCGGGTGAAGCTCTCCCATGGAGTGGTGCAGGGCAACTCGCTGACCACCATCGTTTACCACAACAGCAGCATCGTGGTCTCCAACGGCCAGCAGGTTTCCGCCGGGCAGCTCATCGCCTACTCGGGCAGCACCGGCAACTCAACAGGCTGCCACGCACACTTCGAAACCTGGCTCAACGGGGCCGCAGTTGACCCGATGCGCCTGCTGTAACGCCGGTCCGCGCCTGCCGTACACTGGTATGACTCCGCGCCGGAACGGCCGGAGCCAACCAGGATCCACGAACTGAGGAGTTCCACCGTGCCCAAAGAAAGTGGCCGTAAAGTTGTGGCCACCAACCGCAAGGCCCGGCATGACTACCACGTGCTGGATACCTACGAGGCCGGCATCGCCCTGATGGGGACCGAGGTCAAGTCCCTGCGCGAAGGCCACGCCTCCATGGTGGACGGCTTCTGCACGTTCTACAACGACGAGCTGTGGATGGAGGGCATCCATATCCCCGAGTACAACCAGGGGAGCTGGACCAACCACTCCGCACGCCGCCGTCGGAAGCTTTTGCTGCACCGTGAGGAGCTCAACAAGATTTCCGTGAAGATCCGGGAGTCCGGCTTCACAGTGGTGCCGCTGCAGCTGTACTTCCTCGATGGCCGGGCCAAGGTGGAGATCGGTGTCGCACGCGGTAAGCGGGAGTACGACAAGCGCCAGACCCTGCGCGAGCAGCAGGATAACCGCGAAGCCCTTCGCGAGGTCCGGGAACGCAACCGCCGGTAGGAATGATTTCCGCCGGGCATGCGTTATGATAGGTAGTCCGGCAGGGATTTGTGCGTGCACAGCCCGGCCGGTTTGAAAACAAAATACGGGGATGATCGGTTTCGACGATGTTAGTCGCGACAGGTGAAGCGGGCCGAGGATGCAGAATTATCTCGTAAACGCTGTCTGCAAACCAATAAGTGCCAAATCAAACCGCACTGACTTCGCTCTCGCTGCCTAAGCAGTAAGACAGTCCGTCAGCCCGAGGTTGCTATTGCCCCGGATCCTGGCGTCATTTAGATAGCCACTGCTGCTTGCCTCCGTCATCGGGGCAAACGGGACTCTTAGATGACTGGGCCCGGATCAGCCACCTGTTTGCAGGAGGGCTGGGGCCGAGAAAGTCCGACGCAAACTGCGCCCGGAGAAGCCCTGTTAACACAACATCGGACGGGGGTTCAATTCCCCCCATCTCCACATTTTGAATGTCGCAAGACATTGCCAGAAGGCCCGGACCCCGCGTCCGGGTCTTCTGGCATTTAAGCGCAGTGTTGGGTGCCCTGTTCACCCACGGCGTAGCCGTTCCGGGACTACCGGGCGCCACCGCGTGGTTGTCCCCAGTAGGCTCCGGCGCAGCAGCAGGTCTGGAAGCCGGAGGCAGCAACGCCAGCCAGGAGGTGTGCCATGGAACAGGCGCAGGAACCCAATGCAGCGGCCGACGACGGTCCGCTGGACTCGTATTCAGAGACCGTCATGCGCGTGGCTGAGACGGTCACCCCGCATGTTGCGGCCATTGAAATGACCGGCAACCGCCGTAACGGCCGGTTCCGCATGGGCGCAGGCTCGGCGGTGCTCTTCACTGAAGACGGCTACCTGCTCACCAATTCGCATGTGGTGGCCGGCACCCATCAAGGCCATGCCGCTTTTGCTGACGGCAGCCGGACCGATCTTGAACTGGTGGGGGCGGATCCTTTGTCCGACCTCGCGGTGGTCCACGGCAGGGCACCGAAAGTGGCCCCGGCGCAGTTCGGCGATGCCGAGACCTTGCGGGTGGGCCAGCTGGTCATTGCGGTAGGGAATCCGCTGGGCCTGGCCGGATCAGTTACCGCAGGTGTAGTCAGCGGCCTGGGCCGTGCCATTCCGGTGTGGTCCAGTGGCAACCGGCGCGTGATCGAGGACGTCATCCAGACCGACGCTGCACTCAATGCCGGCAGTTCCGGCGGAGCCCTGGCCGATACCCACGGCCGCATCGTGGGAATTAACACCGCAGTGGCCGGAGCGGGGCTGGGCCTGGCCGTGCCCATCAACACCACCACGCGGCGCATCATCTCGGCGCTGCTGAAGGACGGCCGCGTCAGGCGGGCTTATCTCGGTGTAGTCAGCACACCCTTCCGGCTCAATGCCAGTGCGGTGATCAGGACGGGACAACGGGACGGGCTGCGCGTGGTGGAGGTCCTGGCCGGTTCGCCTGCAGATCGCGGGGGCCTGCGTGCGGGTGACGTCATCCTGACAGCCGGAAGCCGCCCCGTCAGCAACGCCGAAAGCCTGCAGAAGCTGCTGTTCGCCGATGCGATCGGCCAGCCGCTGCTGATTCGAGTGCTGAGGGACGGCCAGGAAGTGGACATTGTGGCAGTGCCCGAAGAGATGGCCGGGAACGGGTAAACCGCTACCGGCGCTTCTTCAGGTGCGCTACCGGGTCCTGCGGGCCTTCAACCGGGCTCTTGGCCTTCTTTTCCGCGCGTTTTTCCTTGATCGTTTTGACCGGCTTCTTGTGCAGCTGCTGGTGTGGTGACTTGTCCGGCATGGCATGCTCCTTACGACGTGGGACGGGCTGCGTCCCACTTCGTAAAATACGCCTGTTCAGCCCCGAATGTAATGCCCGAATCAGTCCGGAACTGCAACGTCCGCGATGCCCACGAAACGGGTCCCGACGCCGTCGAACTCGCTCCTGATGAGGCCCGGCCGCAGCGGCGGCACCTCGTCCGGGGCATGGTGCTCGCACAACACATACGTGAATTCCGGCCACCATTTTTTGGGCCGGGCCGCTTCCTCGTAGCCGCAGACGGCACATTCCAGGTGCACCCAGACCGGACGCTTGCCGGTCCGGTTGGCCCGCGACTGGATCAGCCATGCCGGTGGGTTGTCCAGGATTTCGCCCAGCTCCGCCTCGGTCAGTCGTTTCGGGATGCCATGGCGCTGGGCCATTTCCATCGGTACATCAAGGGCAATTGCCGCGTCGCGTCTGCTAATCATCAGAGTCAACGATACGGGACCGGGACAAACCTGGATGAGTCCCTTACGACGCCAGTGCGATGCCCACAGCCGCCGCGGCAAATCCGGCAGCCAGGTTGGCGCCGATGTTCACGGCGGCGGCACCGAACCGCGACTCGCTCAGGAGCCGTACCGTGGCCGTGGTCCAGGAGCTGAACGTGGTGAGCCCGCCCGCCAGGCCGGTGGCGACAGCGGTCTGCCACTCGGGGGCAAGGCCGAGCCGTCCGGTCATGCCGATGGACAGTCCGATGATCAGGCACCCGGTGACGTTGACGGTGAGCGTGGCCCACGGCCAGTGCCGCGGCCTACCGCTCAGGCTGACGGCCGTGCGGAGCCCCTCGCGGTGGGCGAACCAGCTGTCGACGGCGAAGCGCAGCAGGGCGCCCGCCATGCCGAACACTCCCACCAGGACCGCGCCCGTCACGGTGCTGTCCCCGCCCGGTCACCCTGCAGCCGGTCGGAGAGCAGCCGCCCGGTCCGCCAGCCACCGGCCGCGGCGCCTAGGCCCAGCAGCAGGGAGAGCCCCAGGTAGGCGATCCACACGGGATGTTCGCCGGCCCTGGTCAGCTGGTCAATCGCGAAGACTACCGCAGAGAAGGTGGTGAACGAGCCCAGAAATCCGGGCCCCAGGCCGGCGCGTAGCCAGAATGCCGTCTGCGGCCGCGCCATCCACACCGTGGTGAGGGCGGCCAGCACAAAACTGCCAGTCACATTGATTCCCAGGGTGGTCCAGGGCATTGCCCCAGCGGTTTCCGGAAAGGCGAGGCCCAGCCCGTACCGGAGTTCCGTTCCGGCCAGGCCGCCTGCCGCCACGGCCAGCCAGGCCCGCCAGTGCGGCACGCGGGCGTTCGTCATTCAGCTGTCGCTGAGGGTGCAGCCGGTGTGGGGGTGGTCACTGTGGACCCAGAGCGCCGCGGTGACTTCATCCGCGAGATCGTAGTCCCGCTTCCTGCCCGCGTTGCTGATCCGCACCACCAGCGCTCCGCCAAACGGCTTACGGCCCACTACCTCCACCTCGTCGTCGAGGTCAATTTCCTCGGCCGAAAGATACCGCAGCAGATCAGGGTTCTCGTCGCTGATGCGGGTGATCCGGCCGGTGTGCCCGGGATCGAGTTCGCCGAGCAGATGGGCCTCGGGCAGCAGCACCGTGCCGTCCGCGGCGGGGATCGGGTCACCGTGCGGGTCGCGTTGCGGGTTGCCCAGTTTTGCCGCCATGCGCTCAATAAACGTGTCCGACACCGCGTGCTCCAGCAGTTCGGCTTCGTCGTGGACTTCGTCCCAGCTGTAGCCGAGCTCCTGCACCAGGTAGGTCTCAATGAGCCGGTGCCGGCGCACCATGGACAATGCCAGCCGGACCCCGGAGTCTGTAAGGGTGATGGCGCTGTACGGCTTGTGGTCCACCATGCCCTGGTCCTTGAGCTTGCGGACCATTTCCGAGACCGATGAGTTTGCCACCCCCAGGCGCTGCGCGAGCTGGGAGGACGTGATGGGTTTGTCCTGCCACTCCGTGAAGCCGTAGATGACCTTGACGTAGTCCTCGATCGAGGAGGAGGGCGCGCTGGTCTTCACGTCTCCTAGCCTACCCGGTGGTCCGCGCCCCTCACGCCTTCGTGGCCCGCCACGTCAGCGTCAGGTACGGCAGGCTGATGTCCTCTTCCACGGCGTGCCCCAAGTGCTCGTGCAGATACCAGTCCAGGTTGGCCAGGACCTTGCTTCGGGTGGCTTCGCCGGCGCGCAGGTAGTAGCTGCGGGACTTCGTCAGTTCCATGATGTCCGCCGTGCTGAGGCTGTCCTCCCACCGCGTCACGTGGCTCTCGAGGCCTTCAAACTCCGGCCCCACCACCGGGCGGAACCCGGGCTTGTAGACGTCGCCCGCGTGCATGATGCGGGACAACCGGTGCACCCACGGAACGGACGTGTCCAGCTGGTTCCAGATCAGCCCCAGCGTTCCGCCGGGCCGCAGGATCCGCGCCAGTTCGGTGCTCGCCGGCAGCTGATCGCACCAGTGCCAGGCCTGCGCCACGCTTACGACGTCGAACGAGGAGTCAGCGAGTCCCGTCGCCTCTGCCGTCCCCTGCGTCGCGTCCGCCGCCGCGTAGTGGCCCCGCAGCTGTTCGAGCATGTCCGGCGACGGGTCCACGGCGGAAACCGCCAGGCCGCGTTCCAGCAGAAGGGCGGTGAACTTGCCGGTTCCGGCGCCCACGTCCACGGCGTCCGCAGCCCCGGCAGGGATCAGCCAGTCCGCTGAGTCGGCAGGGTAGCCAGGGCGTACGCGCTGGTAATGTTCGCCGCCATCCTGGAAACTCCGTCCGAGTTCCAGACGGCGTCCGTGCTCAAGCCTGGGGCCACCCCGTCCCACGTGCGGCCTCCTTCAACTGTGCCCATCGGTATCCTTCGAATTTACCGCATGGGCCGCAGTCGGGTGGGCAGCGGTCAGGTCAGGAACCAGAGGAGGAAAGCGTCAGTCGTCAAGGCACGGAGCCGCGCCGGCGGTGCCCGGCGTGTTGGGAGCCCAGTGAGGGTACGTGCGGGTGTCGTTGGCCGGAACCCAGCGGCCCGCGTCCACCACGTAGTCCCAGCCCAGGCCGGTCCGGCGGAGTTGCTCCAGGCCGGCAAGGAGCCGCTGGGCATCCTCCAGCCGTGAGCCCACACCGAAGCTGGCCCGCAGGGAACCGGAGGGAAGGCCGAGGCGCTTGAGCAGCGGGTGCGCGCAGAAGCGGCCGTCCCGGAGGCCAACGCCGTGCTCGGCCGACAGGTACGCGGCCACAAGCCCGGCGTCGTACCCTGCCACGGAGAAGTTCACCACGCCGATGGTGCCCGTTTCAGCGTCCGTGTCCGAGAAGATCTGGTGCACGGTGACGCCGTCGATCTTCGCGAGACCGTCCACCAGGAATGACCTGATGCCCGCTTCGTGGGCGTGCCAGCGGTCGTGGTCCAGGGACGCGATGACCTGGGTGGCGCGGGCCAGTGTGGCCGCGCCGAGGACGTTGGGGGAGCCGCCCTCGTGCCGGGCCGGACCGGTGGCCCAGCTGACGCCGTCGAGCCTGGCCTCGCGGACGGCGCCGCCGCCGGCCAGGTGGGGAGTGCCGGCGTCGAGCCAGTCGGTGCGGCCCACCAGGACCCCGGAGCCGAAGGGCGCGTAGAGCTTGTGCCCGGAGAAGGCGAGGTAGTCGACGTGGTCGGTGCTGATATTGATGCGCCGGTGCGGCGCCAGCTGCGCGGCGTCCACCACGATCCGCGCTCCGTACTCATGGGCGAGGGCGGCCAGGGCCTTGATCGGGAGGATCTCGCCGGTGACGTTGGAGGCGCCCGTGACCGCGAGGAGGCTGACGTTGCCCTGCTCAAGTTCGGCGCGGAGGACCTCGAGTGTCCCCACGATGGTGTCCGCGGCGACGACGCTGCGGTGCGGGACTCCCTGCCACGGCAGGAGGTTGGCGTGGTGTTCGATGTCCAAGTAGAGGACATCGCCATTGGGCCGCCCGTCCGTCGCCGGCAGGCAACCCGCCAGCAGGTTCAGCGAGTCGGTGGTGTTCCGGGTGAAGATGACGGAGTCGTCCGGGCGTCCGCCCACAAAGTCGCGCACGATGTCCCGTGCGTTCTCATAGACGGACGTGCTGATCTGCGATGCGTAGCCGGCGCCGCGATGGACGCTGGCGTAGAACGGCAGGATCTCGTTGAGGTAGGCCGACACCACGGAGAGGGCGGGAGCGGATGCGCCGTAGTCCAGGTTTGCGTACCGGATGTGGCCGCCCTGGATCAGCGGTGCCTGGATTTCCGCGCCGGTGACGGCAGAGAGGGGGCGGCCGGCAATGGCGGCGGCATCGTTGAACAGCGCAGCGGCCTTGGCGGGGGCGGCGTTGTCGGGAGAAACAGTGTTGGGGGAGACGGTGGCAGTTGTCACGGAGACCTCACTCTAAAAGGACTCCCGGTAACGGGAACCCGCGCTTGCCGTGTCCATTCCGGACCGGCCTGGTCGTCACCCGGGGCACCCCACCGCGAATGGAGGGTTGCCGGCCAGCAAACCGGGGTTTAGCGCTGGCACTCGTGACCTGTTAAGAAGCGTAGAACATCCGCCGCTGCAGAAAGGAAGCCCGGCCCAATGTTAAGGACTTTGTTACGCGCGTTTGAGGAACCGTCTCATTTGTCGAAGATACGACGGCGGACGCCCCCTTGAGGAGGCGTCCGCCGTCGATAATTCGAAGAAAGTGCCTAGAGGAGATCGTCCAGATTCGGGTTCAGCCGCTTGAGCACCTCTGAGTGCAGAATGGAGTTCGTGGCCAGGGCGTTGCCGCCGAACGGCCCGTCCTGTCCCTCCAAGGAGGTGAAGCGGCCGCCGGCTTCCACCACGATGGGCACCAGGGCAGCCATATCGTACAGGTTCAGTTCGGGCTCGCAGGCGATGTCCACGGAACCTTCGGCCACCATGCAGTAGGACCAGAAATCGCCGTAGGCGCGCGTGCGCCACACGTCCTCGGTCAGGCCCAGGAACTCATCCAGGTTGCCGCGTTCCTTCCAGCCGCCCAGGCTGGAGTAGGACAGGGAGGCATCCGAAAGTTTGGAGACGTCCGAGACGCGGAGCCGCGTTGCGGCGGCAAGGGACTTGCCCATGTACGCGCCGGAACCCTTGGCGGCCCACCAGCGTTTGCCCAGCGCGGGCGCGCTGACCACTCCCACCACGGGTTCGCCTTCGTCCACGAGGGCGATCAGGGTGGCCCAAACGGGGACGCCGCGGACAAAGTTCTTGGTGCCGTCGATGGGATCAATGATCCAGCGGCGGGAGCCATGGCCCGAACTGCCGAATTCCTCGCCCAGCACGGCGTCGCGCGGACGCGAGCGGGACAGCTGGCCGCGGATGGCTTCCTCCGCGGACTTGTCCGCGTCCGTTACCGGCGTCAGGTCCGGCTTGGTCTCGATGCGGAGGTCCAGTGCCTTGAAGCGGCTCATGGTCTGGTCATCCACGGAATCTGCCAGCACATGGGCAAGGCGCAAGTCATCGTTGTAGCTCGAAGCGGGTTGGATCATGGTTCCAAACTACCGTCTCAGGGCCGCAGTGTTGGGGACATCGGCGTCCCGTCTAGCCGATGCTGCCCAGTTCCTTGGTTTCCTGGCCCACCAGGCGGGGATCCGTGCCCAGCAGCCGCCGCAGGGACGCGAGCCGGGCCGGGCCGGTGGGGCCCGCGTGTCCGGTGGACACCCAGGCATCCACCCCGCAGTTGACGGCCGCGGTGTTGTGCTTGCAGCCACGCTCGCAGGCATCCGTACCCGGCTCCAGGTCCGGGAAGGACCGCAGGATCCGGTCCGGGTCCACATGGGCCAGGCCGAACGAACGGATGCCAGGGGTGTCGATGATCCAGCTTCCGGCGGGAGCTCCGGTCAGCTTCAGGGCAAGGGCCGACGATGACGTGTGGCGGCCGCGGCCGGTCACCGCGTTCACGCCACCGGTGGCCCGTTCGGCCCCGGTGAGCGCATTGACCATGGTGGACTTGCCCACGCCGGAATGACCCAGCATCACCGAGACCTTGCCCTCGAGGTACGCGCGGAGCTGCGAAACTGCGTCACTGTCCAGGCGGGCAGAGAGGCCGTCGTCGGAGCGGGCATCGATACCTGAGGCTTCGGAGTCCGACGTGCGGCTGATGATCACCGGGAAGTCCAGGTGCTCGTAGTTGGACAGCAGTTCCGCCGGATCCTTGACGTCCGCCTTGGTGACGAGCAGCAGCGGCTCAATGCCGGCGTCGTAAGCGGCCACGAGGGCGCGGTCGATGAAGCCTGTGCGCGGCTCCGGGTTTGCGGCGGCCACCACCACTACCAGCTGATCTGCGTTGGCCACCACCGCACGCTCGATCGGATCAGTGTCATCGGCGCTGCGGCGCAGCAGGGTCCTGCGGTCCTGGATCCGGACCAGGCGGGCTAGCGTGTCGGGTTCCCCGGAGACATCTCCAACGAGGGAGACGAAGTCGCCGGCAACCACGGGGGAGCGGCGGAGTTCGCGGGCCCTGGCTGCGATGATGACCCGCTCGTCGCCCGAGTCTTCGCCGACGACGGCGGTGTACCGGCCGCGGTCCACTGTGATGATGCGGCCCGTGACGGCGTCGTCGTGGCTGGGGCGGTCCTTCGTGCGCGGCCGGGAGCCCTTTTTGCTGGGCCGGATCCGGACGTCGGACTCGTCCCAGGAATCAGTGCTGCGTGCCACCAGTGGGACCTTCCGCGCGCTTGTCGGCAGCAGCGCCCTGGGCCAGCATGTCGGCCCACATCTGCGGGAATTCCGGCATGGTCTTGGCAGTGGTAGCGATGTCCTGGACTTCGATGCCCGGCACCGCGAGGCCGAGGATGGCACCGGCGGTGGCCATCCTGTGGTCCGCGTAGCTGTGGACGACGCCGGCGTGCAGCTTTGCCGGGCGGATCACCAGGCCGTCGCTGGTCTCCTCCGCGTCGCCGCCGAGGCGGTTGATTTCGGTGACCAGCGCGGCCAACCGGTCCGTCTCGTGGCCGCGAAGGTGCGCGATGCCGGTCAGCCGTGAAGGTCCGCTGGCCAGGGCGCAGAGGGCCGCCACGGTAGGGGCGAGTTCGCTGGTTTCGTCAAAATCCGCACCCTTGATCTCTGGCCCGCCCGTGACGGTCAGGACGCCGTCAGCCAGGCTGACGTCCGCGCCCATGTCCGCCAGGATGCTGCGCCAGAGGTCTCCCACCTGGGTGGTGCCGGCGGGCCAGTCCGGGATCCGGACGGTTCCGCCGGAGGCCAGCGCGGCGGCCAGGAACGGGCCGGCGTTGGAGAGGTCCTGCTCAATGCGCTGGTCAAAGGCGCGGATGGGGCCCGGTGCCACTACCCAGTGGTTGGGTACGGAATCGTCAACGGATACACCGACGCCGCGGAGTACGGCAACGGTCATGTTGATGTGGTCCAGGCTCGGCACCGGTTTGCCCACGTGTTCAAGGTGGAGCCCGTCGGTAAACCTGGCGCCGACCAGCAGGAGGGCCGAGACGAACTGTGACGACGCACTGGCATCGATCACCAGGTGGCCGCCCCGGACTTCCCCGGTGCCTGCAACGGTGAACGGCAGCGACGAGGGGGTCCCGCCGTCGTCCGCGGTCAGGGCCACCCCGAGGGCTTTCAGGGCCTCGATGATGGTGCCCATGGGACGCTTCCGGGCGTGGGGGTCGCCGTCGAACACGCTCACGCCGTTGCGCAACGCCGCAAGCGGCGGAACAAAACGCATCACTGTTCCGGCGAGGCCGCAGTCAATGTGCGTCCTTGACGACGGCGCCTCCTGGCTCAGGGGCATGACCTCAAGGTCCGGCCCGAACGCGCCGTCGCCGGGCACCTCCGTGACGGTGGCTCCCAACTGGCGGACGGCGTCGATCATCAACGCAGAGTCCCGGGAATGCAGGGGGGCGCGGAGACGGGACGGCCCGTCAGCCAGCGCGGCCAGCACCAGGAACCGGTTGGTCAGGGATTTTGAACCCGGCACCGTGACGGTGGCGTTGATGGGCCTGCTGGCGAAGGGGGCCGGCCAGTGCGGAACGGTGCCGGTGGAGCTGTGTGAGTCGGTGGCTGCGGGCGGGGTGGAACCGGTCATCCGTCCTTACGCCCCCGTAGCGTGTTCGACGGCGCGGCGCACGGCCTTGTCTGCCTTGTGAAGCTTTTGGCCGGTGGTCTTGCGGGCGCCGGCGGCGCTCTTCCGGGCGTCCGCGGCGAGGTGCTCGGCACGCCAGGCCAGGCCCGGCTTGCCGGCGGTGTCCACCGAGGCCAGCAGGGCGCCGCCGCTGAGGGAAATGTTCTTGAGCAGCTGGTTCCGGCGGACTTCTCGGCCTTCCTTGGTGCTGATGTCTGCGCTGCGCCATTCCACAAAGGTGTTCAGGAGCGAGATGACGGTCAGCAGTGTTGCCGAGAGGCGGCTGAACTTGCCCAGGCCGAACAGCACGCCGGCACCCACCTGCGTTCCGCCGATCACCCGTGCCAGCATCTTTTCGTCGGCCTGGAACGGCAGCGACGCGGCTGCCTTCTGCAGGAGCGGCGAGAGCTGGGTGGCGGTGTCATCGGCGTTCTTCAGCTTGTCCAGTCCGGCGACTACGAAACTGGAGGCCAGCATGGGGCGGGCGAGAGTACGGACAAAGGACATGGGTTTCCTCCTGGCTGGACGAACCGCACCGGATGCGGCGGAGTCCGTTCTAGTCTTGCACTTTTGGGGAATATTTGCCTGCCGCCAGCGGTTATGGATTGCGGGTCCGCCGAACACCGGACGAATTGACTCATCATGGATTCCCCGGCAGGTATTTGCCTGGAACACTATGGCCTGACACAGACTGGAGTTGCCCTTGAGGTTACTGAAGGACGGGACGGAGCCCGCCGGACCCATAGCACTGCAGACTCTGGAATCCGATCCTCCGGAGTACGGATCGCCGCGCGCCAAGGCCGTCACAGTAGACTTGAACGCAATGAGCACCCTGGATCCGGCCCTCGAGGCCATGTATGAGGCCTCCGAACGCGAAGCCAAAACAAGCAGCGAAGCCAATGCCCGCAGCGATGCGCCGGCAGGGAGTGACTCGCGGCCGGCAGACGCGCGGCCTGCAGGGGATGCCCCTGTGCCCGCTGAGCCTGCGCCCGCCGAGCAACCCGTGGATGTGGCCACCGAATCAGCGGAAGAACGCCGGGTCCGTTTTGAGCGTGACGCCATGCAGTACGTGGATCAGCTCTACTCGGCCGCCATGCGGATGGCCAGGAACCCCGCGGATGCTGAAGACCTGGTCCAGGAGGCCTACACCAAGGCGTTCTCAGCGTTCCACCAGTACAAGCCCGGCACCAACCTCAAGGCTTGGCTGTACCGGATCCTGACCAACACGTACATTAACCTCTACCGCAAGCGGCAGCGCGAACCGCTGCAGTCGAACTCGGACACCATCGAGGACTGGCAGCTGGCCAGGGCCGAGTCGCACACGTCGCGCGGCCTGCGGTCGGCCGAAGCTGAGGCCCTGGACCACCTGCCTGACTCGGACGTCAAGCGGGCCCTCCAGGCAATCCCCGAGGAGTTCCGGCTGGCGGTGTACTTCGCCGACGTCGAGGGCTTCGCGTACAAGGAAATCTCGGACATCATGAACACGCCGATCGGGACAGTGATGTCCCGGCTCCACCGCGGCCGGAAAATGTTGCGGGACATGCTGGCGGACTATGCCGCCGAACGAGGATTCAAAGGCGCCGTCGAATCACAGGACACGGCCGCGAGCACAAAACAGGAGAACAGGAAATGAGCGACTGCCAGGGATTGGGCGACTGCGATGACGCCCGGATGCAACGCATCTACGAATACCTCGACGGGGCGTTGACCCGCGAGGACATCACGGAAATCAAGACCCACCTTGATGAGTGCCCTGAGTGCACCGAGCAGTACGACCTCGAGTGCGTGATCCGCACCATGGTGAAGCGCTCGTGCACCGAGGCCGCTCCGGAAAACCTGAAGAACGCCATCCTGGACCGGATCCACTCCATCCGCCCGGTAGACGCCTGACGCAAGCGGTACCCGTCTGCAGGGACCCACGTGACCGCGTCGACGCCGGACTGCGTCGACGCCCGTCAGCAGAACCGCAGGCGCCAAAGACAAGCGCAAAGACGAAGGACCCCGAAAGCCGTTTGGCTTCCGGGGTCCTTCGCTTAAACCGTTTTCCAAGCTTTAGCTTAGGCGTTGGGGCGCTTCCCGTGGTTCGCGCCGCCACGCTTACGGTCACGACGTTTACGTGCACGCTTGCTCATAGCTGGCCTCCTTAAATGTTGGTACTCAAAAGAGCTGCCCTCAAGTCTCCCACACCATGGGACACGCCGCGAAACCGAAACGGGCTGTGACCGGGGGCAACACCGATCCGGCGGCGCAGTCCGGCTGCTCAGCCGGGCGGCTCAGCCGGGCAGTGAGTTGCGGATGGAGATGCGCGCCTGGTCCAGCACGGTCCTGACAGTTTCCAGCGTGACGGCGCTGAGCGGTTGCCGGGTGGCCTGCAGCCGCAGTTCCACGCGCAGGTCGTCCCGGAACGCCTGCAGCAGCATCTCCGCTTCCTTCAGCTCCCGGAACCCTTCCGAAGACTGGCGGCCGGCTTTCCGGAAATCGGCGGCCCGCGCCGTGGAACGGGCCGCCTCTGCCGTGGCCGCCAGGTCTGCCCGCAACCCGCGCATGTTGGCGCGGATATCCGCCCGCAGGTTGTCCGCCAGGCGGCGGACGGAAGCGGAAATGTCGTTCTCGACTCCGGCGAGTTCCTCCCGGCGCTTGTTGAGTTCAGCAAGCCCCGCCGCGGTGATGCGGTAGTTCGTGCGGCGGCCTTCTGATTCAGTGGCGACGAGCCCTTCTTCCTCCAGCTTCCCAAGCCGGGGATAGATGGTTCCCGCGCTGGGGGAGTAGGTGCCGCCGAACCGTTCGCTGAGGGCTTTGATCAGTTCATAGCCGTGTTTGGGCCCCGACTCCAGCAGTGCGAGCAAGTACAGCCGGAGCGCACCATGGGCGAACACCGGAGGCATCAGTGCCCCGCTTCCGGGCTACTTGCGTCGTCATTGCGGGCCGGCTGGCCATGAAAGATGGACGTTTTGCCGGACACCGAGTTGGTCCGCACCAGCATCAGCTTGCCGTCCGGTCCGGCAATGGTTTCCACCTTGCCTCCGGGCTGGGAGTACTGCTGGTCATCAATCACCACAACGCCGCTGGCCGATTTCGCGACGATGTCCACGCCGACGTCGTGCGGCAGCCTGATGGTGAGGTCGCCGGAGACTGAATTGGCACCGAAGTCGTGGGTAAAGCCGAGCAGGTCAAAACTCATGTCGCCGCTGACCGTGTGAGCCCGGATGTTGCTGAACCGGCCGGATGCGGTGACCTCGCCGGAGACGCTCTTGGCGGTCAGGACGCCGTCGTGGTTTCGCGCGATGACTTCGCCGCTGACGGTGTTGACGTGAAGTTCCCCGGATGTGCCGTCTGCCATCACAGAACCCGAGACGGTATTGAGCCGCGTGCGCCCGCTGATTCCGGACACGAGGCCATCGCCGCTGACCGTGCCGGCCTCCACCTCGACGCCGGCCGGCAGAGCGATGCTGATCACCGCTGAGTTGTTGCTGTTGTGGTTGACCGTGCCCATCAGGTTCTTGAACCAGCCCTGGGGGCCGTGCAGCTGATGGCGGACCTCCAGCCTGCCGTCCGTCAGTGTCACCGACACGGGATCGCCCTGGACGTCGTTGATCTCCACACGGGCCACGGCGTCGGCGTGGGTGACGACGTCGAACCTGCCGCGGACCATGCCCAGCTTCAGCGACCGGACGTGGTCAACGTCGATGGTTTGCGGACCTGTGACGGTCCAGCTGTCCTCTGTCATGAATCCTCCAAAACCGCGATATATCGTGACTGATATCTCAAGATATAACGGACCGCTGGACCCGTCAAGATATATCGCGACTGGAAGGGTTGGCGAAGCCTACTCGGGGGCGTCCATGCCCAGCCACTGGAACCAGCCACGGTGGAGGACCAGCCAGGCCATCAGGCCATAGCCCGCCTGCCCCGGCGTGCCGGTGTTCGCCGCAAGGTCCTGGCGCCACTGTTCGTGGTTCAGAAGGGGGGAGAACGTGTCCACATAGAGGTGCTTGCGCCTGGTGGTGACGTCAGCGAAGGCCGTGTTCAGATCGGCGAGCCGGCGGTTCTGTACCGGGTCCAGCGTGGGCGGCGGGCCCACCACAAACACCTCGATCCGGTTCTGCGTGGCCGTATCCAGGATGTTGGCCAGGTTCAGGCGGCTCCGGGCGGTGGAAAGGCCGAACTCGATGTCCCGGCCCGAGAGGCCGATCACCAGGCGGTTCTCGTGCTGGTCGCCGAACCGCCGCCCGGCCTCCTCCTGCCAGCGGGCAGCCAGCCCCTCCGTTCCTTCCTGGGGACAGGGGAGGGCATACGCTTCCATGACCATGCCGTCCTGCGGAGTGCGGGCCAACACGCGGCCCAGCCAGCCGAGGGCCCTGGGGTCGCCCAGCCCGGCCAGCAGTTCATCTCCAACAGCTGCGATCCGCAGCTTCCTGTCTTCCACAAGTCCCTCTTTACGTCCGTGCCGATTCAGGCCAATCGGCGTGGCTATGATCCATCTTCATTAAACAGAACTGCCCGGCCGGAGTCTGGTATTTCGACGTCCGGCCGGGCAGCCACTGGGACTACTTCCGTGCAAATGCCTGCTTCAGCAGTGAATCCTGCTCAGCTGCGTGTCGCTTCATGGAGCCGGCCGCCGTGGAGGCCGATGCGGGACGCGACACCAGGCGGACGCGCCGGTCCAGCGCCTCCGGGAGGTTCAGGCCCATAAACGGCCACGGTCCCTGGTTGGCGGGCTCGTCCTGTGCCCAGACAACCTCCGCGTTCGGGTACTTGGCCAGTTCCGCTGCGATTTCTTCGTGCGGCAGCGGGTAGAGCTGCTCCACGCGGACAATCGCGGTGGTCTTGTCACCGGTCTTCTGCCGGGTGGACAGGAGATCGTAGTACAGGCGGCCGGAGACCAGCAGCACGCGTTCGACGGCGTCTGCCGCCAGCTGCTCGTGGTCACCTATGACGGGGCGGAAGGAGCCCGTGGTGAAGTCCTCGACGGACGACGCGGCTGCCTTGAGGCGCAGCAGCTGCTTCGGCGTGAAGATGATCAGCGGCTTGCGCGGCCGGCTGTACGCCTGGCGGCGCAGCAGGTGGAAGTGTGATGCCGCCGTGGTGGGGTTGGCGACGATCATGTTCTCTTCGGCGCACATCAGCAGGAAGCGTTCGATGCGTGCCGACGAGTGGTCCGGGCCCTGGCCTTCGTAGCCGTGCGGCAGCATCAGGACCAGGGAGGAGCGCTGGCCCCACTTCTGTTCGGCCGAGGAGATGAACTCATCGATGATGGTCTGCGCGCCGTTGACGAAGTCACCGAACTGCGCTTCCCACAGCACCAGGGCATCCGGGCGTTCCACCGAGTAGCCGTATTCGAAGCCCATGGCCGCGTATTCGGACAGCAGGGAGTCGTAGATCCACAGCTTCGCCTGGTCATCCGAGAGGTGGCCCAGGGGCAGCCACTCGCCGCCGTTGGCGCGGTCGTGGAACACCGCGTGGCGCTGCACAAACGTGCCGCGGCGCGAGTCCTGGCCGGCAAGACGGACGGGAACGCCTTCCATGATCAGCGAACCGAAGGCCGCGATCTCGCCAAAGCCCCAGTCGATGCCGCCTTCGCGTGACATCTGCTCGCGCTTTTCGAGGAGCTGCTTGAGCTTGGCGTGGACGGTGAAGCCCTCGGGGATCTGGACGTGGGCCTTGCCGATGTGTGCCAGGGTCTCCGGAGAAATGGCAGTGGACGCCGGGGCGTTGGTGCCGAAGTCAGCCTGCTGGGCGATGGGACGCTCAATGTCGGAGACGGCGGCGGAGTCCGCGGTGATGATCGGGATGGGCGAGGTCTGGGCCGCGTGCGTTTCGGCGAAGACCCGCTCCAGCCGTTCCTGGTAGTCGCGGAGCAGCTGCTCCGCTTCTTCCTCGGTGATGTCGCCACGGCCGATGAGTGCCTCGGTGTACAGCTTGCGGACGGAGCGCTTGGCTTCGATCAGGTTGTACATCATGGGCTGGGTCATCGAGGGGTCGTCACCCTCGTTGTGGCCACGGCGGCGGTAGCACACCATGTCGATCACAACGTCCTTGTGGAAACGCTGGCGGAACTCGTAGGCGAGCTGGGCAATGCGCACCACTGCCTCGGGATCGTCACCGTTCACGTGGAACACCGGTGCCTGGATCATCTTGGCCACGTCCGTGGAGTACGTGGATGAACGCGACGACGATGGAGCAGTGGTGAAGCCCACCTGGTTGTTGACCACCACGTGGATGGTGCCGCCGGTCCGGTAGCCGCGGAGCTGGGACAGGTTCAGCGTCTCGGCAACCACGCCCTGGCCTGCAAATGCAGCGTCGCCGTGGACCATCAGGGGCAGGACCGGGAAGGCCTCGCCCTGGTCCAGGCGGTCCTGCTTGGCGCGGACGATGCCTTCGAGCACCGAGTCGACAGCCTCGAGGTGGGACGGGTTGGCGGCGAGGTAGACCTTGGTCTCGTTGCCGTTTTCCGAGGTGAACGTGCCTTCGGTACCGAGGTGGTACTTCACGTCGCCGGAGCCCTGCACGGAGCGGGGATCCTGGGTGCCTTCGAATTCGCGGAACACCTGGGCGTAGGTCTTGCCGGCGATGTTGGTGAGAACGTTCAGGCGGCCGCGGTGGGCCATGCCGATGGCAACCTCGTCCAGTCCGTCGTCGGCGGCATCGGAAATGATGGCGTCGAGCAGCGGAATCAGGGATTCGCCGCCTTCCAGGGAGAAGCGCTTCTGGCCGACGAACTTGGTCTGCAGGAAGGTTTCAAACGCTTCGGCCGCGTTGAGCCGGGACACAATGCGCAGCTGCTCTTCGCGGCTCGGCTTCGAGTACGGGTGCTCCAGCTGGTCCTGGAACCACTTGCGTTCCTCCGGCTCCTGGATGTGCATGTACTCGATGCCGGTGGTGCGGCAGTAGGCGTCACGGAGGACACCGAGGATGTCGCGGAACTTGAGCATGGGCGCGCCGCCGAAACCGCCGGTGGGCCACTCACGGTCCAGGTCCCACAGGGTCAGCCCGTAGGTGAGGACGTCAAGGTCCGGGTGCTTGCGCTGGACGTACTCCAGGGGATCGGTGTCTGCCATCAAGTGGCCGCGCACACGGTAGGAGTGGATCAGCTGCTGGATCCGGGCAACCTTGTTGATCTGGTCGGCAGGGTCCACCTGCAGGTCCGGGCTCCAGCGCACGGGCTCGTACGGGATGCGGAGGGACTCGAAGATTTCGTCGTAGAAGTTCTGGGCACCGAGCAGCAGCTGGTGCACAAGCTTCAGGAACTCGCCGCTGCCGGCTCCCTGGATGACGCGGTGGTCATAGGTGGACGTCAGCGTGAGGACCTTGCTGATGGCGTTCTGCGCAATGATCTTTTCGCTGGCGCCCTGGAACTCGGCCGGGTAGTCCAGCGCGCCGACGCCGATGATGGCCGACTGCCCCTTGGACAGACGCGGCACGGAGTGAACGGTGCCGATTCCGCCGGGGTTGGTCAGGGACACCGTGGTGCCGGAGTGGTCATCAGCGGTCAGCTTGCCGGCGCGGGCACGCTTGATCAGGTCTTCATAGGTGTGCCAGAACTCGGAGAAGTTGAGGGTCTCCGCCTTCTTGATGTTGGGCACGATAAGCAGGCGGGTGCCGTCCGGCTTGGGCATGTCAATGGCGATGCCGAAGTTGACGTGGGCCGGCTGGATAGCGCTGGGCTTGCCGTCGATTTCGTCGTAGTAGACGTTCATCGAGGGGAACTGGGCGAGTGCCCGGATCACGGCGTAGCCGATGAGGTGCGTGAAGGAAACCTTGCCGCCGCGTGCACGGGCCAGGTTGGAGTTGATGACCACGCGGTTATCGATCAACAGCTTGGCCGGAATAGCCCGGACGCTGGTGGCCGTGGGGACCTCAAGGCTGGTGACCATGTTGGTGGCGATGGCCTTGGCCGGGCCACGAAGAACGGAGACCACGTCCTCTTCCGGCGCCGTGGGTGCCTTGACGTTCTTGGGAAGCTGGGCGGGAATCGGCTGGGCGCCGGTTCCGGGCTCGGTCTTCTTCGCGCCATCGCGGGCGACCGTAGCGGGAGCTTTCTTTGCCGCCGCGGGGGCGGTGGCCGGCGCTGCGGGCTGTGCGGCCGGCGACGTTGCCGGTGCAGCAGTTGCAGAAGCCGGAGGTGCCGGCGGTACAGCCGGCATTTCGCGGGTTGCTGGGTGGGCCACGGCTACCGCCGTGCTTCCGTTGGAAGAAGAACCGCTGCCTGAATCGAAGGACTCGAAAAGGGGCCACCATTTGGTATCCACCGTGTTCTTGTCTTTCTGATACTGCTCGTACAGTTCGTCAACGAGCCACTCGTTTCCGCCAAATTCCTCTGGTAGACGGTGGCTAGGCTGCTCTGGCACTTGAAATACGCCTCTTCCATGAGTTTGATTTCTCTCTGGCCGCCACGGTGCCGCAGCACAACATTCGAACCAGTCTCTGCGTCCTGAACCCGGACCGTTGCCAGTCTAATGAGCATTCTGTGTTAACTGCCAATAACGGTGACCCAAATCATGGCAATGACGCGGAGATCACGGATTGTGGCGTCCGGAAACCGTCCGGCGCGGGTGCGCCGTGACCTCAGTGCGGCCATCCGAAAGGCGCAATCTGCTCCTGTAGACTGAAATTCTTATGGACAGTAAATCTAGGTGCCGGCCTGGGGGCTGTCAGCGGAGCATGACGTACAGCACCGCGCAGTCCACCCGCAGAGCCGGCAAACCCCGAACACGCGCCCATCATTCTCCGTCAGCCCACCCCGGCGGAGCCCCTATGGAAACAGCGTCGGCTTCGGCCGATCATCCTCCGCCGGTCCGTTTCCCCCGGCTTCACACAATTTCTCCCGACTTTCGGGCGGGATGCTGAATGGAGTGGTTGCTCCTCGCGGCAGGCCTCCTGCTGATCGCCGGCACCGGCTTTTTCGTCGCCGTCGAATTTTCCCTGATTGCCCTTGACCAGGCCACGGTCCAACGGGCCATCGATAACGGTGACACGGGTGCCGTCCCGCTGCTCAAGTGCCTGAAATCCCTCTCAACCCAGCTTTCCAGCTGTCAGCTCGGCATCACCCTGACCACCCTTCTGACCGGTTACGTGATGGAACCGTCGGTAGGACGCCTCCTCGAGGGCCCGTTGGCCGCCGTCGGAATTCCCGAAGTGGCTGCCGCGTCCGTTTCCCTGGTCATAGCGATGGCGCTGGCAACGCTGCTGTCGATGCTGCTTGGCGAACTGGTGCCCAAGAACATGGCCATTGCGCTGTCCTTCCAAGTGGGCAAGGCGCTGGCGCGGCCGCAGCTGGTCTTTACCGCCATCTTCAAACCCGCCATCGTGGTGCTCAACGGCTTTTCCAACAAGGTACTGAACGTCTTTGGCCTGGAGGCCAAGGAAGAGATTTCCGGTGCCCGGACGCCGGCCGAGCTCGCCTCCCTCGTGCGGCGCTCCGCCGCCATGGGAACGCTCGACGCCGGGACGGCCAACTTTGTGGCCCGCACCCTGAACTTCTCGGCCCGGACGGCCGCCGATGTTATGACGCCCCGGATCCGGATGGAAACCATCGACGCCGACCAGCCTGTCTCGGACATCCTGGACGCCGCCCGGCGCACCGGGTACTCCCGTTTCCCCGTCATCGGGGAGTCCTCCGACGACATCAAGGGCCTGGTCCACGTCAAGAAGGCCGTTGCCGTGCCGTGGGACCGGCGGGCCAACCTGGAGGCCGGAGCCATCATGACCGATGTCCTCCGCGTGCCGGAGACCATCCACCTCGATGCCCTCCTGGCCGAACTGCGCGAGGGAAACCTCCAGCTCGCGATTGTCCTGGATGAATACGGCGGAACCGCAGGCATCGCCACCCTTGAGGACCTGGTGGAGGAAATCGTCGGTGAGGTGTCCGACGAGCACGACAAGGTACGCCCGGGACTGCTCCAGAGCGCCTCCGGGGACTGGTACTTCCCCGGGTTGCTGCGCCCCGACGAGCTTTCCGAACAGATCCCGGGGCTGACCGTTCCGGACGAAGCCGCCTACGAAACCGTGGGCGGGTACGTCATGAGTGAACTGGGCCGGATCGCCGCAGTGGGGGACACCGTCGACGTAGGCGGAGGCACGCTGAGCGTGACCAGGATGGACGGCCGAAGGATCGAGCGGATCTCCTTCCATCCGGCGGCGCCTGAAGCGGAGCCTGCTCCGGAAGACGGGAGTGAACGATGAGTGACTGGGCCGGAATTGCCTGGCTGATTGTCCTCCTGCTGGGTAACGCGTTTTTTGTCGGCGCCGAGTTCGCCGTGATGTCGGCCAGGCGCAGCCAGATCGAACCCCTCGCCGAGGCCGGTTCCAAACGGGCACAGACCACGTTGCGCGCCATGGAAAACGTCTCATTGATGCTGGCCTGTGCGCAGTTGGGCATCACCGTGTGCTCGCTGCTGATCCTGCAGGTGGCCGAACCGGCCATCCACCACCTGATGGCGGCTCCCCTGGAAGCTGTCGGGCTGCCGGTGGAGGTTGCCGACGTCGCAGCGTTCGCCATTGCCCTGATGGTGGTGACCTTCCTCCACGTGACGTTCGGCGAGATGGTGCCGAAGAACATCTCCGTATCGGTGGCGGACAAGGCTGCCTTGCTGCTGGCGCCGCCGCTGATGTTCGTTGCGAAGCTGGTCAACCCGGCCATCGTCGCGCTGAACTGGTCCGCCAACCACATCCTCAAGCTCCTGCGGATTGAGCCCAAGGATGAGGTGAACTCGTCCTTTACCCTCGAAGAAGTCCAGTCCATCGTGCAGGAATCCACCCGTCACGGGCTGGTGGATGATGACGCGGGCCTGATCACCGGCGCCCTGGAATTTTCCGAATACACGGCGTCGGACATCATGGTTCCGCTGGACAGCCTGGTCATGCTGAAGGCGGCCACCACACCGGTGGAGTTTGAAAAAGCCGTCAGCAGGACCGGTTTTTCAAGGTTCCCGATGCTGGACGATGACGGCATGCTGTCCGGGTACCTCCATGTGAAGGATGTGCTGTCCATTCCCGAGTCGGACTACCAGCACCCCATCGCCGAGAGCAGGATCCGCTCGCTTGCCAACCTCGCGCTGGACGACGAAGTTGAAACGGCCATGTCCGTCATGCAGCGCACGGGCTCACACCTGGCCCGCGTGATCGGCACGGACGGGCAGACCCACGGCGTCCTCTTCCTGGAAGACGTGATCGAGCAGCTGGTGGGAGAGATCCGGGACGCCACGCAGGCCACCGGCATCAGGAGGCTGGGCCAGCCGAACGGTGACTGAGCGCGCCCGGGTCCGCAAGGGACCGCCCCGGCTATCCTAAATAGGAATCATTCACATTTAGGGGTAAGCTTTTTGGAGACGCAAAAGTCCATCCCTGTACTGAACTGAGGTTTCCGTGCGCCACCCCGCCGCCATCCGAACGTCCCTCGCAGCCCTCGCCGGCGTGAGCCTGCTGCTCACCGCCTGCGGCTCCGGAGGCGGTGCACCGTCGGCGACGTCCGGCCCGGAGTCATCCGCCGGCGTCGTCGAGGTGGTGGCGTCCACCAACGTGTACGGGGACATCGCCGCGATCATCGGCGGGGACAAAGTCAACGTCACCTCCATCATCACCAAGACCAGCCAGGACCCGCATTCGTACGAGGCCACCGCGCAGGACCGGCTGCTGGTGTCCAAAGCGGAATTGGTGATCGAGAACGGCGGCGGCTACGACGCCTTCCTCCACAAGATGGCCGACGACAGCAACATCCCGCACAGCAATATCGTCACGGCCGTCGAAGTGGCTGGCCTGGCTCCGGAGGAAGGCCACACCGATTCATCGTCGGCGGCGAGCGAGTCAGCTGACGGCCACCACCACGAGCACGGTGAGTTCAACGAGCACGCCTGGTACAGCCTGGATGCCATGGGTAAGCTCGCTGATTCACTGGCGGCAAAACTGGGTGAACTCGAACCGGGATCAGCCGCCCTGTTCACTTCCAATGCCGCAACCTTCAAAGCCGGGGTGGACGGCCTGGCCGTCAAGCTCGCCGCGCTGAAGGCCAACGGAACAGGCGCAGCCGTGGCCGTGACCGAACCTGTCCCGCTGTACCTGCTCGAGGCAGCCGGGCTGGAGAACAAGACTCCGGCCGACTACACCGCCGCGATCGAGGAAGGCTCGGACGTTCCGCCCGCGGTGCTGAAAGCAGCCACGGACCTGGCGGGATCCAAGGACATCAGGTTCCTGGCCTACAACGCGCAGACAGAGGGACCCCAGACACAGGCGCTGAAAAAGGCAGCCGAAGCAGCCGGCGTTCCCGTCATTGATTTCAGCGAAACCCTGCCCGAAGGCAAGACGTACCTGCAGTGGATGACGGACAATGTTGACAACGTCAGCAAAGTTTTGGAGAAAAATAGTTGAAACCGGTGGTCAGCCTCCGCGGGGCGTCCCTGCAGTTCGGCAAACGCTTGCTCTGGGAGGATCTCGACCTGGACATCAGGCCCGGTGAGTTTTTCGCTGTCCTGGGCCCCAACGGCAGCGGAAAGACCAGTTTCCTCAAGGTTCTCCTGGGCCTGCAGGAACTGCAGTCCGGCCGGGCCACGCTTGGCGACCGTCCCGTGGAGCGGGGCAGCAAACTGATCGGCTACATTCCGCAGCAGAAATCCTTCGCTCCGGACACCCCCATGCGTGCCCGGGACCTGGTGGGGCTCGGCGTGGACGGCCACCGCTGGGGGCTGCGGCTGGGCAAGTCCCGGGCAAACCGCAGGGTCGATGAGCTCCTGGAACTGGTGGGCGCCAGTGACTACGCCAAAGTCCCCGTGGGCCAGCTCTCCGGCGGTGAGCAGCAGCGACTCCGGGTGGCCCAGGCGCTGGCCACGGACCCCAAGGTCCTCCTCTGTGACGAACCGTTGCTGTCCCTGGACCTGCACCATCAGCAGGCCGTCAGCGCGCTGATCAATAAGCAGTGCCACGCCCAGAACAGCGCGGTGGTTTTTGTCACCCATGAAATCAACCCCATCATCGACTACGTTGACCGGGTGCTGTACCTGGTCGGCGGGCGGTTCCGCGTGGGGACCCCGGAAGAGGTCATGACCACCGAGGTCCTGTCAGAGCTCTATGGCAGCCACGTGGAAGTTATCCACGCGAACGGGCGCATCGTCGTCATCGGCCTGCCCGACGCGACCACGCACCATCATGCCGATGTCCACGCCACGGTGGGGGAGGTGGCCTGATGGATGCGGACAGCATCATCGGAGCGATCTTCAGCTTCGAGAACTACGGCGAGCTGCTGGTGCTGGTCCAGAACTCCATCTGGGCCGGGGCCGTGCTGGGCCTGCTGGGCGGGCTGGTGGGCACCTTCGTGATGAAACGGGACTTGGCGTTCGCCGTCCACGGCATCTCGGAGCTCTCCTTCGCCGGGGCGGCGTTTGCGCTCCTGATCGGCTCGGACATCGTGTTTGGCTCGCTCATCGGCTCGGTGGCGGCGGCGCTGCTCCTGGGCCTGATGGGCGTCCGGGCCCGGGACAAAAACTCCATCATCGGGGTGATCATGCCCTTCGGCCTGGGGCTCGGCATCCTGTTCCTGTCGCTCTACGAAGGCCGGGCCGCCAACAAATTCGGCCTGCTCACGGGGCAGATCGTGTCCGTGGACACCGTCCAGCTCCAGGTCCTTGCCGGCGCCGCTGTGCTGGTCATTGCAGCACTGGCAGCCATCTGGCGCCCGCTGAACTTTGCCAGCGTTGATCCCGAACTGGCCGAAGCCCGCGGGGTGCCCGTACGGACGCTCGCGCTGATCTTCATGGTCCTGCTGGGAGTCAGCGTAGCGCTATCCATCCAGGTGGTGGGGGCGCTCCTGGTGCTCGCATTGCTGATCACCCCGGCAGCCGCGGCGCTCCGCGTGACGTCCGCTCCCGTGGCCGTGGTGGCGCTCAGCGTTGTTTTCGCCGTCACGGCCACGGTGGGCGGAATCCTGCTGGCCCTGGGCGGGCGGATCCCCATCAGCCCCTACGTCACCACGCTGTCATTCCTGATCTACGTGGTGTGCCGCGTCGTCGGCAGTGTCCGGGCCAAGAAGGGCATCAACGGCCGGCTGGTGCACGCCCGCTGACACGGTCCAACGGCGTGCGTCCGGTTGTTGCGGCGCAGGCCGTCAGAGCTTGCCGGCGGCCCTGAGGGCTGTGCAGTCCGGGCACAGCCCGAAGATCTCCACGGTGTGCGCCACCTCGGTGTAGCCATGTTCGGTGGCGATCCGGGCGGCCCAGGTTTCCACCGCCGGGGCCTCGACTTCCACGGCCTTCCCGCAGTTGCGGCACAGCAGGTGATGGTGGTGCCCGGTCACGGCACAGCGCCGGTAAACGGCTTCGCCCTCGCCGTTGCGCAGCACGTCCACGAGGCCGTCGTCGGCGAGGGACTGCAGGATCCGGTACGCCGTTGCCAGGGAAACCGACACGCCCTTGTTCTGCAGGATGCGGTACAGCTCCTGCGTGCTGACGAAGTCATCCAGCTCGTCCAGGGCAGCGCTGACGGCCACACGCTGCTTGGTGACGCGCTGCTCCTTGCCGGGCACACTGGCGGTGCCTGCGCCGGATGCAGCGGTCGACGGCGTGGCGTCAGCTTTGGTGCCGAACGGCATGAAGGTACTCGCTTCCCTGAGGGACGGTGGCAATCATCAAGATTACCAGCCGGGGCTGAACAGCCGGACGCCCCTTGGACAGGCTTGGGGCCGGACCCTAGGCTGGCGCTATGAAGCTGACAAAATACACCCACGCGTGCGTCCGGCTTGAGAAGGACGGCGGGGTGCTGGTGCTGGATCCGGGAACATTCTCCGAGACGGCCGAAGCCCTGGCCGGGGCGCAGGCCGTGCTGATCACGCACGAGCACGCCGACCATGTGGATGTGCCGGCCATGGTCAACGCACTGCGCCGCTCTGACGTCCTGGCGGTCTTCGCGCCGGCCGGAGTGGCCGCCCATCTGCGGGAGGAGGCGCCGCAGGCCGCAGTTCGGATCCACACGGTTGAACCCGGTTCCAGTTTTGACGCGGCCGGCTTCAACGTGCGCAGCTTCGGCGGACAGCACGCACTGATCCACCCGCAGGTTCCCATCGTGGCCAATATCGGCTACCTGGTGGACGGCAACGTCTACCACCCGGGGGACTCTTTCATCATCCCGGACGGTCTCACCGTGCAGACGCTGCTGGTTCCGCTCCACGCGCCGTGGAGTAAGGTCAGCGAGGTGGTGGATTTTGTCATTGCCGTCCGCGCCCCGCGTGCGTTCCAGATCCACGACGGGCTGCTCAACGAAACGGGCCTGAAGGTCGCAGAATCCCATGTTGCCCGGCTGGGCCGGAAATACGGCACCGAGTACACCCGCCTTGCCCCGCGAGAATCAGTGGAGGTCTGATCGGCTACGCGTTCCAGACACCGGTCTCGAAAAACCGGCGGATGACTTCCTCATACGGCTCGGGGTCCAAGCCCTGCCCTGACAGCCACGCGGGATTGTAGTAGTTGCCCGCATAGCGGTCGCCGCCGTCGCACATCAACGACACAATGCTGCCGCGCTGTCCCTCGGCCACCATTTCCGCCACAAGCTGCCAGACACCCCACAGGTTTGTGCCCGTGGACGGTCCGGCATGCAGACCGGCGAGGGTGTGCACGTGCCGCATGGCCGCGACGGAGGCGGCATCGGGAACCTGGATCATGTGGTCGATGACGGCGGGCACAAAGCTCGGCTCCATCCGCGGGCGGCCGATGCCTTCGATCCGTGAGGGCAAGCCGGTGCTTGCTTCACCAGTCCCTTTCAACCAGCCGGGGTAGAACGCGGAATTCTCCGGGTCAACTACTGCAAGGCGGGTGTCGTGGCCGCGGTAGCGCAGGTAGCGGCCGATGGTCGCGCTGGTGCCGCCGGTCCCGGCGCCCACCACAATCCAGCGGGGAACGGGGTGTTCCTCCAGCGCCAGCTGCCCGAAGATGGACTCCGCGATGTTGTTGTTGCCGCGCCAGTCCGTGGCCCGCTCGGCGTAGGTGAACTGGTCCATGTAGTGCCCGTTGGACGTGGCAGCGACGTCCGCCGCCGCGGCATAAACCTCTGAGGCATGGTCAACCAACAGGCACGAGCCGCCGAACTGTTCGATCAGCGCGATCTTCTCCGGGCTCGTCGTGCGTGTCATGACCGCTACGAACGGCAGGCCCAGGAGCTGCGCGAAATATGCCTCCGAAACAGCGGTGCTGCCGCTGGACGCCTCCACGATGGTGGTACCTTCGCGGATCCAGCCGTTGACCAGGCCAAAGAGGAACAGCGAGCGGGCCAGCCGGTGCTTGAGGCTCCCCGAACGGTGAGTGGATTCGTCCTTGAGGTAAAGCTGGACGCCCCAGTGCTCCGGGAGCGGCACCGAGTAGAGATGGGTATCGGCGGACCGGTTGTTTTCTGCATTGACTTTTCTGATGGCCTCGTCAGCCCAGGCCCGGTCCGCGCTCGCGTTCTTCACCGGACCAGCCTACCGGCGGCGCTCCCCGCCAGCCGTTCTGCCGCAGCTAGAGTTGGATCAGCGACTGCACACCTCACAAGCACAATTGCAAGGAGAACGATGGGTCCACTGATGGCTGTCCCGGCTTTGGCGGCGCGTTTCGACGCCGGCCAGCGAACCGTGATGCTGGACGTCCGCTGGGCGCTGGGGGACCCGCACGGCCGGGAACACTACCTTGAGGGGCACCTCCCCGGGGCAGTTTTTGTGGACCTCGCCACCGAGTTGGCGACGCCGGCCACCCCGGCCCGCGGCAGGCACCCGCTGCCCACCGACGCGGAATTCCAGGAAACTGCCAGGCGCTGGGGGATCAACAACGGCGACGTTGTGGTGGCCTATGACAACAGCGGCAACATGGCTGCCGCCCGGCTCTGGTGGATGCTCCGCAACGCCGGGCTACAGGACGTGTACCTGCTCGACGGCGGACTGGCCGCCTGGCGGGACGCCGGACTGCCGCTGGACACCGGACCCGTGGACGCCGCCGTCGGGCGTGTTTCCTTTGATGATTCCCCTGCCGGAGGCAGGATGCCCACCATCGACGCGGCCGGAGCGGCGGACTGGCCGGCAACGGGCGTCCTGCTGGACGCCCGGGCTGGCGAAAGATACCGGGGCGAATTTGAACCCGTCGATCCCCGCGCCGGCCACATTCCGGGCGCCCGGAGCGCACCCACAACGGAGAACATGGACGGGGCCGGGCATTTCCTGCCCGCGGACCTGCTGCGGCATCGGTTCGAGGACCTCGGCGTCCGCGACGACGTCCCGGTGGCCGTGTACTGCGGCTCGGGCGTGACCGCCGCCCACGAGGTGGCCGCCCTTGAAATCGCAGGATTCCGGGCCGCCCTCTATCCGGGATCCTTCTCGGAATGGTCCAACAATCCCGCGCTGCCGGTGGCGACGGGCAGCCGGCCGAGTGGCCATGCGGCGGCCCGCGGGGGTAGCGTCGAAGGATGACTCCAGGACGCCCTGTACCGCCGCCCCTTGCCCGCCCCGTATTGCCGAACGACGATGCTGTTGCTGTTCATCCTGCTACGGACCCGGACACCGTTCCCGGCACCGGCGTGCTGGCAGCCGCCTACGGCGCGGCTTCCGTCGACAGCGGCCTGGCACCCCTGACGCTGGCCCGGCGTGCCCCCAAAGCAGATGACGTCGAGATTGGCATCGAATTCTGCGGCCTGTGCCACTCGGACGTGCACGCCACGCGAGGCGAATGGGGCAGCCAGAAATATCCGCTGGTCCCTGGCCACGAGATCGTCGGAACCGTCAGCCGCGTCGGTTCGGCCGTGACTGACTTCATCCCGGGGGACCGCGTGGGCGTCGGATGCATGGTTGATTCCTGCCGCGAATGCGAGAGCTGCCTGGACGGCCTGGAACAGTACTGCGAAAACGGGCTGATCGGGACCTACGGCGCCAAGGATCCGCGCAACGGCGATGCCATCACCCAGGGCGGTTACTCGTCCGCCGTAGTGGTGGACCGGCGCTACGTGGTCCGAGTGCCCGGCAACCTGGACCCGGCCGCCGTCGCCCCCTTGCTCTGCGCAGGTGTCACCACGTTCTCTCCCTTGCGGCACTTCGACGTGGAGGAAGGCGACGTGGTGGGTGTGGTGGGGCTCGGCGGGCTCGGACACATGGCCGTGAAGCTCGCCAAGGCCATGGGGGCGCGGGTGGTGGTGTTCACCACCTCCGAAGAAAAGGTGCCGGCCGCGCTGGAACTCGGGGCCGACGAAGTGATCCTGTCCCGGGACAAGGACGCCATGGCCGCCGCGGACCGCACCATCGACCTCATCATCGACACCGTAGCCGCTCCGCACGACCTGAATCCGTTCTTCCGTACCCTGCGCGTGGACGGTGCCCTGTTCCAGCTGGGTCTGCCGTCGGACGCCATGCCGCCGGTGAATCCGGGGGCCCTGATCAGGCGGCGGATCGCGTACGCAGGCTCGCTGATCGGTGGCATCGCCGAAACGCAGGAGATGCTTGACTTCTGCGCCGAACACAACGTGGTGGCGGATATCGAACTGGTGCGCGCAGACCAGCTGAATGAGGCCTACGACCGTATGGTGGCAGGCGACGTCAAATACCGGTTTGTGCTGGACGCCAGCACCCTGCAGGCTCCGGCCGAGAAGGCAGACGCATGAGCACCCTGTTTACCAAAATCATCAATGGCGAGATCCCCGGACGCTTCGTCTGGCGGGAGGCTGACGTTGCGGCATTCCTGACCACAGGTCCCCTGGCAGACGGTCACACCCTGGTGGTCCCCACCGAGGAGGTGGACCGCTGGACCGATGCGTCCCCGGCAACCCTCGCGAAGGTGATGGAAGTGGCCCGCCGGATCGGTGCCGTGCAGCTGGACGTCTTCCCCGCCGAGCGGGCGGGGCTGATTGTGGCCGGGTACGAGATCAACCACCTGCACGTCCACGTGTGGCCGTCCATGACCATGGCTGATTTCGATTTCGCCTCGGCCGACCAGAACCCGGATCCCGCGGTGCTGGACGCGAACGCCGAAAAGCTGCGCGCCGGGCTCAGGGCCGCCGGCTATGCGGAGTTCGTTCCCGCCAGCTGAGCCTGACGTTCGCGCCGGTTTGGCCCGTCCAGGACTTTGCTCGCGCCAGCCGTGGCCGGCAGGCCTAGACTGGCGCGAGCGCCTTGTTAAGGACGGCCCTGATCCGTTTTTCGGAGACGGAATACGCTGTTCCGAGTTCGACGGCGAAGAGGCTCACCCGCAGCTCTTCGATCATCCAGCGGACCTGGGTCAGTTCGGCACCCACCCGGCGCCCGGGCAGCAGGGCCGACACGGCGTCGTCGTAATCGTCTTCCAGCCGCTGCACCGCGGCCATGCTCAGGCCGTCCCGCTGGACGTTGCCGGGGAGCTTTTCGAGGCGTTTCTCGATGGCGGCAAGGTAGCGGGGGAGCTGGCTCAGCTGCTTGTAGCCCGTGCGGGCCACAAATCCCGGGAACACGAGCTGCTCAAGCTGGCTCCTGACATCGTTCAGGGCGCTGATTAGCGCCAGGCTGGTGGTGCCCTTCAGCTGTTTCTCAATGCGCCGGGTGCTGGCCAGGACTCGCTCCACTACGGCCGTCACGCTGAAGACGGTATCGATGAGTTCCGCGCGGACCTGCTCGTAGAGGGCATCGAAGGACGCCCGGTCCCACGGGAGTTCCGCGGGGGTCAGTTTGTCCACGGCAGCCAGGGCACAATCGGCAATGAGGGCTGACACGGAACCATGCGGATTCTGGCTGAACGTCAGCTTTTCCGTGTTGTTGAGGTGCTCCAGGACGTAGCGGTCCGGTGCGGGTACCCGGAGGGCGAGGAGCCGGATCACACCGCCGCGCATGGCCTCTAGCTGCTCCGACGAGGTCTGGAAGACGCGCAGCGCCACGGACGTTCCCTCGTCCACCAATGCCGGATAGCCGGTGACCGTGTGGCCGTTGACGGTGTTGCTGACCTGCCGCTGGACCGTGCCGAAGGCCCACTCGGTCAGGCCGGTCTGTTCCTGGAAGCCTGTGCCGCTGCCGGCTGCATTTCCGCCAGTAGATGACGCGGGGACTGTTCCGCCGGCCTTTCCGGGTGTCTTCGAATTTCCCCGAGACTGCGGCGCGGTGGTTCCCGGCGTCGCCCCCAGGGATTCAGCAATGGCCCGGCGTGTTGCCGGGGCCAGCCGCTCCTGCAGGACCGCGAGGTCCTTCCCCTCATCCAGCACCTTGCCCTGGGTATCCACAACCTTGAAGCTCACCCTCAGGTGGGACGGCACAGCGTCCCAGTTCCACGAACCTGGCGGGATGACGTGGCCGCGGATCCGGCGCAGGGCAAGTTCCAGTGAAGCTTCCAGCTCATCGTGCGCCGGATCGAAGTCCGAATCCAGGGCAGCAACGGCCTGCCGGGCCACATCCGGAGCGGGGACGAAGTTCTTGCGGACCTGCTTGGGGAGGGACTTGATCAGGGCAGCCACGAGCTCGGCACGCTGGCCGGGGATCAGCCAGCGGAAGGCGGCATCATCGAGCTGGTTCAGGAAGAGCACCGGGACTTCAGCTGTGACGCCGTCGGACGGGTTGGGCGGTGACCCGGGCGCCACAGGGTGGAACTCGTAGCTGAGTGGCAGCTCGAAGCCCTTGTGCAACAGCGTCTTCGGATAAGCGGCCTCGTCCAGGTCATCGGCGTCGTTGTTGAGCAGCAATGACTTGTCGTAGTCGAGGAGGTCCGGATTCTGCTGCCGGGCCTCCTTCCACCATTTGTCGAAGTGCCGTTCGGATACGACGTCGGGGCCGATCCTGGCGTCGTAGAACTCAAACAGCGTTTCGTCGTCCACCAGCAGGTCGCGGCGGCGCATCCTGGCCTCGAGCTCCTCGACTTCCAGAAGCAGGGCGCGGTTGCGGTGGAAGAACTTGTGGTGCGTTTTCCAATCGCCTTCCACCAGGGCGTGCCGGATGAACAGCTCGCGGGCCAGCACAGGATCCACTCGGCTGTAGTTGACCCGGCGCTGCGGGATGATGGGCACGCCGTACAGGGTGACCTTCTCGTACGCCATGACCGCGCCCATTTTTGTGGACCAGTGCGGTTCGCTGTAGGTGCGCTTGACGAGGTCCGGCGCCACCTGTTCAGCCCACGCGGGATCGAACTTGGCGGCGACCCTGGCCCAGAGGCGGCTCGTTTCCACGAGTTCGGCAGCCATCACAAACGTGGGGGACTTCTTGAAGAGGGACGACCCGGGGAAGATGGCGAAGCGGCTGCCGCGGGCGCCCGCGTATTCGCGCTTGCGCTCGTCCAGGATGCCGATGTGGCTGAGCAGGCCGGACAGCAGGCTCATGTGGATGCCCTCGTGGTTGCCCACAGGATCGGCAAGGCGCTTATTGTCCAGGCTGATCCCGAGCGGGCGGGCCATCTGGCGGAGCTGGGCGAAGAGATCCTGCCATTCCCTGACCCGAAGGTAGTTGATGAACTCGGTCCGGCACAGGCGGCGGAACTGGGTGGACGAGAGTTCCTGCTGTTTCTCCTGCAGGTAGTTCCACAGGTTCAGGAAGCCGGTGAAGTCGGAGTTTTCGTCACGGAACCGGGCATGCTTCTCGGCAGCGAGCTGCTGCTTGTCCGTGGGACGCTCACGCGGGTCCTGGATGGTCAGCGCCGCGGCCAGGATCATTACTTCGCGGACGCAGCCGCGCTTGCCGGCCTCCACAATCATCCTGCCGAGGCGGGGATCCACTGGCAGCTGGGCAAGCTGCTGTCCGACGGCGGTCAACCCACCGCTCTTGGCGTCACCTGGCCGGACGGCATTCAAGGCGCCGAGCTCGCGCAGGAGCGTCACGCCGTCGTTGATTGCCCGCGTGTCCGGCGGCTCGACAAACGGGAAGTTCTCCACGTCCTTGGGCCCGCGGGCCACACCCATGGCGGTCATCTGCAGGATGACTGCCGCCAGGTTGGTGCGCAGGATTTCCGGATCCGTGAACAGCGGCCGGGACTCGAAGTCCCCTTCCGAATAGAGCCGGATGGCGATGCCGTCCGACACCCGGCCGCACCGGCCGGAGCGCTGGTTCGCCGAAGCCTGCGACACGCGCTCGATGGGCAGCCGCTGGACCTTGGTGCGGTGCGAGTAGCGGGAGATGCGGGCGGTGCCGGTGTCGATGACGTACTTGATGCCCGGGACAGTCAGGGAAGTTTCGGCCACGTTGGTGGCCAGCACAATCCGGCGGTTTCGGCCGGGGTGGAACACCTTGTGCTGTTCCTGCAGGCTCAGGCGGGCGAACAGCGGGAGCACCTCGGTGCCTGCCAGGCGCCGGTTGGACTGGATCCTGGCGTTCAGTGCCTCTGCAGCGTCGCGGATTTCGCGCTCGCCGGAGAAAAAGACCAGGATGTCGCCGGGGGCCTCGGTGGCGAGTTCGTCAACGGCGTCGCAGACGGCGTCGAGCGGATCGCGGTCCTCTTCGAGTTCGTCATCGGAGGCGTCTGCATCTTCGCCATCGGCGGCTCCGCCGGCTGGCTGGGACAGCGGCCTGTACCGGATCTCCACCGGGAACGTGCGCCCGGACACCTCGATGATGGGGGAGGGCTCGTCGTCGGACCCGAAGTGTTTCGCGAACCGCTCCGGGTCGATCGTAGCCGAGGTGATGATGATCTTCAGGTCCGGCCGCTGCGGCAGGATGCGCTTGAGGTAGCCCAGGATGAAGTCAATGTTGAGGCTGCGCTCGTGCGCTTCATCAATGATGATGGCGTTGTATTTGCGCAGCAGCTTGTCCCGCTGGATCTCGGCGAGCAGGATGCCGTCGGTCATGAGCTTGACCTTGGTAGCGCGGCTGACTTCGCCGGTGAACCGCACCTGGAAGCCGACTTCCTGGCCGATCTCCACACCGAGTTCCTCGGCGATGCGCTCAGCGACGGTGCGGGCTGCGAGCCGCCGCGGCTGGGTGTGCCCGATCAGGCCGTTGTCGCCCAGGCCCAGCTCGAGGCACATTTTGGGGATCTGGGTGGTCTTGCCGGAGCCGGTCTCGCCGGCGATGATGGTCACCTGGTTCGCTGCAATGGCAGCCTTCAGGTCCTCGCGGCGCTCGGAAACGGGCAGCTCAGCAGGGTAGGAGATATGAAATGTCATGGCTGCAGCCAGTCTACTGGGGCGGCGCCTGATTCCCGTGCTTGCTGCCGTCAACCCGAGATCAGACATTAAGAGAACCCGGCTCTTTATGAGCCGGGTCCCTTTTGTGTGTTGGTGGGTTGGTAATGGCGGCTTGAGGCATGCCTTCTGGTTAGAAAATGCGCAGGGTGTAGTTAACGCTGGGCAGGTCCAGGGCGGACCAAGGCTGGTCGGAGGTGATGGGCGGGGTGTGGCCGCGGCCATCACGCAGGAGCGCTGAGACGGTGGCGGCGAGGACGACGAGGAGCAGGACCACTAGGGCGATTCCGAAGATTTCCATGACTCAATGCTGCTCCCGTGGGCGGTGAAGAAACAGTGGCAGAAATGCCCAAAAAGCTCGAATTTCTGCCATAATGGATGCATGCTCAAATCAGTGGCAGTCATCGTAGTTCCCAACTTCTCTGTCTTCGAGTTCGCCACCGCCTGCGAGGTTTTTGGCATCGACAGATCAGGACGCGGCAGCAACGTTCCGGCGTTCGACTTCCGGGTCTGCACACCGGAACCCGGTAACGTCCGGATGAAATCGGGACTCTCCTTGAATGTTTCGCTGGGATTGGAGGCAACGGCGGACGCGGACCTCGTGATCATGACACCCTTCGGACGCGACGACGACGTTCCGGAATCCGTGCTGGAGGCATTGCGCGCCGCGCACGCCCGTGGAGCCTGGGTGATGTCCATCTGTTCCGGGGCCTTCGCCCTGGCCCGCGCCGGTCTGCTGAACGGGCGGCGTTGCACCACGCACTGGCACTATTCCCATGAACTCGCAAACCGGTACCCGGAAGTGCAGGTCGATGAAAACGTGCTCTATGTGCAGGACGGCAACCTGATCACCAGCGCCGGAACAGCGGCAGGAATTGATGCCTGCCTCCATCTGGTGCGCGTTGAGCTGGGCGCCAATGTGGCAGCAGCCATTGCCCGGGACATGGTGGTTCCGCCGCACCGGGACGGTGGCCAGGCTCAGTTCATCGACCGGCCCGTGCCAGCCTGTGGATCGGCGCCGATGGAAGAGTTGTTGCGCTGGATGGTGCAGAACCTGGAGCAGGAGCACACCGTCGTTGAGTTGGCGTCCCGCGTCCACATGTCAGCCAGGACCTTCGCCCGCCGCTTCCGGTCCGAAACCGGGGCCACACCCGCTGCCTGGCTGAACTCGCAGCGGGTCCTCCGGGCGCAGGAGCTGTTGGAATCCACTGACCTGAACATCGACGAAGTTGCCCGGGAATCCGGCTTTGGCCACCCCGTCCTGCTCCGGCATCACTTTGCCAAGGTGCTGGACACCAGCCCGCAGTCCTACCGCCGGGCGTTCCGGGGGCAACTGGTAGCAGCAGGCTGACTGGATACGCAGCTAAGCCTGCACAGGACCCCGCCGGTCGGGGCTGTCCTCGGCTGCCGCCCGGGTGGTGTCGACCAGCACACGCCATGGTCCTGTGACAGCCTGCTCCGGCAGCGCCGCCCGCCGCTGGCCCGCCCGGATCGAATAGATAAATCGGTCCGGCTGGTTGTCCTGCACCTCCGCGGCTGCGGCCCGGACGGTCTTGGGCACCGCGTCCCAAGGGCATGCTTCCACAATGGGTTGCCACTGGCTTTTGGCGCTCGCGGTCTGGGCGTGCACTGTCCATACGCGGGTCAGGGCTGCGATGCCGCCGCTGCGCTCCACACTGATCTTCATGGCCTGGGTCCTGGGCTTTCCTGCAGCCTGGCCGCCGGCTCGCGGCGGGCAGGCGTTCAACTAAAGCTTGACCTTCACAGTTTCCCACGCCTGCCGCACGGCGTCATGCTCCGGCGAATCGGTGCCGAACAGGTCGACGGCGGATGCCGCCGTCGCCCTCGCGAAGACGCGGAAGGTGGCGGCGGCAGGCAGCGAGCCGCCCGTCAGTGCGTCGTACCAGATCCGTCCCGGCGCCTCCCAGGCGTTGCCGCCCAGGGTCTCCGCCGTGAGGTAAAAGGCCCTGTTGGGGATCCCGGAGTTGATGTGGACGCCGCCGTTGTCCGCGCTGGTCCGCACGTACGAGTCCATCGAATCCGGCTGGGGGTCCTTACCCAGCACGTCGTCGTCGTACGCTGTGCCCGGGGCCTTCAAGGATCGGAGAGCCGATCCCTCAACCTGGGGCGTGAAAAGTCCTTCGCCGATCAGCCAGCTGGCGTCGGTCACGGACTGGCTGTTCAGGTACTGCTCCACGAGCGCGCCGAAAACGTCGGACATGGATTCGTTGATGGCACCTGCCTGGTTGCGGTAAGCCAGCCCCGCCGAGTACTGCGTGACGCCGTGCGTGAGTTCGTGCCCGATGACGCTCAGCGACCGCGTAAATCGTTCGAAGACTTCGCCGTCGCCGTCGCCGAAGACCATCTGGCGGCCGTCCCAGAACGCATTGTCGTAGAGCTTGCCAAAGTGCACCGTGGCATCGAGCGGCAGTCCTTCGCCGTCGATGGAGTTACGGCCGAAGATGTCGGCAAACAGGCGATGCGTGTTCCCAAGGCCGTCGTACGCCTCATCAGCGGACTGATCGCCGGAAGCCGGTTCGCTTTCCTTGCGTACGAGCTTTCCGGGCAGGATCTCCGATCCGCCGGCATCGTAGATGCTCCTGTTGGGCGGGCCCGGACGGACGTCGCGCAGTGCCGGGGGAGCGGCCGGAGCCGGCTGGGTACGGGCTGACTGGACTGACCGGACGTGGCTGAGCGCTTCCTTGGCGGCCCGCGCGGCGGCAGAAAACCGAGGCTCGTCCAGGCGGGCCAACCGCCGCAGTATGTAAGGCGGAATGATGGAACAGAATGTAGCTGGAATGTGCATGGCCTACCCCCTCGAGTACGTTGAATCAGCCTACGAGGGGGTGCTGTCAATCTGATGAAGGCGCACTCAATCCAGCCCGAACGGACAGTTGAGGCCCAGTGCGCGAGGGGACATTTATGCCCCATCCCGGCTCCGCCGACACTTCAACGAGGACGCGAGCGGAGTTATCCACATAGCCGTTCAGCCTCGCCGTTATTGTCAGACCCTGCTGGGATGCTTTGAGTATGGATAGCAGAGCGGCTGTGGCGACGGCGGAGGCACTTGCGGTGTCTTTCGCTGAGCTGGCTGTTGTGATCGGTGAAGCTGCCGAATCTTCCGGATCCTGGGAGGCTGATCCGTTGCGCCGGGTGGCGGGTGGTTTCTTGGACGGGCTGGCGGAGATCTCACGGTTGGACGCGAAAAGTGCCGCCCTGAAGGCCTGGCTGGCTACCGGCTACAGCGCCGCTGCCGAGGCCCTGGCCGGGCCGGCCGAGTCGCCGCAGGACCACACCGGTCAGGAGATGGCTGTGGTCGCTGAGGTCGCTTGCGCCCTGACGGTGAGTGAACGCAGTGCCGGTGCCCTGCTCGCCGAAGCCCACGCGCTGTTCACGGCCTTGCCGCTGACGTTCTCGGCGCTGCAGGCCGGGCAGATTTCCTGGCAGCACGCCCGGATCATGGTGGACGAAACCGTGAACCTTGACTCTGCCGGCGCCCAAGCCCTCGAAGCGCATTTCCTGGACCCCGCCGTCGAGAATCCGGCACGTGGCCCGGCCGGTGAGCTCATCCCCGGCCGGTTCCGGCACAAAGCCCGGACCTGGCGGGAGCGGCATCACCCGGTGAGTATCGAAAAACGCCACGCACGCAGTGCCGCGGATCGGCGGGTGGAGTATGCCCCGGACCGGGACGGGATGGCCTGGCTCTCCGCCTACCTCCCTGCCGATCAGGCTGCCGGGATCTGGGACCGCACCACCAGCGCAGCCCGCGCCCTCCAAGGACCGGATGAGGGCCGGACCCTCACCCAGCTCCGCGCTGACACCATCGTCGCCTGGTTGCTCGGCGGAACCGGTGATGGGAGCGGGGAAATGCGCAGCGGTCTTGCTGGCGGTGGTCCCTCGCCGCGGGCGCAGGTGTTGATCATGGTCCCTGTGATGTCGCTGCTGGGTGTCACGGATGAGCCGGCCATGTTGGATGGGTACGGGCCGATCCCGCCGTCCATGGCCCGCCAGCTGGTCGCTGACGGCGCCGAGTCGTTCCACCGGGTTCTGGTCGACCCCCGGGACGGTGCACCGCTGGAGATCGGGCGGACCAGCTACCGGGTAACGAAAGCCCAGCGCCAATGGCTCAGGCTGCGCGACGGGAAATGCCCTTTCCCCGGCTGCAGCAACCACTCCCTCGACAACGAAGCAGACCACCTCCTCGCCTGGGCCAAAGGCGGCAGCACCGGCATCTCAAATCTCGGCCAGCCCTGCCACAAACACCACCGAGTCAAACACACCAGCGCCTGGAAACCCACCGCAGCCACCAAGAACGAGCCCCCGGGCTGGATATCACCCACCGGCCGCCACTACCAAAGCGAACACCCCGACTGGGAAGCACCACACTGGCCAGCGCCGCAGACGACAAGTGCATCGAGCACCACGCCGCCTTAGCTGGGCTGCGTGGCGAAGCACCGGCCTCAGCGGCGGAGTCTGAAGGTCGGCGTGCGACAGCCGCGTCGCTTTCACAGCGGCGGTGTCCGCAGGTGCAAGCTCGGTAGGGCCTCAAATGTCCACTCGAGCTTGTTCGGTGGCGCTTAAGTGTCCGCGCGCGCCTGTGGGGAGGAACGCAGAAACCCCCGCCGCTCTTGCAAGCGGCGGGGGTTTCATCTGTGCCCTCGATTGGAATCGAACCAACGACCTTCTGCTCCGGAGGCAGACGCTCTATCCCCTGAGCTACGAGGGCAATCCAGGGATCCTGCCGTTGCCAGCGGGACGTCCTAGAGCTTAGCAGGAAGGTGCCTGCAAGGAAAAACGGCCCTGTTCAGTAGCCCGAAAAAGAGTCCACGTGCACCCGGCGCGCGCCGGCCTTATGGGCTGCACGGCGCAGCGATGCGACGCTCGCAGGGGACCCGGAAATGTAGACAGCGCGGCCGGCAATGTCAGGAACGAGGGCCTTCAGGGAATCTCCGTCCAGCCGGGCGCCAGCTGCAGCGCCCCCGGATTCCAGCGTCCCGGCATCGGTGATGAACGACGGCGGGACGGAACCGTCAGCGAGGCGTGCCAGGATGCGCGCCCCGGAAACCTGCAGCTCGGCCGTGTAGGCAATTTCGGCAACGTTGCGCGCCAGCAGGAGGAGAACCACGTCCCGGTTCTGCGCGGCGCCGGAAGCCAGATGGGCAAGATAGGGCGTGATACCGATGCCCGCGGCGATCAGGAGGACGGGGGCCCGGGGATCGCGGGGCAGGACAAAATCTCCGCCCACGGACGTGGCGGCCACCTCATCACCAGGCTTCAGGTCCAGCAGGACTTTCTTCGCCGCGGACAGGGGCTCCGCCGTCCGGACGCCAAACTTCACCGTCTCCGAACCGGGTGCACTGGTCAAACTGAACACCCGGCGTCGGCCTTTACCGTCAGACTTGGCGTGCGGCAGATCCAGTTCCATGTACTGCCCCGGCACAAACCGGACGGGCCGGGACGGTTCAAAGGCGAACTCTGTGGTGCTGGGCGTCAGAGGGCGGGAGCCAGCGAACCGGAGCCTGAGCCCGCCGCGCTGGCCCAGGAGAAACGCCAGCAGGTTGCCGACCAGCAGGGCCAGTTCCGGCGAGTTGGCGATGAAGCCGAAGTTGTACGGCACCGCGAACACCACACCAACCAGTGCGGCGAGCGCGAGCTGCTGCCAGCGGCGCGGAGCGAGGGTGAGCGGCTCCGTCAGCATAAAGCCGACGAAGAACAGCAGCGGCCGCTGCGCCAGGGCCTGCCAGAGTGCGCTGCCCAGGGTAAGCCCCGCCTGCAGCAGCTCAGCGCTCACAATTGATGTGGCAACCACAAGGAACACGGCCGCCATGAGCAACTTACGCGTCCGGTAGAGCACCAGGAGGACGCCAGGGACCAGCAGCCAGAGCATGGCAGGGGTCGCCGCCCACCACGTTGCGATGTTCAGCCCCGTCAGCCCGGTGACAAACGCTCCGGCGGCGGCGGGGTTGAAGATGTGCCGGCCACGCCAGGCCAGCGCGTATTTCGAGGCGGAGGCCAGCACACAGGCCAGGGCCACCCCCGCCATATCCAGGGGCATAAACGAGGGCCAGAACAGGAAATACAGCAGCAGGCCGGTGATCAGCGACGACTCGGAATGCGGGCGGACGTGGAAAAGGGCAGCCAGCCCGCGGTTGGACACGTACGTCAGGCCAAGGCACAGGGCCAGGTGGACGAGCATCTGCGGGATGCCGAACGTCAGCCAGCCAAGGGCATTCAGCAGGAGGCTGTACGCGGCAAGGGCTGCCAGCACCAGCAGGATCAGCCGGTACATCGTGTACTTGCCCAACAGCTTGTCCAGCCGGCCGGCAGTGAAAACGGCAGTTGCCTTGGGGGTATCAACGGGGCTCATGAGAACAGTGTCCCTTCAAATCCGGCCGAGTAGGCAGCGCTTCCATCAGAAAAAACCGTCAGCCAGGAAAAATCGAAACTCTGTTCCAGCTCGCTGCCGGGGACAAAGAAAAGGGCGGTGGCCAGGGCATCGGCAACCATGGTGCTTTCCGCCATGGTCCACGTGGCCACGGCCATGCTGACGGGCAGCCCTGTTGTGCCATCGAGCACATGGTGAAGGCCGTCGCCCCACGCCCGTCTGTTTGAGGCTGACGCGCACAATGCGCCGCCTGCCAGCGGCACGGTCCCGATGGCCCTCGCCGGGTCGTACGGGTGCTCCAACGCCACGGAGACCGGATCAGGCCCGCGGTGCAGCAGGTCGCCGCTGGCATCAATCACGAAGGAGTCCACGCCGCAGGAGCGGAGCTCAATAGCGAGAAGGTCCACCAGTTGCCCCTTACCGGCGGCACCGATGTCCAGGACCAGGGGAGCGGTGGTGGTCAGCACGTTGCCGTCCCACGTCAGGACGTCCTCCCAGTGGGGTGCCGGAAGCGCGTTCCCTGCCGGCCGCAGGGAATAGGCGGCGTCGTACCCGAGGCGCTCCAGGCTGCCGCCGATCAGCGGCGTCATTGCACCGCCGGTGACCTCATACAGCGAGCGGTACAGCCGGCCAAGGTCCGCCGCTTCTGGCGGCAGCTCATACCGCCCGGGCTGGCGGGCCATGGCACCGACGGTCGAATCGGACCTAAACCGGGACCAGTCGCCGTCGTACCGTTCCACCAAGGCGAGCAGCCGGGCACGGACGCTGGCGTCAAGCGGACGGGGGGTGGAGATTTCCCAACGGGTTCCGATCCCGTCGAAGCGGAAGTCCTCCGGGTCAGGCACGGCCTACTGGGCCTCGGCCTTGATCTTGTCCAGGGCCTGGTTGAAGCCGCCGCTGGTGAGCGAGGATCCTGCCACCTTGGAGACGTTGAGTTCGTCGATGCTCTTACCCACAACCTGCGCTGCGATCCCGCCCGCGAATTCGCCCTGGAATTTCCGGGTGTTGGGGTTCGAGGGGTGCTGGGTGATGTTCACGGCCGTGACCGTGCCCGCGGCGAGCGTCAGCTCAACCCCCACGGTTTCGGTCCCGTTGGGGGAAACATAGGTGCCGTCAGCGCTGTAGGTGCCGTCCTGGTAGAGGGAAGCGCTGCTTGCCGGCGATGATGCCGTGCCGGAAGGGGCCGTGGTGGCGCCGGACGTGCTGTCGGAAGTCGCAGCGGGCACCGCGGGCGTGGCCGACGGCGCGCAGCCGGCCACCGTTCCAGCGAGGGACAGGCCGGCGATGCCGACGAAAACACTCTTGCGGACTGACGGTCTCATGATGGGGCTCGTTTCGTGGGCTGGGTGCTTACGCTGTACTCAACGTCGGATTCAGCGTAATGGTTCACCCTGTGAATCAGCATTGCGTCCGCTGTGAGGAAAAGTAGTCCGGAACCAGTCACGCACCACCCCCAAATTCGTCCCAGTGGCGGCCCCCGGTAGGCTAGAGGGGTGACTCCCGAAGAACTCTCCCTCGCCATATCCGCCTGCCTGAAAGACGCCGTCGCCGCTGGCGAAATCGCGCTTTCCGCATCAGCTGTCCCTGATGAGGTGCGCGTGGAGCGACCGAAGAACCGGGAGCACGGCGACTGGGCCACCAGCATCGCCCTCCAGCTGTCCAAGCAGGCCGGCACCAACCCGCGAGAATTCGCCACCGTCCTGAGCGCCCGGCTGAAGTCCATCATCGGCGTCGCTGCCGTGGATATCGCCGGCCCGGGCTTCCTGAACATCACCGTGGACGCCGCCGCAGCGGGTGCCCTGGCGAAGGCCATCGTGGAAGCCGGACGTGACTACGGCACCACCACCACGCTCGCCGGCCACGTGGTGAATATGGAATTTGTGTCGGCGAACCCCACCGGTCCGCTGCACATCGGCCACACCCGCTGGGCAGCCTTGGGCGATGCCATCGCACGTGTGCTGCGTGCTTCGGGCGCGGAGGTCACCGCCGAGTACTACATCAACGATGCCGGTTCGCAGATGAACGTGTTCGCGAACTCTGTTTACTCGCGGCTGCATGGACTTCCGGTGCCGGACGGCGGCTACCCGGGCCAGTACATCGCCGACCTCGGCCACGACGTCCTCACCCAGCACCCCGACATCCGGGAACTCACCGAGGTCGCCGCACTTCCTGTCATCCGCGCCGCCGCCTACAAGGCCCAGATGAAGGACATCAAAGACACCCTTGCCGATTTTGGCGTTGCGTTTGACGTCTACTTCTCGGAACAGGAACTGCACGACGCCGGCCACATCGAAAGTGCCGTCGCCCGCCTTCGCGAGCAGGGCCACGTGTTCGACGACGGCGGTGCGGTCTGGTTGCGCACCACCGACTTCGGGGACGACAAGGACCGCGTGATGATCCGCGCGAACGGCGAACCCACCTACTTTGCCGCGGACGCCGCGTACTACCTCTCCAAGAAGGACCGCGGCTTTACCGAAAAGATCTACCTCCTGGGCGCGGACCACCATGGTTACATCAACCGCCTCAAGGCCATTGCGGCCTGTGCGGGCGATGATCCCGAGGTGAACATCGAGGTGCTGATCGGCCAGTTGGTGTCTGTTAACGGCGCCAAGCTGTCCAAGCGTGCCGGCAACATCATCGAGCTCAAGGACCTTATCGACTGGCTGGGCAAGGACGCCGTGCGGTACTCCCTGGCCCGCTTCCCGGCGGATTCCCCGCTCACCCTGGATCCCGACCTGCTGAAGAAGCACAGCAACGAGAACCCGGTCTTCTACGTCCAGTACGCCCATGCGCGTACCCGCGGCGCGGCCCGCAACGCCGTGGCTGCAGGCGTGGACCGCAGCGCGTTCGAGGCCTCCCTGCTGGACCATGCCACAGAAAACGAATTGCTCTCCTACCTTGGCAGCTACCCGTCCATCGTGGCCAAGGCCGCGGAACTGCGTGAGCCGCACCGCGTGGCCCGCCATCTTGAGGTCATCGCCGGCGCCTACCACCGCTGGTACGACGCCTGCCGCATCGCACCCATGGGTGACGAACCGGTGACCGACGTTAACCGCACGCGCCTGTGGCTGAACGACGCCACCAGCCAGGTGCTGGCCAACGGCCTGGACCTGCTGGGCGTGTCCGCACCGGAACGGATGTGAAACTGATGTCGGCACAGGAAATTTCGACGCAGAAGGTGTCAGCACAGGACACCAACAGCGGATCCCCGCTGGCTCCCGAGTGGCTCGCCGTTCCCGCGGACCTGAATGCGCTCCACGAGCCAATGTGGGCGCAGGATGTGCGGAAGAACGACGCCGGTGAGCTCGCCATCGATGGCATCGCCGTCAGCGAGCTCAAGGCGCAGTTCGGCACGCCGCTCTTTGTGATGAGCGAGACAGACTTCCGGGCCCGCGCACGTTCCTTCAAGGACGCCTTTGATGCCGCGTTTGCCGACATCTGCGGGGGAGTGGACGTCTACTACGCGGGCAAGTCCTTCCTGTGCACCGCCGTAGCCGCCTGGGTGGCAGACGAGGGACTCCGGCTGGACACGTGTTCCGGCGGCGAGCTCGCGGTGGCGGCCCGGGCCGGCATCAAGGGCGAAAACCTGGGCCTGCACGGCAACAACAAGTCCGACGCCGAGATCAACCGCGCGCTGGATATGAAGCTGGGAAGAATCGTGGTGGACAGCCTCGATGAGCTGGACCGCGTTGCAAAAATCGCCTCGGACCGCGGCGAAATTGCCAACGTTATGCTGCGCCTGACTCCCGGCGTCCACGCGCACACCCACGAGTTCATCGCCACCGCCCACGAGGACCAGAAGTTCGGTCTCTCCATGGCCGGGGATTCCACCGAGCAGGCCGGACTGTCAGCAGCGGAGGAAGCCGTGGCTGCGGCCACTGGATACGCCGGCATCGAACTGCTGGGCCTGCACTGCCACATCGGCTCGCAGATCTTCGAGCCGGACGGCTTCGAGCTCGCGGCGCAGAAGCTCCTGCGTTTCCACGCTGCCATGCAGGAAAAGTACTCCGTCGTGATGCCCGAGCTGGACCTCGGCGGCGGCTACGGCATTGCCTACACCCCGGTGGACACTCCCCGCCCCGCAGCCGAGATCGCGCAGGCGATGGCCGCCGTCGTGCGTTCCACCTGCGCCGAGCTGGGGATCACGTCACCCCGGATTTCCATCGAACCCGGACGCGCCATCGTAGGCAGCACCACCTTCACGTTGTACGAGGTGGGTACCCTGAAAACTGTCCGCGTCGACGCGCCGGGCGATTCAGAGGCCGAGGAGAACGTTACGCATCCGCGCCGGTATGTGTCAGTGGACGGCGGCATGAGCGATAACGCCCGCCCGGTGCTCTACGACGCGGATTATTCGGCGATTCTGGCCTCCCGCACGTCCGCGGCGTCCCCGCAGCTGTCCCGCGTAGTGGGCAAACATTGCGAGAGCGGCGACATAGTTGTTAGAGATGTATATCTGCCCGAGGACGTGGCAGCCGGTGATCTGCTTGCTGTACCGGGGACCGGCGCCTACTGCTGGGCCCTGTCAAGCAACTACAACTATCTGGCCCGGCCGGGCGTTGTCGCGGTGCGCGGCGGATCTGCCCGGCTGATTGTCCGCGGGGAAACCGAAGAAGATCTGTTTAACCGCGACATGGGAGTGCCGAATGACTGAATTGCGAACCCTGAAAGTGGCCCTGCTGGGCTGTGGCAACGTTGGGGCCCAGGTTGCGCGGATTCTCATTGAGGACGCCGACGCTCTTGCCGCCCGTACCGGTGCCCGCCTGCAGCTCAGCGGCATCGCGGTGCGCAACGTCAATGCCAAGCGGGATGTGGACCTGCCGCAGGACCTCTTCACCACCGACGCCGACACGCTGGTCAAGGACGCCGACCTGGTGATCGAGCTCATGGGCGGGATCGAGCCTGCCCGGACGCTGATCCTCTCCGCGCTGCGCAACGGCGCTTGTGTAGTCACCGGAAACAAGGCCCTCCTCGCCCAGGACGGCCCCACCCTCTACGAAGAGGCCGACAAGGCCGGCGTGCAGCTGTCCTACGAGGCCGCCGTAGCCGGTGCCATCCCCATCCTGCGCCCCATCCGGGACAGCCTGGCCGGAGACCGCATTACCCGAGTGCTGGGTATCGTCAACGGCACCACCAACTTCATCCTGGACCAAATGGACTCCACCGGCGCGCAGTTCGCTGACGCCCTCGCCGAGGCCCAACGGCTCGGTTACGCCGAAGCGGACCCCACCGCCGACATCGAAGGCCACGACGCCGCCTCCAAGGCCGCCATTCTCGCGTCACTGTCCTTCCACACCCGCTTCGCCCTGGAGAACGTGCACTGTGAAGGCATCACGTCCGTCAGCGCGGCGGACATCGCCGCAGCCAAGGACGCCGGATTTGTCATCAAACTGCTGGCCATCGCCGAAAAGCTCACGGATGCCGACGGCGGCGAAGGCGTTTCCGTGCGCGTGCACCCCACGCTGCTGCCGCGGGAGCACCCGCTGGCCGCCGTTCGTGGCGCGTTCAATGCGGTCTTCATCGAGGCGGAAAACGCCGGCGAGCTGATGTTCTACGGCCAGGGTGCCGGCGGAACTCCGACGGCGTCCGCCGTTTTGGGTGACCTTGTCTCGGCCGCCCGCCGCATTGTGCTGGGCGGACCCGGACGCACGGAGACCACCACCGGCCACGTCCCGGCCCTGCCCATCGACTCAGCCATCACCAGCTACTACATCGGCCTGGACGTCGCTGACCAGCCCGGCGTGCTTGCCAGGATCGCCCAGCTCTTTGCGGAGCACGGCGTGTCCATCGAAATCATGCGGCAGACCATCCACCGGGACGCAGAGTCCAACGTGGAGTCCGCCGAACTGCGGATCGTTACCCACCGCGCATCAGAGGCTGCCCTCGCAGCCACCGTCGAGGCCGTCAAGGGCCTGGACGTCATCAATTCAGTGACATCCGTTCTGCGGGTAGAAGGAGTCTAAGTGGCTCACCAATGGCGCGGCGTTATCCGCGAATACGCTGACCGGCTGCCCGTAACGGAATCCACCAGGGTCATCACGCTGGGCGAAGGCGGCACTCCGCTGGTTCACGCGCAGAAGCTCTCCGAGCTCACCGGTTCCACGGTGTACCTGAAGGTCGAGGGGATGAACCCCACCGGTTCGTTCAAGGACCGCGGCATGACCATGGCCATGACGGCCGCCGTCGCGTCCGGCGCCAAGGCCGTGGTGTGCGCGTCAACCGGCAACACCTCAGCCTCCGCCGCGGCCTACGCCACCGCAGCGGGACTGAAATGCGCCGTGCTGGTCCCCGAAGGCAAGATCTCCATGGGCAAGCTGAGCCAGGCCATCGCGCACGGCGCCACGCTGCTCCAGGTGGACGGCAACTTCGATAACTGCCTGGACATTGCACGGAAGTTGGGGGAATCCTACCCGGTGTTCCTGGTCAACTCCGTGAACCCGGCCCGCATCCAGGGCCAGAAGACGGGCGCGTTTGAGATTGTTGATTCGCTCGGCGATGCTCCGGACATCCACGTCCTGCCCGTAGGCAACGCCGGCAACATCACGGCGTACTGGAAGGGCTACAAGGAGTACTCGGCGCCGTTCGAATCCGAAACCGCCGGAACCCTGCCCGCCGTGTCCACCAAGACCCCCCAGATGTGGGGCTTCCAGGCCGCCGGCGCGGCACCGTTCGTGGCGGGGCATCCCATCACGGAGCCGGACACCATCGCCACTGCCATCCGGATCGGCAACCCGGCGTCCTGGGACGGTGCCATCGCGGCCCGTGACGAGTCCGGCGGATTCATCGACGCCGTGACTGACGAACAGATCCTGGATGCCCACCGCTGGCTGTCCGCCCGCGAAGGCGTTTTTGTGGAGCCCGGCTCCGCCGCCGGTGTGGCTGGCCTGCTCAAGAAGCACGCCGCCGGTGAAGTTCCGACCGGCAAGACTATCGTCATCACCGTGACCGGCCACGGCCTCAAGGACCCCCAGTGGGCCCTCCGGACCGAGGACGGCAGTGAAGTGCAGCCGGTCAAGGTCTCGAACGACGTCGTGACAGTCGCAGCTGAACTGGGACTGGAAGAAAAGTAACCTTGGAAACCACCTCGCCCACCGCCGTTGACCTGCCCGTCATCGAAGCAGGCCAGCGCGTCACCGTCAGGGTCCCGGCCACCAGCGCCAACCTCGGACCGGGTTACGACAGCCTGGGCCTCGCCCTGGCACTGCACGACACCCTGACGGTGGAAAGCCTCGAATCCGCTGAGCTCGTCTTCGAGCTCAGCGGCGAGGGGGCGGACACGCTTCCGCAGGACGCCAGTCACCTGGTGGTCAGGGCTATGGAGGCTGCCTTTTCCCGGCTTGGTTACCGGCACGGCGGCCTCAGGATCACGGCGACGAACGTCAACCCCCATGGCCGGGGCCTGGGATCATCGGCGTCGGCAGTCGTGGCGGCCGTCTCGGCCGCCAATGCCATGGTGCCCGAAGCGGCGCGTCGCGGGCGGGACTGGATCCTGCAGTTGACCAGCGAGATGGAAGGCCATCCGGACAACGTCGCGCCCGCGATTTTCGGCGGACTGGCGCTGTCATGGCAGGACAGTGACCGGTACAGCAGCACGTGCGCTACCGTGGCCGGTTCCGTGATTCCCATCGTGGCCGTCCCCGATTTTGAATTGTCCACCGAGGCCGCGCGCGCTCTGCTGCCGGCGTCTGTGGGCCATCATGCGGCGGCCATGAACTCCGGCCGGGCGGCGCTGCTGATCCATGCGCTGACCCAGAAGCCCGAGTTCCTGCACGCCGGCACGGAGGATTACCTGCACCAGAGCTACCGGGCCGAGGCGATGCGGCCCAGCGCGTCCCTCATCAGGGCACTGCGCAACGCGGGCCACGCGGCAGTGGTTTCGGGTGCCGGACCGACGGTCCTGGTTCTCGCTGACGGCGAAGCCGAAGCCGCCGAGGTCCTTGGGTTTATTGAGTCCTTTACAGAGGCGAACACGCCGGGCATCGGCTGGCGCGTGCTGAAGCTGGCAGTGGACGTCGAAGGTGCTAAGGTGGACTTGCACCGGCGGTAATTCCGCCTATCTGATCGGCAGCTGCATTCAGTTGTTAGTGATCTCCTACTGCGCAATATTTTCCGGTGCCGCCTGCTTGGTCTGTCGCAGGAATCTGCAGCTGAATTGTCTGCCCCTGAATCGTCAGCCCAGCGCCCCGCCATTAATCGGTGCGTGAGGTGAATCAGTATCCGGCCCTGCTGGCCGAAATCCAACCGGCAAGACCGAAAATGCGGCTGCAGATCTGAACTGCAGCCCAGATCAAATCATCGCGTCCAGCTCCCAGTCTGGACGCCGTCGAGGGGGAAGGATCCTTCGTGACCGAAACCACTGAGCTGTCTTCAGCTGTGGAACCATCAACTTCTGCTGCCGGATCGTCAACGGCCGCACCCGCCAAAAGCAGCGGCCTCGCCGGCCTGAAGCTCGCCCAGTTGCAGGCTCTTGCCAGCCAACTGGGTATTTCCGGCGGATCCCGCATGCGTAAGGGGGACCTGGTCACGGCCATTTCCGCCCACCGTGCAGGTACATCAGTCAGCAAGGCCCCGGCTAAGGCCCCGGCCAAGGCTGCCGAGAAGGCGACCGAAAACCACGTAGCCCCGGCCGCTGCCGCCCCGGTGGCTGCCGCAAGCGAAACGCCGGAGGCCCCGGCCGCTGAGGGGACCCGTGCCCGTGGCCGTGGACGCAGCCGCCGCGCTGTCAGTGACGGAGTAGTTGCGGCCCCCGCCGCGGCAACGGCCACTGAAGCTCCGGCCGCCGCACCCGTTGAGGCTCCGGCGTCAGCGCCTGTTGAGGCAGGCGCAGCAGCTGAGGGCGAACGCCGCCAGCCGCGTACCCGCAACCGCCGCCGCGGCGATGCGGCCGCCACGTCAACGCAGCCAGAAGCCACTGAGGCTCCGGCAGAGCAGCCCGCCGCTGAACAGCGCCAGGCTGACCGCACCGAAACCCAGCGTGCTGATTCCCAGCGCACTGAAACCCAGCGCACTGAAACCCAGGGTGCCGAATCCGGCGACGGCCAGCGTGCTGACCGCCGCGAGAGCGGCCGCACCCGTGGCGCCCGCGACACCACGGCCCGCGACACCACGGCCCGTGACACCGCAGCCCGTGAAACCACGGCTCGCGACACCACGGCTCGTGAAACCACCGCCCGTGACGCCACTGCCCGCGAGACCACCGATGGTGGCCGCGACAACGCAGGCAGCCGTGACGCCGGTCAGCGTGACGGTGCCCGTCGCGACGACAGCCGCGACAACACCCGCGACAACGACGATTCCGACGGCGGCAGCCGCCGGAACCGCCGCAACCGCCGCGACCGGAACGACCGCAATGACCGGAGCGACCGCGCCGGTGGCGGCCAGGACAGCCGGGACAACTCGCGTAACGACCGCTTCCGCGACCGCAACGACCGCCGTCGGGGACGCACCCAGGGACCGGACGTCGACGACGTCGAGGTCACCGAGGACGACGTCCTGCTGCCCGTCGCCGGCATCCTGGACGTGCTGGAGAACTACGCGTTCATCCGCACCTCCGGTTACCTGCCGGGTCCGAACGACGTTTACGTCTCCCTGGCCCAGGTCAAGAAGTACAACCTGCGCAAGGGCGACGCCTGCGTGGGTGCCATCCGTGCACCGCGTGAAGGCGAAGACCGCAGCCAGCAGACCGCACGGCAGAAGTTCAACGCCCTGGTCCGCGTCACCTCGGTCAACGGCAAGACGCCGGAAGAGCTCAAGGACCGCGTCGAATTCGCCAAGCTGGTTCCGCTGTACCCGTCCGAGCGCCTGCGCCTTGAGACGGATCCCAAGAAGATCGGCCCCCGCGTCATCGACCTGGTTGCCCCGATCGGCAAGGGCCAGCGCGGCCTGATCGTCTCCCCGCCGAAGGCCGGCAAGACGCTCATCCTGCAGTCCATCGCCAACGCCATCACCACCAACAATCCTGAGGTCCACCTCATGATGGTGCTTGTTGACGAACGCCCCGAAGAAGTGACGGACATGCAGCGTACCGTCAAGGGTGAGGTCATTGCCTCCACCTTCGACCGTCCCGCCGATGACCACACCACGGTGGCCGAGCTCTCCATCGAACGCGCCAAGCGCCTCGTGGAAATGGGCATGGACGTGGTGGTCCTCCTGGACTCCATGACCCGCCTGGGCCGCGCCTACAACCTGGCAGCACCGGCCTCCGGCCGTATCCTGTCCGGTGGTGTCGACTCCGCCGCGCTGTACCCGCCGAAGCGCTTCTTCGGTGCAGCCCGCAACATCGAAAACGGTGGCTCGCTGACCATCCTGGCAACCGCGCTCGTGGAGACCGGTTCCAAGATGGACGAGGTCATCTTCGAAGAGTTCAAGGGCACCGGCAACATGGAGCTCCGCCTGTCCCGCCAGCTGGCGGACAAGCGCATCTTCCCGGCCGTGGACGTCAACGCGTCCGGTACCCGCCGCGAAGAGAACCTGCTTTCCCCCGAGGAAGTCAAGATCATGTGGAAGCTGCGCCGCGTCCTTTCCGGACTCGAAACGCAGCAGAGCCTTGAGCTGCTGACCAACAAGATCCGGGAGACCCAGAGCAACGTCGAGTTCCTCATGCAGGTCCAGAAGACAACGCTTGGCGCGAAGTCGGATAACGACAAGTAGCTACGCTCACCGCTCAAAACATGCCGGCCTGATGGCCGGCATGTTTTGGGCGGTTCGTCGTTAAGTCCCGTGAAACTAGACTTGTAAGAGTCGAAAGAGGTTTTGAAATGTTTGAGTCCGTACAGGGCCTGCTTGATGAGCATGATGCTATCCAGGCGCAGCTTGGTGATCCTGCTGTCTATGCTGACCAGCGGCTGGCCCGGAAGCTGGGGCGGCGTTCTGCGCAGCTCAATGGCATCGTGGAGGCATACAACAAGTGGCATGCCCTGGAGGACGACCTCGCCGCTGCGAAGGAAATGGCCTCGGAGGACCCTGAGTTTGCTGCCGAGGTTCCCGTGCTGGAGGAAGCGCTGGAGCAGGCTTCTGCGAAGCTGCGCAGGCTCCTCATCCCGCGGGATCCTGACGACGCCCGCAACGTGATCCTTGAGGTCAAGGGCGGCGAAGGCGGCGACGAAGCCGCGCTCTTCGCCGGCGACCTCCTGCGGATGTACACCCGGTACGCGGAATCCCGCGGCTGGAAGACCGAACTCATCTCGGCCAACGAATCCGATCTCGGTGGCTACAAGGACGTCCAGATGGCCGTCAAAGGCAACTCGAACGATCCTGCCGAAGGTGTCTACGCACGGCTCAAGTTCGAAGGCGGCGTCCACCGCGTGCAGCGTGTGCCCGTCACCGAATCCCAGGGCCGCATCCACACCTCAGCCGCCGGCGTCCTGGTCCTCCCCGAAGTTGACGAGCCCGAGGAGCTGGACATCAACCAGAACGACCTCAAGATCGACGTCTACCGCTCGTCGGGTCCCGGTGGCCAGTCCGTGAACACCACGGACTCCGCTGTCCGTATCACGCACCTTCCCACCGGCATCGTGGTGGCCATGCAGAACGAGAAATCCCAGCTGCAGAACCGCGAAGCGGGCATGCGCGTGCTCCGCGCCCGCATCCTGGCGCACCAGCAGGAAATCATCGACGCCGAGAACTCGGCCCAGCGTAAATCCCAGATCCGCACCATGGACCGTTCGGAACGCATCCGCACGTACAACTACCCGGAGAACCGGATCGCGGACCACCGCACCGGCTACAAGGCCTACAACCTGGACCAGGTCATGAACGGGGACCTGGAACCGGTCATCCAGTCCGCCATCGAGATGGACGAACAGGCACGCCTGGACGCCATCGGCGACTAGCCGCCGGCACCCATGACACTCGGGTCCGGGCAGTCCCTCGCGGCTGCCGTCAGCGAGGCCACGGTGATCCTCCGGGACGCCGGGGTCCCCAGCCCCCGCGTCGACGCGGAACTCCTGGCGGACCACCTGCTCGGTGTGGGGCTCGGCAGGCTCCGGGCGATGATGCTGGGGGACACTCCGGCACCTGTTGGCTATGCCGAACTTGTCGCTGAACGGGCCCAACGGATCCCGCTGCAGCACATCACCGGAGTGGCGCACTTCAGGTACCTGGAGCTCGCCGTCGGGCCCGGGGTCTTTATCCCCCGGCCGGAAACAGAGTCCGTTGTGCAGTTGGTCATCGACCACGTCAAGGGGATGGCACACCCGCGGATTGTGGACCTGGGCACGGGCTCGGGCGCGATCGCCGGCTCCATCGCCCACGAGGTGCCCGGCGCCGAAGTCCACGCCGTGGAATACAGTCCGTTCGCGCACGCGTGGGCGGCCCGGAACCTGGCGCCCCTGGGCGTCAAGCTGGTGCTGGGGGACCTCCGTGACGCGCTGCCGGAACTTAACGGAACCTTCGACGTCGTAATCTCCAACCCGCCCTACATTCCCGCCGAAGCCATCCCGAACGAACCCGAAGTTGCCCTGCACGACCCTCCCGAAGCCCTGTACGGCGGGGGAGCGGACGGCATGGAACTTCCGACGGCGGCGGCCGCCTCGGCTGCCCGGCTGCTGGTTCCCGGCGGCTACTTCGTGATGGAACACGCGGAAGTCCAGGCCGGCTGGATCGCCGGAATGATGCAGCGGACGGGTGCCTGGCGGGAGATCACCACACACCTGGACCTCAACGGCAAGGAACGCGCCACCAGCGCCGTCCTTGCCGGTCCGCACCACGAGTGATGAAAGAATAGGCCAGTGACCACAACCTACAACTGCACGTCAGAGGACCAGCGCGCCCTTGGCCTGGAGCATGCCCAGCGTGCCATCAGCGAAAAGAAGTGCGTGGTGTTCCCCACGGACACGGTCTATGGAATTGCCGCCGACGCCTTTTCGCCGCAGGCCGTCACCATGCTGTTGGCGTCCAAAGGGCGCAGCCGCACCATGCCGCCGCCGGTACTGATTCCCCGGATCAACGCGCTGGACGGCCTGGCCACAGATGTTTCCGCTGATGCCCGCAAGCTCGCCGAGGCGTTCTGGCCGGGGGGACTGACCCTGATCCTGCACGCCCAGCCGTCGCTGGACTGGGACCTGGGCGAGACCCAGGGAACTGTGGCCCTGCGTATGCCCGCCGACGAGGTGGCCCAGGAACTCCTGACGCTGACCGGTCCGCTGGCCGTGTCCTCCGCCAACCGGACCGGCCAGCCGCCGGCGCAGACCGCCGCGGAGGCACGTGCCCAGCTCGCGGAGTCCGTGGAGGTCTACCTCGAAGGCGGTTTCCGGCCGGTGGAAGGAACCGACGCCGTGCCCTCCACGATCGTGGATGCCACCGGGGCGCTCCTGCGTGTGGTGCGCAACGGCGCCGTGTCCCTGGAGCAACTCCGGGAGCACGTTCCGGGCGTCTTGGGCCTGGGCGAGATTCCGATGGCTGAGCCCGAGGAAGAATCTGAAGAAGTCGCTCTGCCGGCCGAATCAGCAGCTGAAGAGCCGGCCGCTGAAGAGCCGGCAGCTGAAAAAGCTGCCGACGGGTCGGCCGCGCCGGTTCGGGAGACTGAGGGGTGAGCCTGGCACGCCAGCACATCCCCGTCCTTGGCGTGCACGCCACGCCGCTCAAGGTGGACGAACTGCTTGAGGTGCTGGCGGGGTTCGTCGCCGACGGGACCAAGCGGACCGTCGTCGGACATAACCTGCACAGCGTCACGCTGACACATTCCGACGCCGGCTTTCGTTCCGTTTATGAGGAGAGCGACGTGGTGCTCCTCGATGGGGCGCCGGTGCTCTGGCTGTGGAGCCGAACGGGGAATGCTGTGGGGCCGGTCATGGAGTACCGGCTGGGGTCCACGGACTGGTTGCCGTCCCTGGGCAGGGTTGCCGGCCTGAAGCGGATGGCGGTGGTTGGCGCCGGCGCCGAGGCGAACGCCTTGGCTGTCGAAAAGCTCCGGAGCATTGTTCCCGGTGCCACGGTAGCGGGCCTGCCCGGCGAAGGCTGGAACGACGACGTCGAAACGGCCGCTGTGCGCTGGCTCGCAGAGCAGCAACCCCAGCTAGTCCTGCTCGGGTTGGGCATGCCGTTGCAGGAATCAGTGCTGCAGCGCCGGCTCGGCACGCTCCCGCCAGCCATCTACTGCACCGTGGGCGGCGCGATCGAACAGCTGGCCGGAATCCAGAAACTTGCACCTCGATGGCTCGGGAGGCTCGGGCTGGAATGGGCATGGCGCTTGCTGCTGCATCCCCGCCGCGTGGCGTACCGCGTGTTTGGTGAGCCGTGGGTGCTGCTATGGCTGCTGGCCCGGCGCCGGCTACGGCGCGTGTCCTAGAACTTCTGGTCCTCCAGCGGCGCGAAGCCCTTCGCACGCAGTCCCTTCGAGAAGGAACTTGCCCAGGCGAGCAGTCCCTTCAGGTCACGGCGCTGCGCAAAATAGCCAAGATAGCCCCCGACGTCGGCCACCAGCGACTTAACCCGGAAATAGCGCCGGATAAGGTACCCGCGGTTGCGGTAGTAGTAGTAACGTTTGAACGCCGAATCCGGCACGATCACATGCCATCGTGCACCAAAGACGTGCTTCGTCTCGGAAAACGCATGCGGGTGGGTGATGGCGGTGGTGGTCACCGTGCCGAACCGGATGCCCGCCTTGCGGAGGCGGATGGTGAAGTCCACCTCATCGCCGCGGATAAAGAGGCGCATGTCCGGCAGGCCCACCTTGAAGAACACGTCGGACCTGATCAGGGCACCGTTGAAGAAGTGTCCGTCGTTGGGCAGGAAACCTACTTTTTCCAGTTCGGCCCGATCATGGGTGACTTTTCCGTCCAGCCGGAAGAAGAAGGACAGCCGGTCGGGATGGCCCGGGGCTACCACCAGGGGGACCACGGCTTCAAGGTCGCGTGCCTCAGCCTCACGCAGCAGCGTGGCGAGGCATTCGGGATCTGCCGGCTCGGCGTCGTCGTCCATCATCCAGACCCATTTGGCGCCGCTGGCCACGGCCTTCAGCGCGGCGAGGGCAAAGCCGCCGGCCCCGCCGAGGTTCGCTTCGGAACGGACGTAATCAACATTTGGGTGCCGCGCGGCAACATCGCGTGCGGGGTCCGTGCCGCTGTCGACAAGGCAGATGGTGTCCACTGCCGCGGACTGCGCATTAATGGCGTCCAGCAGGACGGACAGCTCTTTATGACGGTTAAATGTCACGGCGGCAACTGCAACCCGGACGGTCATGGGGATTCCTTTCAGCATGGCCTTCAGGGGATTCCCCGCTCGCAATGCGCCAGTGTGGCGCGAAGCCATGGAGCCGTTGGCGCTAGTATCTTGACTAGAGTCCACTGTAATACAGCCCTGTAAGGCACCAAGCACTGCCTGCTGCGCGCCCGGCGACGGAGAAGTTTCATTTATCGAAAGTCAGATTCCCCGCCAGTGAGCCCATCGATCGAGGACCACCTGTTCGGGCCGCTGTCCATGCCCGTGCGCACCCGCAGGGTTGCGCCGCACACCGACGAAACGGCCGCTATCGCATGATTATGTACCTGCTCATGGGGCTGACGGCTGCCATTGTTTCTTACGGAGCCACCTGGGGTGCCCGGGTCATCGGGCACCGGCTCGAACTCCACGCCCCCATCCGCAGCCGTGACATGCATACGACGCCGGTGTCCCGGCTGGGCGGTGTGGCCATCTTCCTCGGCGTGCTGGTGGCCCTCCTCGTCGCCAGCCAGTCCTTCTTCGTCAAGGACATCTACCGGAACAACTTCTCGCCATGGGGCGTCCTGGCGGGCGCGGCACTGATCGTGCTCGTGGGGATCGCGGACGACCTCCTGGACATCCGATGGTGGGTGAAGCTCATCGGCCAGAGCGCCGCAGCCCTGGTGGTGGCCATCTGGGGAGTCCGGATGACCATTGTTCCGTGGGTTCCGGAGCCGATCTATCTGGAAAACGAACTGCTCCGCGTCGTGCTGACGGCCGGGCTCATCGTCACCACCATGAACGCCTTCAACTTCATTGACGGCCTCGACGGGCTGGCCGCCGGTGTGGCCATCATCGGCGGAACTGCATTCTTCTTCACGGCGTACTGGGTGCACCGGAACGCCGTCCTGTTGGACTATTCGGACCTGGCCACCCTGCTCACCGCCGTCGTCGTTGGCAGTTGCATCGGCTTCCTGCCGCACAACTGGTTCCCGTCCAAGATCTTTATGGGCGATTCCGGTGCCATGCTGATCGGCCTGCTGATGGCAGCTGCCGGCATCGTCTCCACAGGCCAGATCACGTCAGGGCTGTACGACCGCGCCAACGGTATCTCCACAGTCATACCGATTCTGCTGCCCTTCGCCGTGCTGTTCCTGCCACTGCTTGACCTGGGCCTCGCCGTCGTCCGCCGGACAGCGCGGGGACGTTCGCCATGGTCCGCAGACCGCGGCCACCTCCACCACAAGCTGCTGGATATCGGTTACTCGCACCGGACGGCCGTGATCCTGATGTACCTCTGGACCGCCATCCTGTCCTTCGGGGGATTGGCCTTTGCAGTCTTCCCCTGGCAAGTTGTATTGGCCGCTGACATCTTCGCCACGCTTGTCATGGGCCTGATTACGGCCTGGCCTTACCTGCGCCGCCACAGTGACCCGTCGCCGACGTAACGGCGTTCGGATTTATTTCTATCTCGTGTAGAATTCAGGGGCAGCCCAAGCTGCCCCTCCACCCAGCCCCAGGGCGCCGACGATTGGGATCTTATGACCTCCAACGCCGAACCCGGACGTTCGTCCGGCAGCGGACCCGTTGGTGTTTCCGGTCCCACGCGCTCGCTGTGGCTTCGCCTCCTCGCACTAAGTTCAGCTGCCGGTGCAGGCGCCCTGATTCTGGCGGGCATCCCGGCTGTGATCCTGAATGGCCCCAGCGGCGTCCTGTCCAGTACTTTGGGCGGCCTCCTGGTGATGCTCTTCTTCGCCATCAGTCTTCTCGTCGGCCACTTCATGGGGCGCAACAACCCCTCCGGTGCCATCGGGATGTTCGCGGCCACTTACTTTGTCAAGGTCGTGGGTTTCGCGGTTGTCCTGTTTGTGATCGGAGCACCTGCCTGGCTTCACGACCGATGGTTCCTGATTGGTGCCGTTGCCACTGTTGTCTTCTGGCAGGCCGCCGAAGTCTATGGCTTCAGCAAGGCGCGCCTGCAGATTTACAACGACCCCGAGCCCAAGGAGTCGAACGATGCCTGATCGGAAACGAACAGCGAAAAACGGTTCGTCCGTGCCCAAGAACGCTGCGCCCACGCCGGGGGTGTCGGCCGAAAACAACGACGGCGGATACAACGCCGGAATGGCCGTCTTTAGCTACATTATTGGCGGAATCATCGTCTGGAGTTTGATAGGGTGGGGTCTGGATTATCTGTGGGGAACCCGCTGGATCGTGCTCGCAGGCGCTCTGCTTGGAGCTCTCGGAGGTTTCTATCTTTCCCACATGCATGGCCTTACCAGTTCCAGAACCACGGCAGGTAAGAGCGGCGCAGACAGCGGCCCGTCCGCGGACGGAAACACAAATGCCAAATAATTTCACAGGGGGAGCTGCGGAGCACAATTCCGCGGGTCCTCGACCAACGCCCAATGATGGACACTGCAGAGAGGAAACGCGTTGATCGCGCTTGCGCTCCCGGCCCAAGATTCAGGAGAGTTCAATCCTCCTGGAATTGAAGAAATGCACCTGCCGGCAATCCTGCCGTGGGGGGTGGCTGACGGATTCTCCAAGCAGATGCTGCTGGTAATCCTGTCGGTCGTCATTATCGCCACATTCTTTCTGCTAGCTGCGCGGAAGCAGCAGCTTGTTCCCGGCAAGCTCCAGTTCGCTGGTGAAATGGCTTATGGCTTTGTCCGAAACGGCATTGCAAAAGACATTATCGGCGGCAAAGACTTCATGAAGTATGTCCCGTTGTTGTTCAGCCTTTTCTTCTTCATTCTGGTGAACAACATCTACGGCGCCATTCCCGTGATCCAGCTCCCGAGCTTCTCACACGTCGGCGGCGCCTATGTCCTCGCGGGCATTGTGTACGTCACCTGGATTGCCATCGGCATCAAGAAGAACGGCCTGAGGTACTTCAAGCTGGCCACCGTACCGTCCGGCGTCCCGGTGTACATTCTCCCGATTGTGATCCCGATCGAGATCATCTCGAACTTCCTGGTCCGGCCGGTCACACACAGCCTCCGTCTATTCGCCACCATGCTGGCAGGACACTTGATCGTCATGATCGCCGGTTCCGGCATTGAGTTCCTGGTGATGCAGGAGAACATCCTGCTCAAGGGAACCTCCCTTCTGGTCATCGCCGGCGCAGTTGCCATGTACATGCTGGAAGCACTGATCATGGCCCTGCAGGCCTACGTCTTCACGCTGCTGACCGCCATCTACATCGAAGGCGCCCTGCACGCGGACAGCCACTAGGCACCCACAAACTTCCCCTCACGGGGATGAAGCAACCCAAACAACCTGCCACATGGGTGGCATCTTGAAAGGAAGAAAAATGGAAGGCACCATCAACGGCTCCCTCAACCTCATCGGCTACGGACTGTCCGCAATCGGCGGTGGTATCGGTGTTGGTCTCGTGTTCGCTGCTTACATCAACGGCGTAGCACGTCAGCCGGAAGCCCAGCGCGTCCTGCAGCCGATCGCGTTCCTCGGCCTCGCGCTGACTGAAGCCCTCGCCATCCTCGGCCTGGTCTTCGCCTTCGTCCTGAGCTAGTCCTCAGAACCAAGCGAACATCCAGAACCGAGTAGATAAGGACGGGTGAAATATGAACCAGGTGATCATCTCAGCCGCCACTGCGGGCGAGACTAACCCACTGGTACCCAACGTCTGGGAAATGGGCGTTGTCCTCGCCGGCTTTGCTGTCCTCATGTTCATCGTGGTCAAGTTCGTTGTCCCGATGTTCGAGAAGACGTTTGCAGAGCGCGCTGAGGCAATCGAAGGCGGCATTGCCAAGGCCGAGAAGGCCCAGGCAGAAGCATCAGCCGCCCTCGAAGAATACAAGCAGCAGCTTACGGACGCCCGCGCGGAAGCTAACCGCATCCGCGAGGAAGCCCGTGCTGAAGGCGCCCAGATCCTTGCAGATCTGAAGGAAAAGGCTGCCGCTGAGTCTGCCCGCATCACGGCTCAGGCACACGTGCAGATCGAATCGGAGCGCCAGGCCGCAGTTGTGTCCCTGCGCTCCGAGGTAGGCACGCTGGCCACCACGCTGGCAGGCCGCATCGTTGGCGAAGCACTCAACGATGACGAGCGTTCCGCCCGTGTTGTTGACCGCTTCCTGGCAGATCTGGAGAACCAGAACGCAGGTGCAGCTAAGTAATGTCAGGTGTATCGAGCGAATCGCTGACCACGGCGCTGACCCAACTGGAAGCAAAGCTTCCGTTGGCCTCGCTGCAGTTGGCTAAGGAACTCTTCGGAATCCTGGGAACGGTGGACAGCTCGGCTGGCTTGCGCCGCGCCCTGACTGACCCGTCCCGCACCGGTGACGAAAAGTCGGCGCTTGTCAGGCAGCTTGTAGGCGGAAAAGTCTCCGCTGAGGCTGCGGACATCGCGGGCGGACTGGCCAGTTCACGCTGGGCATCGGCCCGAGATATCGGCGATGCACTCGAGACGCTTGCCGCAACGGTGGTTATCGCCGTTGCTGAAAACAAGTCGGCCGTTTCTGCCTCCGGAATCTCTGGGCTGGAAGAGCTGGAGAACGATCTGTTCTCCTTCAACCAGGCCGTTGCCTCCAACCACGAGGTACAACGTGCTCTGTCGGAGCCGCAGGCCAGTGCTGCAGCGAAGACCACGTTGGCGCAGAAGCTGCATCCCGGCGCAGGCGAGGAAGCAAAAGTCCTCATCGCGCAGGCAGTTTCCCAGCCCCGCGGCATCAAGGCGACTCGGCTCGTAGCCCGGTTCGCGGAGCTGGCAGCCAAACGGCAGCAGCGCTGGATTGCAACGGTCAGCGTCACCCGTCCCTTGACGGAGACGCAGTTCGCCCGCCTCCAGGCAGGGCTTAATTCCCTGTACGGTCGCGAGCTCAAGATCAACATCACCGTTGATCCTGAACTGATCGGCGGAATCCGTGTCCAGGTGGGTGACGAAGTGCTCGACGCTTCGGTTATCACCCGGCTGGGACAGCTTCACCGCCAACTGGCCGGATAGCCGGACAAGCACAACTTAACGAAACGAAACCCCGGTCATCGTGAGCAACGATGATCACGAAAACAGGAGAGCAGGGACTGCAGATGGCCGAATTGACCATCAACGCCGACGACGTCCGTATTGCGTTGAACGAGTTCGCGGCGTCCTACGAACCCGGAAACGCAGAGCGCGTAGAGGTTGGCCGTGTAACAACCGCAGGTGACGGCATCGCCCGTGTTGAGGGCCTTCCCTCGGTCATGGCGAACGAGCTGCTTCGCTTCGAAGACGGCACCCTGGGCCTGGCCCAGAACCTGGACGTCCGCGAGATCGGTGTCATCGTACTCGGTGACTTCACCGGAATCGAAGAGGGCCAGGAAGTCCACCGCACCGGGCAGGTTCTGTCCGTACCGGTAGGCGACGCCTTCCTCGGCCGCGTGGTTGACCCCTTGGGCCAGCCCATCGACGACCTCGGTGAAATCAAGACCACCGAAACCCGTGCACTGGAACTCCAGGCGCCCGGCGTGACCCAGCGTAAGTCGGTCCACGAACCGATGCAGACCGGTCTGAAGGCTATCGACGCCATGATCCCGATTGGCCGCGGTCAGCGTCAGCTGATCATCGGTGACCGCCAGACCGGCAAGTCGGCTATCGCCATCGACACCATCATCAACCAGAAGGCCAACTGGGCTTCCGGCGATGTGACCAAGCAGGTGCGTTGCATCTACGTGGCAATCGGTCAGAAGGCATCCACCATCGCGGCTGTCCGTCAGACCCTCGAGGACAACGGCGCACTGGAATACACCACCATTGTGGCTTCCCCCGCGTCTGACCCCGCAGGCTTCAAGTACTTGGCACCGTACGCCGGTTCGGCCATCGGCCAGCACTGGATGTACGGCGGCAAGCACGTCCTCATCGTGTTCGATGACCTCTCCAAGCAGGCCGAGGCCTACCGTGCAGTTTCACTGCTGCTGCGCCGCCCGCCGGGACGCGAAGCCTACCCGGGCGACGTCTTCTACTTGCACTCCCGCCTGCTGGAGCGTTGTGCCAAGCTCTCCGACGAGCTCGGTGCCGGCTCGATGACCGGTCTGCCGCTCATCGAAACCAAGGCAAACGACGTCTCTGCCTACATCCCGACCAACGTGATCTCCATTACCGATGGCCAGATCTTCCTGCAGTCGGACCTCTTCAACGCCAACCAGCGTCCGGCCGTCGACGTGGGTGTCTCTGTGTCCCGCGTGGGTGGTGCTGCGCAGGTCAAGTCCATGAAGAAGGTCTCCGGTACTTTGAAGCTGGAATTGGCCCAGTACCGCGACATGCAGGCTTTCGCCATGTTCGCATCGGACCTCGATGCCGCATCGCGCCAGCAGCTGACCCGCGGCGCCCGCCTGATGGAACTGCTGAAGCAGGGCCAGTACTCACCGTTCCCGATTGAAAACCAGGTTGTGTCCATCTGGGCCGGTACCAACGGCCACCTCGACGAGGTTCCGGTTGAGGACATCAACCGCTTCGAGACCGAATTCCTGGAGCACCTCAAGCACAAGTCCTCCATCCTGACCACGCTGGCGCAGACCAACGTTATGGACGATGACACCGCGGCTGCACTGAAGACCGCGATTGTGGCCTTCAAAAAGGGCTTCTTCGGTGAAGGTGACAACCGCCTGGTAGGCGCCGGCCACGAGGAGCACGAAGCTATCTCGGAAGCCGATGTAGACCAGGAAAAGATCGTCAAGCAGAAGCGCTAGTTTCGCTGGCAGGGACTGTCGGAACCCCGAGGTTCCGGCAGTCCCGGCCACCGGGATCTTAGGAAAGGAAAAGTATGGGAGCCCAGATTCGGGTCTACCGCCAGAAGATCAGCTCGACCACGTCGATGCGCAAGATCTTCAAGGCGATGGAACTGATCGCTACCTCGCGCATTGGCAAGGCCCGCGCACGCGTAGCGGCTTCACTGCCTTACGCAAACGCGATTACGCGTGCCGTTTCTGCTGTCGCAAGCCAGAGCGAAATCGACCACCCGCTGGTCACCGAGCCGACGCAAATCCGCCGGGCAGCTGTCCTGGTTATCAGTGCAGACCGCGGCCTTGCAGGATCCTACTCGGCGACCGTGCTTAAGCAGGCGGTCGGTCTCACCGAGCTGCTCCACGAGGAGGGCAAAGAAGTCAAGACGTACGTGATGGGCCGCAAGGCTCAGGCGTACTTCGACTTCCGCAACCTTTCTTACGAGCGCGTGTGGACCGGCAACACTGACGCGCCGGAGTTTGGAACTGCACGTGAGGTCGGCGCGGCATTGCTCGAAGCCTTCGCTGCAGACTACGAAGAGGGCGGCGTGGACGAGATCCATGTCGTTTACACCCGCTTCAAGTCCATGGTGACGCAGGAGCCGACGGTTATCCGTCTTCTTCCGCTTGAGGTTGTCGAAGAGCAGGCGGCGTCCGAGTCGGACCTCCTGCCGCTCTACGAATTCGAGCCGGAAGCGGAGCAGGTTCTTGATGCACTGCTCCCGCGCTACATCGAGTCACGCATTTTCGCCGCCATGTTGCAGGCAGCAGCTTCCGAGCTCGCAGCCCGCCAGCGGGCGATGAAGTCCGCCGGTGACAATGCCACGGACCTCATCAAGAAGTACACGCGTCTGCGCAACACTGCCCGTCAGGCTGAAATTACGCAGGAGCTTTCCGAAATTGTTGCCGGTGCTGACGCGTTGAACGCGTCCTAGCCTGCACGGTCCGGTCCAGCTGTACCTGCACTAAAGAACAAACTTAAACCCCCACGCCATCTACTGAGTGAAGTGAGAGAGATGACTGCCACTGCTACCGAACACGTAGCCGCAACGTCCGGTGCCACCGGCCGTATTGCACGTGTTATTGGCCCGGTTGTCGACGTCGAATTCCCGGCTGACGCAATCCCCTCGATTTACAACGCCCTCACCACGGAGATTACCCTCAACGGTGAGACCAAGACCATCACGTTCGAGGTTGCCCTGCACCTGGGCGACAACCTCATCCGCGCCATCGCCCTGCAGGCTACCGACGGACTCGTCCGCGGCACCAACGTAGTGGACACCGGTTCTCCGATCACCGTGCCCGTCGGCGACGGCGTCAAGGGCCACATCTTCAACGTCCTCGGCAAGCCGCTGGATGTTGACGAGTCCGAGATCCAGGCTGCGGACTACTGGCCGATCCACCGCAAGGCCCCGGCCTTCGCAACGCTCGAAGGCTCCACCGAGATGCTGGAAACCGGCATCAAGGTCATTGACCTTCTCACCCCGTACATCAAGGGTGGAAAGATCGGCCTCTTCGGCGGCGCCGGCGTGGGCAAGACGGTTCTGATCCAGGAAATGATCACCCGTGTGGCCCGTAACTTCGGTGGTACCTCGGTATTCGCCGGTGTTGGCGAGCGTACCCGTGAAGGTAACGACCTCTGGGTTGAAATGGAAGAGGCAGGCGTCCTCAAGGACACCGCCCTTGTGTTCGGCCAGATGGATGAGCCGCCGGGAACGCGTCTGCGCGTTGCACTGTCCGCCCTGACCATGGCGGAGTACTTCCGCGATGTGCAGAACCAGGACGTGCTGCTCTTCATCGACAACATCTTCCGCTTCACCCAGGCAGGCTCCGAGGTTTCCACCCTCCTCGGCCGCATGCCGTCGGCTGTTGGCTACCAGCCCAACCTGGCTGACGAGATGGGTCTCCTCCAGGAGCGCATCACGTCCACCAAGGGCCACTCGATCACCTCGATGCAGGCCATCTACGTTCCCGCAGATGACTACACCGACCCGGCCCCGGCCACGACCTTCGCACACCTCGACGCAACCACGGAACTTTCCCGTGAAATTGCTTCCCGTGGTCTGTACCCGGCCGTAGACCCGCTGACGTCGACGTCCCGCATCCTGGACCCGCAGTACATCGGTCAGGACCACTACAACACGGCCGTTCGTGTGAAGCAGATCCTGCAGAAGAACAAGGAACTCCAGGACATCATCGCCATCCTCGGTGTTGACGAACTGTCGGAAGAGGACAAGATCGTCGTGTCGCGTGCACGCCGTATCCAGCAGTTCCTCTCCCAGAACACCTACACCGCCAAGCAGTTCACCGGCGTCGAGGGCTCCACCGTGACCATCAAGGACACGGTTGAAGGCTTCACCGCTATCTGCGACGGCGAACTTGACCACGTTGCAGAGCAGGCGTTCTTCAACGTCGGCGGCCTGGACGATGTTGAGCGCCAGTGGGCCAAGATCCAGGAACAGACCAAGTAATATGGCTGAGCTTGAGGTTGAGATTGTCGCAGCGGATCACTTCGTGTGGTCCGGAGCGGCCAAGATGGTCAAGGCCCGCACCAGCGATGGTGAGATCGGAATCCTGCCCGGCCACTCGCCCCTGCTGGCGATCCTGGCCGAAGGTGAACTGGCCATTGAGCCGGTTTCCGGGAACCGCATTGCCGTGGCTGTTGACGGCGGATTCTTCTCCGTCGACAACAACCGCGTGGTGATTGTTGCTGACAACGCCCAACTGGGTGACGCGGCTACTGCTGGGATCCGCTAGCACGACCTTGATGGACGCTCCGACTTTTACGTTCATCTCCTTGGCAATCGTTTTCGGATTGCTGATTTTCGCACTGTGCCTTTCGGGGGTGCGCCGCTTCAATCTGCGGCGCGCCCTTGGCACAGTGGACGCCTCCATTTGCGTTGCTGGAAACAGCTGGCAGATGGGGGTTTGTCGTTACCAGGACAACGACCTTGAATGGTTCCGCCTGCTGTCCCTGAGCGTGCGTCCCAAACATAAGTTCAAGCGCAGCTCCCTGGAGCTGCTGGGCCGCCGCAAGCCCACCGAGGCCGAGGCCGTTAAGGTCCAGCCCGACGTCGTGATTGTCGAGCTGCGGTACGAAGGCCAGGATCTGCGGCTGGCCATGAAATTCGATGCCTACACGGGACTGTCCTCCTGGCTGGAAGCCGGGCCGGTCATCGGCGTGGGTACCTGGCGCTAGCCACGTGGACTGGATTGCTGATATCCGGTTGACAGACGGACCGGTGTACTGGGCCGCCTGGGTCCTTGGTGCCGCCGCCGCACTGTCCCTGGTCTGGCCCCCGCGCGCCCTTGGCCGCGGCCGCTGGTTCCTCAGCGTTGCCGCCGCATCGGCCGCCGCCGCCGTCGTGGTGCTCCTGGTCCATTGGGTCCTCATCTACTGGGCCTCAACCTTTCCAGAAGAACTGCCGTTCGACGTCTTGGCCTGGGTGTTTGCGGCCGTGGCCGCCCTCCTGCTGGTGTTGCTCCGGCTCCCCACGGCGTCGTGGCGTCGCCGAGCGCTGGATGTGCTCGCCCTCCTGGCCGTGGTGCTCCTGGCCGCTGTGCAGATCAACGCGTATTTCGGCCTCAACCGGACAGTTGCGGACCTGACAGGAACGGCGCTGAGCCGCATCCCGGCCCTGGAACAGGAGCTGATGCGCCGGCCGGACAACCCTGCCACGCCCGTGGACGGATGGAAACCCGCCAATGAGGTCCCTGCCGACGGCGTTGTTCGCACCGCATCCATCCCAGGAACGTCCTCGGGCCTCCAGGCACGCGACTCGTACATCTACCTGCCACCGGCCTACTTTGCTTCGAACCGTCCCAGCCTTCCGGTCCTGGTTCTGGTGCCCGGCCAGCCCGGCGGCCCTGCCGACTGGTTGACCGGCGGGTCGCTCCCGGCACGCATGGACAGTTTCGCCGCCCGGCATGGGGGAGTGGCGCCTGTTGTTGTGGTGGTTGATCCCAACGGCAACCAGTCAGCGAACAATCTCTGCATGGACAGCGCCATCGCCCAGGCAGACACATACCTCGCAGTGGACGTGCCGGCATGGATCTCGGGAACGTTGGACGTGGACTCCGACCACCGGCAATGGGCAATCGGCGGTTTCAGTTTTGGTGCCACCTGCGCAGTTCAGATGGCCACCCGCCACCCGGAGCTGTACACGGGTGTTCTCGCCTTTTCCAGCGAGAGCGAGCCTGCGCTGGCCAAGGAACGCCAGAAAACGGTTGATGCGGCCTTCCACGGCGACACGGCTGCCTTTGATGCCCAGATACCGCTGACGCTGTTGAAGGAGCGCCAATATCCTGGCAGCGTGGCGTATTTCGCGGCCGGGGCCACAGATCCGGAGTTCGTGGCAAATCTGCGGATCCTTGAGGCGGCGGCCCGCGGGGCAGGTTTCACCGTGGGCTCGGACGTGGTGGCTCACATCGGCCATTCGTGGGACGTGCTGACTCCCGGCATGGACAATGGGCTTGAGCTGCTGGCCGCACACTGGGGGTGGACCGAATGAGGGAAGCTGGCGAATCCCGTGCGCCGGCCCTGCTCTGGTCAGCCATCCTGCTTCCGGCTGGCCGAAGAATGTGGGGTTACCTCCGGTCGGTGCCACTGACCCTCAGTATCCTCGGGATTTTCCTGTTGGTCGGGGCGGCAACCGGCAGCTTCCTCAGCGGGCCGCCGGAGGAGCTGCTATCCCTCGCAGGCGTCAGCGCCCCGGGCCTGAAGGCCGGCAACTGGTGGTCCCTGGTGACGTCACTGTTCTTTGCCACCAACCCCCTGGCCTATCTGGTGGCGTCCCTGATGATCCTGCTGCTGCTGGGCCTGGCCGAGAAGAACCTCGGGTCCCTTCAGGCGGCAGCGTTTTTCCTCGGTGGCCAGTTTGCTGCTGTCACAGTCTTCCTGCTCCTGACACAGTTGGCCAGGTACGCGGGAGACGGCTGGCTGGGGCTGATGGCGGACAACAGCCTGATCGGTCCCTACGCCGCTGTCCTTGCGGCTTCGCTCGCCGCGAGCGGCAGGATCCCTGTCCTGTGGCGGCGGCGGTTGCGGACGGCGCTGCTCTCGGTGTCACTCCTGCTGGTCCTGTACGTGGGGCATGCAGAGACCGTCATCGGGCTGGTTGGTGCAGCGGTGGGTCTCGCAGCCAGCTGGTGGAACCAGAGCGACCACGGCCAGCTTCATCCGCCCCGCTCGAGCGGGAGGGAAACCAGGAACCTGCTGGCCCTGACGGTGGCCGTGTTCGCCGTGGGCCCCATCCTTACCGCCGTTGCCCGGACGCCCACCGGCCCGCTGGCGCTGCTCCGGGACGTGGTGCTGAACCCCATGCCAACGCTGGGACAGCTCGAAGCAAACTGTGGAGCAACAGTGGAGGCATCCTGCCTGGAGGTGGGGCGGACGGGCTTCGCCGGACCCTTTGGCCTCGCCCTGGCAGTAGTACCGGTGGTTCTGCTCCTCATCTGTGCTGACGGAATGCGCCGCGGCCGCCGCATGGCACTGCGCATCACGTTGGCCCTTCAGTTGGCGGTCACGGCGATGGCCGCCGTCTACCTGGCCCTGTTCGCGCTGATCCCGCATTATCCGGCGCGGCCGCATACGGCCGCCATGGGTTCGGGTTTTGTCCACATCCTGCCTTTGGTGATCGTCCCACTGCTGCTGGCGGTCCTGCTCTGGGTTAACCGCCGCCAGTTCCGCGTCGAGACGATCCCTGCCGCCCGTCGTCGGCTCTTGGCGGTGGTGGGTGGCGTCTGGCTACTCCTGGCCGGGAGCTACGCCCTGGCCTGGTTTGCCGCTGGGGGAATGACGCGCGACGGCGGTTTGCTGGGCTTGCTGGCTGAACTGTCCAGGCAGTATCTGCCGGTTCCACTTCCGAATCTCTACCACCGGGTTTTTGCTGAACGGGACGGCCTCGAGTCCCTGATTTTTGGCTATTCCGGACCGGTCTTCTGGCTTGTTGCCTTAGCCGGCGTCTGGTCCGTGCTCCTGGGCCGGCACCATGGCAGCGATTCGGGCCACGACGACAGGGCCGCGGCCCGGAAGCTGTTGCACGAGGGTGGCGATTCACTGTCGTGGATGGCCCTCTGGGAGCCCAACCGGTACTGGTTCAGCCCGGATGCACGCGGCGCCGTCGCCTACCAGCTGCACGGCAGTGTCGCCCTGACGCTGGCGGGCCCCTTCGGTGCGGCCGACTCCCGTCAGCGAACCGCCGAAGGGTTTCTTTCCTACTGCGGCAACCGTGCGCTCATCCCGGCCTTCTACTCATGCGATGACACGCTGTGGCCCCTGCTGCAGGACCGGGGCTTCCAGCGCGTGTCGGTGGCGCAGGAGACCAGGCTGTCCGTCCGGCAACTTGAATTCACGGGCAAGGAATGGCAGAACGTCAGGACTGCCCGCAACCGCGCCGCCAAGATGGGCGTCAATGCCGTCTGGGGTACCTACCACGGGCTGCCGTCCGCCCTGCGTGCCCGGCTCAGCGAAGTGTCGGAGGAATGGGCGGCAGGCAAGTCAGTTCCGGAAATGGGCTTCACGCTCGGCGGCATGGATGAGCTGATGGACGACGAAGTGCTCTGCTGCCTGGCCGTGGACGGCGACGGCCATGTGCACGGGGTCACCAGTTGGTTGCCCGTTTACGACGGCGGGACGCTGGTCAGCCGCACTCTGGACGTTATGCGCCGGGGTGCTGACGGATTCCCCGGGGTGATGGAGTTCCTCATTGCTTCGGCGGTCCTGGAGTTGCGCGAATCCGTGGAGGTGATCTCGCTCTCCGGGTCCCCGCTCGCCAGTCGGCCCGGCGACGAAACGCCGGGGAAGCCGGTGCCGGCAGAGAACCTCGTCCGCATCCTCGATGTGGTGGGCCACGCCCTCGAACCGGTCTACGGATTCCGGTCCCTGGCGGCTTTCAAATCACGCTTCAAACCCGAGTACCGAACCCTTTACCTGTATTACCAGGATCCGCTGCAGTTGCCGGCGATCGGACGGGCGCTCACCCGGGCCTATTTGCCCGGCCTTTCGCTGCGGCAGGGGGCACGGCTGGTCCGGGGCCTCGTGGGCCAGGGAAGCTGATCCTCACAGCGGCACGAACGATTTGCGACTGGAAAGTCACGGTGGACAAAGACATTGCGGACAAAGAAAAGACCCCCGGCACGGATGCTGGGGATCTTTTCTTCGCTGGAGGCCACGCAGACGGCGGCCGCCGGGCGGGGGACTAGACCAGCGTTACGCCGGTAGCCTGGGGGCCCTTGGCACCCTGACCGATTTCGAACTGAACGCGCTGGTTCTCGTCGAGGGTCTTGAAGCCACCGGTCTGGATCTCCGAGTAGTGAACGAAGACATCGCCATCGGAGTCATCCGGGGTGATGAAGCCGAAGCCCTTTTCAGCGTTGAACCACTTGACGGTTCCCTGTGCCATTTATTTCTCCTCATTATGGAACTTGTCTAAGTCCGACACACCTCGTGCCGGACTCGGTCACTCCGCGAGAAGAATCCTTCAATGCCGTTCCTGGGAACCTGCGCTGCAGGAGCTTCGCGCTCGCAACATGTCTTGCGAGCATAAAAACACCTACACAAAGACTGGTCTAAGAATTTCACGCCGATTCCGTCAGGTCAACGGTCTGAACGGCCAATACGGCAAATTTTGCGTATAAAAAGGATGAATCCCCTTGTCAGGGGGCCGAAGGCGTCACCGGTGCGGATATCCGGCGTCAGAAAAGCGGAACTCGGCGTCATAAAAGCGGATAGCGGGCCTCAGAAAAGCCGGGAGTCGCTATCGTCCACACCGCGCATGGCGTCGTAGTCCAGCGTGATGCAGTCGATGCCGCGGTCGTTGGCCAGCACCTTGGCCTGCGGCTTGATCTGCTGGGCAGCGAAGATGCCACGGACCGGGGCCAGCAGCGGATCGCGGTTCAGGAGTTCAAGGTAGCGCGTGAGCTGCTCCACGCCGTCAATGTCGCCCCGCCGCTTCAGCTCGATGGCCACGGTGGCCCCGCTGGCGTCACGGGCCAGGATGTCCACCGGGCCGATGGCGGTGAAGTACTCGCGGCGAATGAGCGAAAAACCTGAGCCCAGCGTCTCGATCTGATCGGCAAGCAGGCGCTGGAGGTCGGCTTCGACGCCGTCCTTGATCAGACCGGGGTCCACCCCGAGGTCGTGGGAGGACTCGTGCAGCTGCTCGTGGATGTTGATGATCAGGCGGTCATCGGTCTTGGCGGACTGGACGGTCCACTGTTCCGTGACGCCAAGCTCCAGGTCAATGTCCTCCGGCGAGGACACCCGCAGGGTGGCAGGCGGGCTCATCCAGTTCAGCGGCTTGTAGGAGCCGCCGTCGGAATGAACCAGCACCGAGCCGTCGGCCTTGACCAGCAGGAGCCTGGTGGCAAGGGGGAGATGGGCTTTGAGCCGGCCAACATAATCAACTGAACATCGGGCTATGACAAGTCGCACGCCGTACACACTACCGGGGCTGGGGCAGAATGGAGGCATGCCGCGTTCCAACCGTCCCCGTCGTCCTGCCTCCGGAAAGCCGGGCATAGCTGGCGGAAAGCCGGTGGGCAAGAAGGGCGACGGCGACGTTCCGGAGTTGGATTTGGAGCGGGCGCGGGCTGGAATCGCCCGCCGGGAAAGCGCGCCCGACGGCGAATGGACGGTCAGGACCATGACTGCCAGGAACGCCGAAAAGACCTATATTTGCCCCGGCTGCTCCACCGCTGTTGTCCCCGGCATCGCCCACCTGGTGGTGTGGAAGGACGATCATATCTTCGGTGCGGCCGCAGGCCTCGCTGAGCGCCGCCACTGGCACACCAACTGCTGGCTGTCCCGGACCTACCGTTACCGCTGACTCGGAATAGCCCGGGCGAACGGCTCCGCCCCGGAGAAGCCGCATTAAGAGCCAGCGCACTGCGCCTGGCGGCCGCCGGGAGTCGCTAAGCTGGCAGGCATGACTTTTGATCCGGCGTCGTTCGAATTCAGCCAGCCAACAGGGCCCGCACCCATCCGCGCGTCAACGGTGCTGCCGGCCCGGCGCGAGAACATCGAGCTCCGCACCGAAGATGGCCACACTCTGGTGGGGGAACTGGCGCTGCCCGAGTCCGGCCAGATCACCGCGACGTTGATCACCCTGCATCCGCTTCCGACGCACGGCGGTTTTATGGACTCGCACGTGTACCGCAAGGCGTCCTACCGGCTTCCGGCCCTGGCCGGCGTGGCTGTGCTTCGTTTCAACACGCGCGGGACGGAGTCGCCGCGGGGAACCAGCGCAGGTTCCTTCGAAGAGGGGATTGGCGAGCGGCAGGACGTTGAGGCGGCGGTGCGTTTCGCCGTCGAACGCCAACTGCCCAACCGCTGGCTGGTGGGCTGGTCCTTCGGCACCGAGCTGGCGCTGATGTACGGTGCCGTTGAGCCGGTGGCGAGCCAGGTTGAAGGTGCCGTCCTGCTGTCACCTCCGCTGCACCGCGCAACGGACGCCCACCTGCGCCTCTGGGCGGACTCCGCCAAGCCGCTCACCGTCCTTGTGCCGGAGCATGACGACTATCTTCAGCCCGCCGCCGCCGCTGAACGTTTCAGCTTGGTGCCGCAGGCCCGGGTGGTAGGCGTCGACGGCGCCAAGCACCTTTGGGTGGGGGAGAAATACGCTTCCCGCGTGCTCAATGAAATCGTCGACGACGTGACGGAAGCGGGCTCCGGACCCGAAGGCCTGCCGCAACTGTGGAACGGCCCGGTGGCTACCGCAGCAGCCTAGTGCCTGCCCGATAGTGCCTGTCCGCTAGTGCTTGTCCTGGCGGGCGATGTAGATCTCCTTGACCAGGAGCAGGATGGCGGCCGCCGTGGGGATGGCGATGAGCGCGCCCAGGACTCCCAGCAGGCTGCCGCCGGCAATCACGGAGATCACGGCCACGGCGCCAGGCACGGCCACGGCTTTCTGCATGATGCGCGGCGAGATGAAGTAGGCCTCGAACTGGAGGTAGGCGAAGTAGCAGATGCCGTAGACGGCGGCAGTCTGCCACCCGACCGTCAAGGCGATCAGCAGGACCACAACGCCGGCGATCATGCCGCCCACCAGGGGGATAAAGGCCAGCAGGGCCACCACGAAGGCCAGCAAGAGGGCGAACGGGACACCCACAATGGACATCACGATGAAAGCAAACGTGGCATTGAGCAATGCCACGCAGGCCTGCCCGATCACGTAGTTGCCGACGGAACGGGTGATCTCCTCGGAGAGGGCTTCCACCCGGGCCCGGCGAGACCGCGGGGCCAGCCGGTAGCCCCACTTCTTCATGGCTGGAAGGGCGGCCAGGAAGTAGAGGCTCAGGACCAGGACGATCAACGTGCCGAAGAGACCGTTGGCCAGGGTGGAACCGAAGCCCACCACCCCGCCGAAGATCCCGCCCATCGCCGCCGGATCATTGACGAATTTGTCGAGTTCCTCGTTGATGCGGTCGCGGACCCCGAACTCGTTATCAAGATTGCGGAAGAACTCAGAGTCGATGAAGTCCCGTACCCAGGTGGGTGCCTGCACCACAATTTGGGTGACCTGTTCCACGATGGTGGGAATGAGGGTAGCGAAGAACCCTCCCACAGCCACTACCAGGACAAGGACGGCCAGAAGAATGCCGACCGGGCGGGGAATGCGGCGGTTCTCCAGCCAGCCCACCACGGGTTCCAGGCCAAGGGCAATGAACAGAGCAGCAACAATCCAGAGCAGCAGCTGGGTGGTGTTGGAGCCGATCCAGTAGACCAGCAGTGCAAGGCCCACCCCTACGGTGCCCATGAAGCCCATGTAAAGGGGATGTTGCATCGACATCCGGGGACCCGGACGGCCAAACTGCGCGGCTGTCCCGCCGGCACCGCCACCCCCGCCGTCTTCGGTGCCGGCAGGTTCTTCCGTGTGGTTGTATTCCGGCGGGATCTCAAACCGGAGCCTGGGCTGGGCGCCCGGCAGCGGCTGGCGCAGGCGCCGAACAAGCTGGCCAAGGGCCGAAGCTGCGGAGCCCCGTCGCTTCGCCGTCGCAGGCGTGTCCGGCGAGGATTCCAAAGCGCCAGCGGCCGGTTGATTTTCGTGTCCCGTGGAGGACTCTTCCGTCTTGTCAGTCACTGGATTCTGGGGCCTGTTCCGTGCGTGGCGCCGCATTTGCGGGCCGGTGTGATGATCATCGCAAACACTATCAGCAGCCTTGCCAACAGGAGCGAGGGCGCCCGCCGGGCCGCCCGGGCGCCGCCGATTCCGGACCCCGCTGGCGCCCAAACGGGGGTTCTGGTAACAAAACGGTTACTATTGAAAGTAAACCCCCGCGAATGATAGGTGTTTCCTTTGCGCTTCAAGACTGCAGTTGCACTCGTGCTGCTCGGCCTCCTGACACTTCTGGCCGGTATTGGCCAGAAGACAATCTGGGCTCCCTCCGAGACCTTTACGGCTTCCGCCCCGGCAGATGCCGCGGAGGCGCCACTGACCGTCATCGACCAGGACCTGCGCACCGCGCAGGGCGGAACGGTGAAGATCAAGATCGAAGGCGACGGCAACTTCATGCTCGCGGCCGGCCGGCCTGACGACGTGGACGCCTGGGTGGGCCCGACGGCCCACAACACCATCACTGGGGTTTCCGAGGACAACAAATCCCTGCAGGTTGAGCACGCCGACGGCGACGCCACGGCGCCGAATCCGTCCGGATCCGATCTCTGGGTTTCCACTGAGAACGCGAGCGGTGAGCTGGAGTACTCGTGGACGCCGCCCGCTGACGGCGAATGGTCACTGCTGCTGGCGTCCGATGGCACCAAGCCCGCACCGTCGTCGGTCTCCATGACGTTCCCGAATGACACCTCCACCCCGTGGGCCATCCCGCTGATGGTGATTGGCGGCCTGCTGATCCTCGCCGGCATTGCCCTGGTGGTCCTGTCCGCACGCAAGCGGGACGGTGAAGGCAACGGCACGGGAAGCCTGTTCGCCCGGCGCGCCCGGGCCAAGGCCGAGGCAAGGTCCGCCTCACGGCTCGGCATGGTGTCCGGCGGCATGGTCACCGCCGCAGTGACCGCCCTTGTTGTGGCCGGAACGGGTGTTGCTGCGAGCGCTGCCACCACGCCCGCGCCGGCTCCCGAATCAGCATCGCCGGAGGCCGCCCAGGGGGCCGCGCCGGTCCTCCTGGACGCCCAGTTCCGCAGGATCCTGGAGCAGGTCTCCAGCACCGCCGACGCCGGTGACGCCGCAAAGGACGCGGCCATGCTCGCAGAGCGCGTAGCCGGGACGGAGCTTGAGGTCCGTACGCAGAACTACAAGATCCGTTCCCAGGTGGGCACTTATGAAGCCCGGATGCCCGTCCGTTCCACGAAGCTCCTCACCACGGTGGTCACCAGCGACCGCAGCTGGCCGCGTTCAGTCCTCGCCGTTACGCAGGGTGACGGCAACGTCGTCCCGCAGCTGCTCACCTTGGTCCAACCCTCCCCGCGGGAGAACTACAAGCTGACCGAGACCACCCCGCTGCAGCCGGGAACCACGTTCCCCGCCATCGGCCGGAACGGCACCGACACGCTGGCCGCCAACGACAAATCCGGCCTGCTGTACAGCGGCGAAGAAGCCCTGGCCGGGCTGGCCGACCGCCTGACGAATTCAGAGTCGAGCTTCAAGGACAAGCTCGTGGAGGGCGCATCCTCGCCGTACATCGCCGACACGCTTTCCTACCAGGCCGAGGTAGTCAAGTCCGGCGAAAACGGCAACTTCTCCTTCACCCACAAGGTAGTACCGGAAAGCACTGTGGTGTTCCGGACGGCCGACGGCGGGGCGCTCGTGCTGGGCCGGATCAACTTCGGCTTTGATGGCACGCCCAAGGCCTCCGGTGACAAGCTCACCATCGGCGACGACGCCGCGGCGCTCGCCGGCGGCAAGGAAACCACCACCGGCATGGTCCTGAACTTTGCTGAATCAATGGCGGTCTACGTTCCGCCGGCAGGTTCTACGGATCCCATCAAGCTGGTGGCCGCAACGCGCGGGCTGGTAGGCGCAAGCTTCAAATAGGCCCGCAGGGTCCAGTCCCAGATGCAGTACCCCCGGCAGCGGCCGGAGTGGCTAGAGTGGAAAGCATGAGTTCGCCAGCTTCCCGCCCAGTCCCTCCCGCCGCTGCCAGCCTGCTTAACCTGCGTGGCGCCGTCGACCTTTCATCCCTGAAACAGCGCCAGGCGCCGCCTGCGGCTCCCGGCAATCCCCCTGTTCCCGGGGATGCGGGTGCCAGCGCAGAAGCGGGTGCGGTAACGCCCGACGACGGCGCGGCACCGCTGCGGGTCACTGTCACCGAAGGCAATTTCCAGGAACTCGTGGAGCTTTCCGCCCAGGTTCCGGTGGTCTTCGCGCTATGGGCCGCGTACTCGCCGGAATCCGCCGCGATGCTCGACTCGCTGGAGCGGGTCATCAACAGCTACGGCGGCCGCCTGGTCTTGGGTGCGGCGGACATCGAAGCCTTCCCGCAGCTGGCACAGGCCTTCCAGGTCCAGGCCGTCCCCACGGCCGTCGCCGTCCTCAAAGGCCAGCCCGTACCGCTCTTCCAAGGCGGCGCCGAGGAATCCCAGATCCGGCCCCTCCTGGATGAACTGCTGAAAGTCGCGGCCGCCAATGGGGTTACGGGCAGCCTCGGCGGGGGCAGTGCGCCCATGGAGACCGAACCAGCACCTCTTCCGCCGCTGCACCAGGCCGCGTTCGACGCCATTGAGGCGGGCGACTATGAGGCCGCCGCCGTGGCCTACCGGCAGGCCCTGCTGGAAATGCCCGCCGACGCCGAGGCCAAGGCCGGCCTGGCCCAGGTGGAGCTGATGGCCCGGCTCCAGCCGCTCTCCGCCGAGGACTCGGAAGCCTTGCGTACCCTCGCCGCCAACGAACCTGACAATCTGGCCGCCCAGCTGGGCGTGGCGGACCTGGACGTGTCCGGCGGCCACGTGGAGGACGCGCTGAACCGCGTGGTCAGCTTCATCGGCCGGAACTTCGGCCCGGAACGGGAGACTGCCCGCGTACGCCTCCTGGAGCTCTTTGACGTGGTGGGCACGTCCGACCCCCGTGTTGCCAAGGCACGCCAAGGACTCGCCAGGGTCCTGTTCTAGTGCCGGCCCTGTTCCAGCCGCTCAAGCTCCGCTCCCTGGAGCTCACGCACCGCGGCTGGGTATCACCCATGTGCCAGTACAGCTGCGGTCCCGACGGCGCCCCGGGGGTTCCGAACGACTGGCACCTGATGCATCTGGGCTCCTTCGCCGCGGGCGGCGCCGCGTTGATCCTCACTGAGGCGGCCGCCGTGAACGCGGCCGGCAGGATCAGCCCCCGCGATGCCGGGCTGTACAACGACGAACAGGCCGAGGCCTGGCAGCGGATCACGTCCTTTGTGCACCGGCATGGTGCCGCGGAAGCGAAGATCGGCGCCCAGCTTGCCCACGCCGGCCGGAAAGCGTCCGCCTACTGGCCGTTCGCCGGGCAGCGGGGGAGCGTCCCGGAGTCCGACGGCGGCTGGCCCACGGTGGGGCCGTCACGGCTTGCCTTCGACGGCTTTGCCGAACCCGCCGCGATGACCGAGGCGCAGATCCAGGACGTCATTTCCGACTTCGCGGCCGCCGCAGTGCGTGCCGTGGACGCCGGGTTCGACACCGTGGAGATCCATGGCGCGCACGGCTACCTCCTGCACCAGTTCCAAAGCCCGCTGATCAATACGCGGACCGATTCCTGGGGCGGGGATGAGGCCGGACGGAACCGGCTGATGCTCGCCGTCGTTGATGCCGTCCGCAACGTCATCCCCGAATCCATGCCCCTGCTGCTGCGGATTTCAGCCACCGACTGGGCGCCGGGCGGCGTCGATGTCCAGGCTTCGGTTCGGCTGGCCGCCCAGGCGGCAGAGCACGGAGTGGACCTCATCGACGTCTCCAGCGGCGGGGCCGTGGCCCATCAGGACATCAGGCCGGGTCCGGGCTACCAGACGGAGTTCTCCGCACGCATCCGCCGGGAAGCCGGTGTCCCCACAGGCACCGTGGGCCTGCTGACTTCCGCAGGCCAGGCCGAGCATGCCGTGGCCACCGGGCAGGCCGACGGCGTGTTTATTGCCCGGGCCGCGCTCCGGGATCCGCACTGGTGGCTCCGTGCGGCGTTTGAACTGGGGCATGACCTCCCCTGGGCACCGCAGTACGAACGGGCCATGCCGCGGCATTCGTTCTAGGGTTCCCTACGCCTTTGGCACTACTCCCGCGGGAGGACCCCTTCGGCAGGGCCCTGGGTCTAGGCTGGCATCATGACTGCTGCGCATCCTGATCCCCACTCCGATCCGGTGGTGCACGCCGGGCCGGTTCCTGCCTTGTCCATCCGCGGCCTCGCCAAGCGCTTCGGCGGAAAAATCGCCGTGGACGGCATCAGCCTCGACGTCCCGGCAGGTTCATTCTTTGGCATTGTGGGGCCCAACGGTGCCGGCAAGACCACTACATTGTCCATGGCCACCGGCCTGCTGCGGCCCGACTTCGGCACAGCGGTTGTCCACGGAGTGGACGTCTGGGCCCGGCCGCTGGAGGCCAAGAAGCTGATGGGTATCCTCCCTGACGGTGTCCGTCTCTTTGACCGGCTCACCGGCGAGCAGCTGGTCACGTACGCGGGGCTGCTGCGTGGCATGGACAAAGACGTGGTGGCCTCGCGTGTGGGGGAGCTGTTGTCGGCCCTGGACCTCAGCGAGGACGCCGGGACGCTCGTGGTGGATTATTCGGCAGGCATGACAAAAAAGATCGCCCTGGCCTCGGCCCTGATCCATGCCCCGCGGCTGCTGGTGCTCGATGAGCCCTTCGAGTCCGTGGATCCCGTCTCGGCGGCCAACATCCGGTCCATCCTGGACAGTTATGTAGCTTCCGGCGGGACGGTGATCGTCTCGAGCCACGTTATGGACCTGGTCCAGCGTATGTGCGACCACGTCGCCGTGGTGGCGGCCGGCAGGCTCCTCGCCACCGGGACCGTGGACGAAGTCCGCGCCGGCGCAACGCTGGAAGAAAGGTTTGTCCAGCTGGTCGGCGGACGCAACCACACGGAAGGCCTGGAATGGTTGCGCACCTCCTAAGGCTCAAACTGACCCTGCTGCGGAACGGCCTTCGCCGCAGCCCCTGGCAGCTCGTCGGCCTGGCGTTCGGCGGTCTTTATGCCCTGGGGCTGGTGGGCATAATGGTCGCGGCACTGGTCCTGCTGCGCACTGAAGACCCCGAACTGGCCCAGACGGTTGTGGTGCTTGGTGGTTCAGCGGCCCTCCTCGGCTGGGGCCTCATTCCGGTGGTCGCGTCCGCCGCGGACCTGACCCTGGACCCTGCCCGCTTCACCACCTCCGCCATCCCCATGCGCCAACTGCTCACGGGGCTGGCCCTCGGCGGGCTGATCGGCATCCCTGGCCTGGCCACCGCGCTCGCAGCGCTCGCCACCGTGTGGACCTGGGCCCGTGGCCCCCTTCCCGCGGTTGCCGCACTGGTGGGTGCCGCCGTCGGCGTTCTGACATGTATTGTCCTGTCCAAAGTGGTCACCACCGCCACCGCCAGCCTGGCGTCGTCGCGCCGGTTCAAGGATGTCAGCGCCGTCGCGTTTATGGTCCCGCTGGTCCTGATGGGCCCGATTGTCGCTGGCGTGGGCAGGGGCATCACCGCCTCGACGGGTTTCCTCCCGGAGCTGGCTGCCACCTTGTCCTGGACACCACTTGGTGCCGCGTGGTCCCTCGGTGGTGATGTTGCGGTTGGCCGCCCGGGAGCGGCCGCACTGAAACTCGTGATCGCCGCTGCAACCCTCGCAGTCCTGTCCTGGTGCTGGAAACTGCTCCTTGAACGGGCCCTGGTCAACCCGCCCTACGCCGGCAGCGGGAGCCGCAAGGGTGGCAAACTGGGGCTGTTCGACCTGCTGCCGGCCACACCGGCCGGTGCAGTAACAGCGCGCGCGCTGACGTACTGGCTGCGCGATCCCCGCTATTCCGGTTCCCTGGTGGTGGTCCCGCTGCTCCCCATCCTGCTGGTCTTCCAGGGCAGCCAGTCCGGTGACTACGGAGTACTGGCGGTGGCTGCACCGCTGGCTGCCTTTCTGCTGGCCTGGTCCATCTCAGCGGACGTCTCCTATGACAACACGGCATTCGCGCTGCATGTGGCCACGGGCGTCCGCGGTGTGGACGACCGGCTGGGTAGGGCGTTGGCCTGCCTGGCTTTTGCCCTGCCCGTGGTACTGATCTTTGCAGTGGGCCAGTACTTCTTTACCGGCAGCTGGTCGGAACTGCCCGGCCAGTTGGGCTTGAGCCTGGGCATCCTCTTCACCGGGCTTGGCTTGTCGTCCGTGGTGTCGGCACGCTACACGGTGGCCGTCCCGTTGCCCGGGGACAGCCCGTTCAAGAAACCCCCGGGCAACGTAGGGCAGACCCTGGTGGTGCAGTTTGCCGGCATGGGCGTCCTGAGCCTGCTGGTCCTGCCCGAGGTGAGCCTGCTCATCGCGCAGCTGGTCACGGGGAATGCCATGTTCGGGTGGGCCAACCTGGCCGTCGGCCTGATGCTGGGACTGGCGCTGTTTGGTGCGGGCATTCGGCTGGGTGGAAAGTGGCTTGATGCCCGCGGACCCGAACTGCTGGCCCAACTGACCGTCAACCGCTGACTCCGTAACGCACCAGACGTAAAGCACCAGAAAGGCGGCCGGACATGGAAGTTGTCATCCTCCAGGGCAGCAAGCAGATCGGACAGCTCGTCGCCGATGCCATCGAGGCCCTGCTCCGGCGAAAGCCCACCGCCGTACTGGGCCTCGCCACCGGGTCATCGCCGCTGCCGGTGTACGACGAGCTGGCGGCGCGGCACCAGCGTGACGGGCTGGACTTCAGCAATGCCCATGCCTTTGCCCTGGACGAATACGTGGGGCTGGACCACGGGCATCCGGAGTCCTACCGGGAAGTCATCCGGCGGGAATTCACCAGTCGGGTCAACATCGCCGAGGGCAACGTCCATACGCCTGACGGGGCGGCCGCGGACCTGCCCGCGGCCTGTTCCGCCTACGAGGAGGCCATGCGGGCAGCGGGCGGCGTGGACCTGCAGCTCCTGGGCGTGGGTACGGATGGCCACATCGGCTTCAACGAGCCTGGTTCCTCGCTCGCATCCCGGACTCGCATCAAAACCCTGATCGAGCAGACCCGCCGGGACAACGCCCGGTTCTTCGGCAGCCTGGCAGAGGTGCCGCACCACGTGGTGACCCAGGGGCTGGGCACCATCCTCGAGGCCCGGCACGTTGTCCTCATCGCTACCGGGGCGCAGAAGGCGCCGGCCGTCCGCGACTTCGTGGAAGGACCCGTCGCGGCCATCTGCCCGGCCTCGGTCCTCCAGTTCCACCCGCACGCCACCATCCTGGTGGATCAGGCCGCGGCATCGTCGCTGAAGCTCGCCGACTTCTACCGGCATACGTACGATCACAAACCTGCCTGGCAGGGTCTGTAATTCCAGGAGCTGTAATTCCGGCCACACACCACGGGCGGGTGCATAGCGCCGTTGCGCGGGACAGCCGACAGCGGCGGGTGCGGTGCGTGCAAAACGGTCCTCCCGCCGTCGAACGTCCTCCGTCCCGGGACGCTAAGATGGATGCCATGACTAGCATGACGGACCCTCTCGAAAACGACCCGATGCGCGAGCTTTCCGGGGCTGGAACGTCCACGGCAACCATCGAGCGCGAAGAGCTGCGGCAGGAAGTGGAGCCGGGTGACCGGGAACGCTTCTCGCACTATGTGCGCAAGGAAAAAATCATGGAATCCGCGCTGACGGGTGATCCTGTCATTGCCCTGTGCGGCAAAGTGTGGACGCCGGGCCGGGATCCGCAGAAGTTCCCGGTGTGCCCCATGTGCAAAGAGGTTTATGACGGCCTCCGCCCGGGCAACGACGGCGGCAAGGGTCCCGGAGGGGACTCGGGCAACAACAAGTAGTGACGGAGACGCTCTTTGGCGGCCCCACCCTGCCACCGGCTTATCCGGAACGCGCAGCCTGGGGAACCGCCCAAAAACTCCGTGCCTGGCAGCAGCAAGCCCTTGACCTCTACTTCCGGACCGATCCCCGAGACTTCCTGGCCGTAGCAACTCCCGGCGCCGGCAAGACCACCTTCGCGCTGCGCGTGGCCTCCATGCTCATCGAATCAGGGGCGGTCAACCGGGTCACCATCGTGGCGCCCACGGACCACCTGAAACGGCAGTGGGCCGACGCCGCTGCCAAGGTGGGCATCGCCATCGACCCCAACTTCAAGAACTCCGACGGTCAGCACGGCCGCGGTTTTGTCGGCGTCGCTGTCACATACGCGCAGGTGGCCAGCAAACCCATGCTGCACCGCGCCAAGACCGAGGCCGCCCGCACGCTGGTGATCCTTGACGAGATCCACCACGGCGGCGAAGCCCTGTCCTGGGGCGACGGCCTCCGCGAAGCGTTTGACCCTGCGGCACGGCGGCTCTCCCTGACCGGTACGCCGTTCCGCTCCGACACCTCGCCCATCCCGTTTGTTGAATACGCGCAGGACAAGGACGGCATCCGGCGCTCGAAAGCGGACTACACCTACGGCTACGGCAATGCCCTGCGTGACCACGTGGTGCGCCCGGTCATGTTCATGGCCTACTCGGGCCAGATGCGGTGGCGCACCAGTGACGGCGAGGAAATGGCGGCCTCTCTGGGCGAGTCCGCGGTCACCAAGGACATCACGTCGCAGGCGTGGCGGACGGCGCTGAACCCGGCCGGGGAATGGATTCCCGCTGTCCTGGCGGGGGCGGACAAACGCCTCAGCGAAGTGCGCCGCACCGTTCCGGACGCCGGCGGGCTGGTCATCGCCACGGACCACGAGGATGCCAGGGCCTATGCCGGGCAGCTGAAAAGGATCACCGGCGAATCGCCCACCGTGATCCTTTCCGACGACGCCAAGGCCTCCAGCAAGATCGAGGAATTCACCGTGAGCGAGAAACGGTGGATGGTGGCCGTCCGCATGGTGTCAGAAGGTGTGGACGTGCCCCGGCTCTCCGTCGGCGTCTATGCGACGTCCACCTCGACGCCGCTGTTCTTCGCCCAGGCCGTGGGCCGCTTTGTGCGCGCCCGGAAACGCGGCGAAACGGCCTCGGTCTTCCTACCGTCCGTGCCGACGCTGATGGCCCTGGCCAACTCGATGGAGGCCGAACGCGACCACGCGCTGGACCGCCCCGAGAAAGAGGACAGCGACGGCCTGTTCAATCCCGAGGACTCGCTGATGGAAGAGGCCAACCGGGAGGACAAGGCGTCCGACAGCCTTACCAAGGGCAAGTTCGAGGCCCTCGACTCGCAGGCGTCCTTCGACCGGGTATTGTTCGACGGCGGCGAGTTCGGCACCGGGGGAGAAGTGGGCTCGGAGGACGAACTGGATTTCCTGGGCATCCCCGGACTGCTGGATGCCGAGCAGGTGGGGACGCTGCTGCGGCAGCGCCAGCACGAACAGCTCAACCGCAAGAACCGGCGCGCACCGGCAGCAGAGCCGGCCGCCGCGGCGCCGGCCATACCGGACCACCGGATGCTGATGGACCTGCGCAACGAACTGGCCAAGAACGTGGCGGCCTGGTCGGCGCGGACCGGAACCCCGCACGGTGTGGTGCACACGAAGCTGCGGACCGTCTGCGGCGGCCCTCCAGTGGCCCAGGCGAACGAGGAACAGCTTCAGTCCAGGCTGCGGAAGCTCCAGGACTGGTTCATCGGCCGGAAGTAGTACTTACGCGACTTCGACGCCGCCCAGCTCCATTTCGGCGACGGCATCCTCCAGGTCCTCGGCAATGCCGGCGGTGAGTGAACGGATGACCGTGACGGAGTAGCCGGCCTGGACCGCGTCCAGCGAGGTGGCCATCACGCAGAAGTCGGTGGCGATCCCCACCACTACAACGTCCTCCACGTCGTGGCTTTGCAGCCAGTCGTCCAGTCCGATGGCGTTGTCCGCGGGTGCGTAGGCTTCTGCGTCAGCGGGCATGGCGCCCGGCTGGCGTTCCCCGGTGGGGACGGCATCCTCAGGTGCCAGCAGGCCCTCAAAGCCGGAGTACGCCGCGGCGAACTGGCCCTTCTGGAAGTAGGCCTGGATGTATTCGCTGTCCAGGTCCGGATGGAGTTCCGCGCCGCGCGTGCCGGCCACGCAGTGCCGCGGCCAGCTGTCCTTGTGATCGGGCGTGTCGGAAAAATGCGCGCCGGGATCGATGTGCCAGTCCTGGGTGGCAACTATGTGGTCGAACTCATTGTGATGGGCGTCCACGTACTCGCTGATGGCTCCGGCAACACCGGCACCGCCGGCGACGGCCAGGGAGCCGCCCTCGCAGAAGTCGTTCTGGACGTCAACGATGATCAGGGCGCGGGACATCAGTTCTCCTCGTAGATGGTGGGGATGGCAGGCTCGCCGCGCTGCAGGCGGTTGACGACGCCGGGCAGTTCGGCCATGGTGTCCGCGTGCCGTTGGCGGGCGCGGACCACACCCTCGTGTCCGGTCCAGCCCGGCAGCAGCTCGCCGTTCTTCATAAACTGCTGAAGCAGCGGCCGGTCGTTGCCGTCGTCATCGGGGCGGTGGCCAATGCCCACAATTTCCTGGGTGGCCACCCCCCGCTCGTTGAGCTTGCGCAGCGCGTACTTCCGGCCGCCCATGCTGGTTTTGTTCTTGGCGGTTTTTGCCACGGAGACGAAATTGCCGGCGTCGTCGGTGCGGCTGACGAGCTTGTAGACCATGCTCGCGGTGGGTGCACCGGAACCGGTGACCAGCGAGGTGCCCACACCGTAGGAATCCACCGGGGCGGACTGCAGCGCGGCGATGGCGAACTCGTCCAGGTCCGAGGTGACCACGATCTTGGTGTTCACGTTGCCGAGCTCGTCCAGGAGGCGCCGGACCCATTGGGCCTGGGCCACGAGGTCGCCGGAGTCCAGCCGGACGCCCCCCAGCTTGGGCCCCGCCAACTTGACGGCGGCATGCACGGCTGCTTCGACGTCGTACGTGTCCACGAGCAGCGACGTGCCGGGTCCGAGGGAGGCGATCTGCGCCTCAAAGGCTTCCCGCTCGGTGTCGTGGAGGAGCGTGAAGGAGTGCGCGGCGGTCCCTACCGTTTTGATGCCGTACCGGAAGCCGGCCTCGAGGTTGGAGGTGCTGTCGAACCCGGCAATGACGGCGGCGCGGGCTGCCGCGACTGCCGATTCCTCGTGCGTCCGCCGGGATCCCATTTCAATGCAGGGCCGGTTGCCGGCCGCGGTGATCATGCGGGAGGCGGCGGAAGCGATGGCACTGTCATGGTTCAGGACCGAGAGCAGGTAGGTTTCCAGCATGCAGGCTTCGGCAAACGTTGATTCGACAATCAGGATGGGGGAGTTGGGGAAGTACGCCTCGCCCTCCGGGTAGCCCCAGATGTCACCGGAAAAGCGGTAGTTCGCCAGGTAGTCCAGGGTGTCCTGGTTGACCACACCGGTCCGTCCCAGGAAGTCCAGCTCGGCTTCGCCGAACTGGAAGTCGGCGATGCCCTCCAGCAGGCGGCCCGTTCCCGCCACAATCCCGTACCGCCGGCCGTCCGGCAGGCGCCGGGCAAAAGCCTCGAAGACCGACCTGCGGTGTGCGGCTCCCGAGTGCAGGGATGCCTGCAGCATGGTCAGCTCGTAGTGGTCTGTGTAAAAGGACGTGCGGGGATGGTCCCAGCTGGCGGAGGTACTCACAAAATTCACTCTAGTGTGCATCCCCATAGAATGGACAGATGACCTTAAGCGTTGCGCTCGGCCCTGATACACAGGAGGGCACCCGGACCGGGACAGAGGCGTCCACCGACTCCCTGACCGCCCCGGACATCCCTTGGAACCTGGTGATCTGGAACGATCCCGTCAACCTGATGAGTTACGTCAGCTATGTCTTCCAGAGCTACTTCGGCTACTCCGAGTCCAAAGCCAACAAGCTGATGATGGAAGTCCACAAAAAGGGCCGGTCCATTGTTGCCCACGGCAGCAAGGAACAGGTTGAGCGGCATGCCGTGGCCATGCACGGCTTCGGCCTCTGGGCCACAGTGGAGAGGGCCTCCGGCGGGAATGGTGGAAGCTCCAAAAACTCAGGAAAATCCGGCGGGTCCGGGCAGGGCAAGGGGAAACGTGGCTAAGGCATTCAAATACGGGCTCAAGGGCATCACCGGGTTCCTGGAACCCGCCGAACGGGAACTGCTCCGCAGCCTGATCGATGACGTCATCTCCATGCTCCAGCCGGCCGAACACACCAGCCAGGATCCGCTGGCCGCCCTGATCGGACTGGATATGGACGTCCAGGAACCGACGGACCGTGCCGTTAAGCGGTTGCTGCCCAACGTGATGAAGAACGACGACGGCGCGTCCCTGGAGTTCCGCCAGCTCACCGAGCGCTCGCTGCGGGAAACCAAGATCGGCGCGCTGCGCGCAGCCGCCCTGGACCTGGACAGGGACGAAGTTGTCCTCACCGCCGAAGGGGCAAGGTTCTGGTCCATGGCCCTGAACGATGTGCGCCTGGTGCTGGCGGAACGCCTGGATATCCGGGATGAAGAGGACGCCGAACACGTGCACCTGATGCAGGACTGGTCCCAGGCCGAAGACGTGGAAAGTTACCTCGCCCTGGTGTACAACTTCACCACGTGGCTGCAGGAATCACTGGTCCAGGCGATGCTCCAGTCCCTGGACTCACGGGCCTGAACTGCTGTCCTGTTCCGGGATTCGACCGCCAATGTGACAAATTTGACATGAGTCGGGCGCCACAATGTGATGGCTGCGGCCCCGGGGAAGACCTATCCTCGAATAATCATGACTACAGCCTCGAGCATGGATCCGTCAGGCGCAGCCGCATCGGACTCCGCAGCCAGCAGCACCACCGCGCAGGTGGGGTCCCGCCCCATCGGTATCTTTGATTCCGGTGTCGGCGGACTGACCGTGGCGCGGTCCATCATCGACCAGCTCCCCAACGAGTCCATCCTCTATGTGGGGGATACCGCCAACGGGCCCTACGGGCCCTTGCCCATTGCCGAAGTCCGCGCCAACGCCCTGGGCGTGATGGACGAACTGGTGGACTCCGGCGTCAAGCTGCTGACCATTGCCTGCAACTCGGCGTCGGCCGCTGTCCTGAGGGACGCCCGCGAGCGGTACACGGCGAAATACGGCATCCCCGTCATCGAGGTGATCCAGCCGGCCGTCCGGCGGGCTGTCGCTGCCACCCGCAGCGGGCGTATCGGCGTCATCGGAACCTCCGCCACCGTTGGTTCACGGGCTTACGAAGACACGTTCGCCGCCGCGCCGGACCTGGCGATCACGTCTGTGGCCTGCCCCGAGTTCGTGAGCTACGTGGAGGCCGGGATCACCACCGGACCCGCCTTGCTGGCTATTGCCGAAGAGTACCTGGCGCCGCTGAAGGCGGCAGGCGTGGACACCGTGGTGCTGGGCTGCACGCACTATCCGCTGCTGACCGGCGTCATTTCGTTCGTGATGGGCGACGCCGTGACGCTCGTGTCCAGCGCGGAGGAAACGGCGAAGGACGTGTACCGGGCCCTCGCCACCCACGACCTTCAGCGCACTGCTGTAACTCCGCCGGAACACCACTTCATCGCCACCGGTGACGCCGGCCAGTTCGAAACGCTGGCCCGCCGTTTCCTGGGCCCGGAGGTCCTGTCCGTCCGGCACGTGGACCATGTGGCGGCCCAATACCCCACCGGCAGCCTGGCGCGGATCACGCCCGAGATGATCGCGGCCGCGCAGACCGCCAGCGCCCGGCAGTCGTCGTCGGGACCTCGGATTTCGAACTTTGTGGGCGCCCACCGGGCCGGAGGACCTGCCCTGTGAAGCTCACCATCGTCGGCTGCACCGGCTCGTTTCCCGGCCCGAGCTCCCCGGCGTCCTGCTACCTCCTGACCGCCAGCGACGGCGAGCGGACGTGGAAGATCGTGATGGACCTTGGCAGCGGAGCCCTTGGCGCCATCCAGCGATACACGGACCTTGAGGACATCGACGCGATCTTCCTCACCCACCTGCACCCGGACCACTGCATGGACTTGTGCGGCCTGCACGTGGCCGTCCGCTGGAAGCCCGGCGGCTGGGGACGCGGCAGGATTCCGGTGTGGGGCCCCGCCGCGACGGCGGACCGGATGGCCACCGCCTACGGCCTGGAGCTCGATCCGGGGATGCACGAGGAATTCGACTTCACCAACTGGACCGAAAGGGAATCCGTCACGGTGGGGCCGTTCACGGTGACGCCGTTCGCGGTGAACCATCCCGTAAAGGAGGCCTACGCCCTGCGGGTGGAAGTGACCGAACCGGACAAGCAGGGCAACGCGGTCAGCCGGATCCTGACGTATTCCGGGGACACCGATTCCTGCGCCGGGCTGGAGGAAGCGGCAAAGAACGCTGACCTGTTCCTGTGCGAGGCCGCCTTTGAGGAAGGCCGCGACGACGACATCAAGGATGTCCACCTGACCGGAAAGCGTGCCGGCGAGGCCGCGGAGAGCGCGGGCGCACGCCGGCTGTTGCTCACGCACATCCCCGTCTGGACATCGCCCACCACTGTTATGGCCGAAGCGCGCCCCGTGTTCGGCGGCGACGTGGCCGTTGCCGTGGCCGGTGTGCACTACACCGTCTAGGGCCCCTTGGCCGACGGCCTGCTGTCCGCACCGCCGGAACCTGTTTCACCGACCGGGCCGTCCCAGGACCAGTGCGGGATGCGGAGCCCGTCCGGCACGTCCTCTGCTGAGCGCTGGTAACGGGACATCGTGGTGGTGGCCGCCCAGGTGAAGTAATTGTGCAGCACCTTGCGCACCGGATCGTCATCAGCGAGCCCGACGTCGGCCAGCGCTTGGTCGAAGCAGGCGACCGCCCTGCGGTCCATGTCCTCATGCGGGCCGTTGCCGCTGTGCAGCCGAATCACTGATGTCTCGTCACCATACGAGTCTGAATACACGGGCGGGCCACCCAACGCCTCCGTCCAATAGGCTGCGAGCCGGTGGCTGTGCTGCGGATGGAATCCGTGGCTGAACGCGTGGCTGACTACCTCGTCAGCCATTACCCTTGCATGCCAGGCGTTGGCCAGCCTCAGGAAAAAGTCGGCACTGCCGGCAGCCTCGTACACCGTCTGCATACTGCAACGATGACATGCTGCACCGGACAGGGGGAAGGGCTGTCCGTGGCAGGACGTCCCACGGCGAGTCGATAAGCTAAAGGCATGACTTCTGAAGCAACCGCAGTGCCCGTAGTGCGCGCCGATGGCCGCGCCCCCGACCAGCTCCGCCCCATCAGCATCACCCGCGGATGGTCCAAGCAGGCCGAGGGATCGGCCCTCATCGAGTTCGGCAACACCAGGGTCCTGTGCACGGCGTCCCTGACGGCGGGCGTGCCGCGCTGGCTCAAGGGCGAAGGCCGCGGCTGGGTCACGGCGGAGTACGCCATGCTTCCACGGGCCACCAACACCCGTTCCGACCGCGAATCTGTCAAGGGGAAAATCGGCGGGCGGACCCACGAGATTTCCCGGCTGATCGGACGCTCGCTGCGTTCCATCATTGACACCAAGGCCCTGGGCGAAAACACGATCGTCCTGGACTGCGACGTCCTCCAGGCCGACGGCGGAACGCGCACCGCGGCCATCACCGGCGCCTACGTGGCACTGGCGGACGCCATCCGCTTCGCCCGCGACAACAAGCTGATCGCCAAGAACGCCCAGCCCCTGATCGACACGATCGCAGCGGTTTCGGTGGGCATCATCGACGGCGTGCCCATGCTGGACCTGCCCTATGTTGAGGACGTCCGCGCCGAAACCGACATGAACGTGGTGGTCACCGGATCCGGGAAGTTCGTGGAAGTCCAGGGCACCGCAGAGGGAGCTCCCTTCGACCGGGACGAGCTGAACCAGCTGCTGGACCTGGCCCTCCTGGGCACCACCGCCCTGGCGGCGATCCAGCGCGAAACCCTCGCCGACGCACTGTGAACCAGGACGCTGTGACCCCGAACGCTGAACCTGACGGCGCGCCCGTACCGCGCCTCGTCCTGGCCACGCACAACAAGGGCAAGCTCAGGGAGCTCCGGGAGCTGCTGCGCGGACAGGTCCCCGGGCTCGACGTCGACACGCAGGTGGTGGACGCCGCGGCGGTGGGTGCGCCAGACGTCGTCGAAACCGGCGTGACGTTCGCCGAAAACTCGCTGCTGAAGGCGCGGGCCGTTGCGGAGGCCACCGGGCTGGTGGCCATCGCCGACGATTCGGGGCTGGCCGTGGACGTGCTGGGCGGGGCGCCCGGAATCTTTTCCGCGCGCTGGTCCGGCCGGCACGGTGACGACGCCGCCAACCTGAAGCTTCTGCTGGACCAGCTCTCCGATGTCCCCGACGGGCACCGGGGAGCCGCGTTTGTCTGCGCTGCGGCCCTGGCTGTCCCGGGACCGGGCGCTGGGAGCCGCGAAGTGGTGGAGTACGGCCAGCTTGAGGGGACCCTCCTGCGCGAACCCCGCGGCAACGGCGGCTTCGGCTACGACCCCGTGCTGCAGCCGGCCGGCGGGGACCGCAGCTGCGCTGAATTGTCAGCGGCGGAAAAGAACGCGATCAGCCACCGGGCGAAGGCCTTCCGGGCACTCCTGCCGGCCATTGTCGACGCACTTGCGCGGCAGTAGGGCACACACCCGAAACGCCGTCTAACAGCTAAGGGAGCCCCACAATGGTGGGGTTCCCTTAGTTTTGTCTTTGGAGCCAGCGCCGGCCGGCGGCGCTTCAAGGTACTAGTCGCGGTGGGTTTTCCGCTCGGCTTCGGGTTCGTGCTCCTCAATGAATTCGTCAACGGGGTCGGTGCCGAACTTAGCCGCCTGGCGCTTGGCGGAAATTCCGCGGAGTACTTCGATGCCGATCGGAATCACGGAGACCAGCACGATGACGATGAAGATGATGTCCAGGTTCTCCCGGACCCACGGGACCCTGTCACCGAGCAGGTAGCCCAACAGCGTGACGCCGCTGCCCCACAGGACCGCGCCGATCACGTTGAACAGGAAGAACTTCTTCTTGTTCATCTGGGCCACGCCAACGATCACGGGCACGAAGGTCCGGATGATTGGCACGAAGCGGGCGAGGATCAGCGCCTTGCCGCCGTGCTTTTCGAAGAAGGCGTGTGCGTTCTCCACGTTTTCGCGCTTGAAGAGGCGGGAGTTCGGCTTGTTGAATATGGCGGGACCGGCCTTGGAGCCGATCAGGTAGCCGGTCTGGTTGCCGATGATGGCGGAAATGGTGATCAGGAGCGCCAGGAGCCAGACATTGAACTGGATGGTGTCCGTTGCCACCAACAGCCCTGCCGTGAACAGCATCGAATCGCCGGGAAGAAAGAATCCCACCAGCAGGCCGGTCTCGGCGAAGACAATTCCGCAGACCAGCAGCACCACCCAGGGCGCAAGTGCGGGATCGGCCAGGAAAATCTGGGGGTTCAGCCAGTCGGGCAGGAAGGAGGCCAGCTGCGGCTGGACCGGTCCTGCACCACCCAGCATGGGCGCGGCAAGGTCGCTGATCGCAAGAAAGTTCACCTCCTTAGGGTACTTGACGCACCAGGGCATCCTGGTTGTATGGTTAGTTACACAAGTAACTAACCAGTGAGGCTTTTTGGCCTCGTGGATGAGGATCAAGGCGGCGCCAGTGATAGACGACAGCAGGCCGATCTTCCTGCAGATTGCCGCACTGATAGAAAACGACATCGTGGACGGCAACCTCCCGGAGGAATCCCAGGTCCCGTCCACCAACGAGTTCGCGGCGTTCCATCGGATCAACCCGGCCACGGCAGCAAAGGGTGTGAACCTCCTGGTGGAGGAGGGAATCCTCTACAAAAGGCGGGGGATCGGCATGTTTGTTTGCACAGGTGCCCGGGCGGCTTTGGTGGCGCGGCGGACCCAGGAATTCTTTGAGCAGTACGTGCGGCCGCTCGCAGCGGAGGCACGCAAGCTGGGCATTCCACCGGACGAGCTCAGCCGCATGATCACCCGCGGCGCAGAGGCCGCGACGGCAGCGGACGGCAACCAGGAAAGGAGCGCGGCACTATGAACGAAACAGTGGTTGAAGCAAGGAATCTCACAAAACGGTACCGGGATGTCCTGGCACTCGACGACGTGAGCATCAGTCTTTCAGGGGGCCGGATCTACGGCCTGCTGGGACGTAACGGTGCCGGCAAGACCACCCTGATGTCCGTCTTGACGGCGCAGGCGTTCGCCACCTCGGGGGAGGCGCTGGTCTTCGGCGAGCCGGCGTACGAAAATGACAGGGTCCTGTCCCGGGTCTGCTTTATCCGCGAATCGCAGAAATACCCCGATGACTTCACGCCGTTCCATGCCTTTAAGGCCGCGCGGCTGCTGCTCCCCACTGGGACCAGGCGTTTGCCGAACGGCTCATCAGTGACTTCGGACTCCCGGTCAAGCGGCGGATCAAGAAGCTCTCCCGGGGGCAGCTGTCCGCCGTGGGCGTGATCATCGGCCTGGCGTCACGGGCGGAGCTGACGTTCTTTGACGAACCCTATCTCGGGCTTGATGCGGTTGCCCGGCAATTGTTCTACGACCGGCTCCTGGCCGACTTCACGCACTATCCGCGCACGATCGTCCTGTCCTCCCACCTCATTGACGAAGTGGCCAACCTCCTGGACCACGTCATTGTGATCGATGCGGGAAGGATCCTTATCGATGCCGAGGCGGACGCGCTGAGGGGGTCCGCGACGACGCTGGTGGGCCCGGCAGGCAAGGTGGACGCGTTCCTCGCGGGCAGGAAGGTCCTGCACCGCGAGACCATGGCCTCGCTGGCGTCGGTCACTGTTGACGAAGCCCTCAGCCCCGTGCAGCGGGCGGAAGCCGCCAGGGTGGGACTGGAAGTGGTTCCCGTGTCCCTGCAGCAGCTCGTTATCAGGAAGACCGTGGACAACCACACCCGGCGCCAGGCACCAGGTGACGGACCGGAACGCGATGCATTGGAGGCAGCACGATGAGCAAGGCAATGGCGGTGGCGCGGATGCAACTCGTCACCAAATGGACATATCTGGGGAACCCGCTGGTCATTCTCGCGGCGGCCTTTCTCCTCTCGATCGCCATATTCGCCCTGATCCCGGTGGACGAGCCCAAGTTCGGCGGCGGCAGCCAGGCTCCGCTCTGGTACTTCATGGTGCTGGGCATCCAGAGCATGACGCTGGCTTTCCCGTTTTCGCAGGCACTGAGCGTGAGCCGCCGGGCCTTTTACCTGGGCACGCTGGGCCTGTTTTCCGTGCTGGCCGTGGCCATGACGGCCATCTACCTGCTGGGCGGCATCGTTGAACGGGCCACCAACGGCTGGGGCGTCAATGGATTCTTCTTCGCCCTCCCGTGGGTCGCGGACGGGCCCTGGTACGGCACGGCGGTGTTCTACTTCACCATCATGATGTTTATGTTCATCATCGGCTTCTGGTTCGCCACGATCTACAAACGCTGGGGGACCATCGGGATGCTGATCTCCCTGATCGGCTCGGCCGCTTTGTTGCTTGGCATTGTGGCGCTGGCGACGCTGAACCAGTGGTGGGGGAGCATCGGCTTCTGGTTCGTCCAGCAGACACCGCTGACCATGGGCGCCTGGGCTGCCGCCCTGTGTGTGGTGCTTGCCGGCGGCTCCTACCTCACGCTGCGGCGAGCGATTCCCTAACCCGCCACCGGCGTCGGACGCGTGATATCCGCGACAGGGCCGCCCTGGTGACACGGGAACGGGCCTGTCCGGCGGTAAAGTATGGGCCGTGGGTTTGGACTTTACGGCGATCGACTTCGAGACGGCCAATGGCTTCCGGGGTTCACCGTGCGCGGTTGGCCTCACAAAAGTGCGCGGCGGGCGCGTGGTGGATGAGGCGTCGTGGCTGATGCGGCCTCCGGTCAACCACGACCACTTCGAGTACCACAACGTCAGGGTCCACGGCATCAAGGCCACGGACGTCGCGGGCCGTCCCCGCTTCGGTGACCTGTTCCCGGAGATTGGCGCCTTCATCGGGGACGACATCCTGGCGGCGCACAACGCGGCCTTTGACCTGGGAGTGATCCGGTCAGGGCTTGAGGTTTCCGGCCTGCCCGGCCCTGCCTACGACTACGTCTGCACCGTGATGCTGGCCCGGCGCTGCTACTCCCTGGTCTCCAATTCCCTGCCGTTCGCCGCGGAGGAAGCCGGCGTGCCGCTGGTCAATCACCACGACGCCGCAGAAGACGCCCGCGCCTGCGCCGGCATCCTGATCGACATCGCTGCGCGGAACAACGCCAACAGCATTGCAGAGCTCTACCTGTCGCTGGGCCTGGTCCTGCCGCATCAGGAGGCGTTTGACCCGGCGCACGATGTCCTGTCCAAAGCCAGCCTTACCGCCCTTGCCGGCGCCGCTGGCGGAAACAGCGCGGCGCTGGTGCGCCCGTTCCTGTCCGGGTGGCCGGAGGAGGGCGACAACCCCGTCCCCAATGCCGACGCCGAACCCTCCCACCCGCTGTACGGCCAGACCGTCGTCTTCACCGGCGAGCTCTCCATGGCCCGGCCGGAAGCGAAGGTGCGTTCGGCCGAGCTGGGTGCCCGGCCGGAAAGCCGGGTAACCGCCCGCACCACGGTGCTGGTGGTGGGTGACGGCTTTGTGGCCGCGGACCTGCGGTCCGGCAGGCTGACCGGCAAGGCCCGGCGCGTCCTGGAGCTCCACGACCGCGGCCAGCCCATCGAAGTACTCTCCGAAGGCGAGTTCCTGCAGATGGTGGGCGGCTGAGCCGCACGCTTTGTCCGCATGCTGTGATTCCGGCTGCACGGATCCGGCCCGGTGTTCATCCGGCGCAACAAATCTTCCCTGCGGCGGGCCCGGCTCCTAGCCTTGCAGGATGAGCAAACTAACGGACGGCCAAACAACCGGAATCAACTGGTCCGCCGTGTTCGCCTTTCCCAACCCCGTCAATGAATACGCGGCCCGGATCACCGCCGGCCTGGTGGTGCTCCTCGCGGGCGCCACACTGCTGAGCGGGTCCGTTTGGGGACTCGTGCTGATCGCCGTGGGCTTCTGGCTGCGGGTGCTCTTCGGGCCACGGATTTCGCCGCTGGCATTGCTCTCCGTCAAGGTTCTGGCGCCCCGCCTGGGCCGCGTTCGCCTGGTTCCCGGACCGCCCAAGCGTTTTGCCCAGGGCATGGGAACGGTGGTGTCCACTACGGCGCTGGTCCTGTTCCTTGCCGGTGCTGCCCCGGCAGCCTGGATTGCGCTCGCAGTACTCATTGCGGCTGCCTCGCTGGAGGCTTTTGCCGGATTCTGCCTGGGCTGCGTTATCTTCGGAGTGCTGCAGCGCCGGGGTCTGATCCCGGAGGACATCTGCGAGGCCTGCAACAACGTGGCGCTCAAGCGGTTGTGACGCCCACCAGCAGGTCGGCCATGCCGCGGATGACGTCCGGCCCTTCGAGGGCGTCGAGCCATTCCGGGGGCAGGCACTCTTCGCCGTAGTAGGCGCCCAGGATGTTTCCGGCGATGGATCCCGTGGAATCGCTGGCGCCGCTGTGGTTGACGGCCAGCGCCACGGCTGCCCGGAAATGGTCTTGCGGCGACAGTGCGGAGTCCGCATCGGGCGCTGTGGCCAGGACAGCGTAAAGCCCGACGGCGAACGCGTCCTCCGCGACCCAGCCCTCGCCGAGTTGCCGAACCAGGTCCTCCGGCGACAGGACGCCTGTTCCCGCACAGCGGATGGCGGTTTCAAGCCGCTCGGGAAGTTCCGCCGCCACATCTTTCAGGCCACGCACTTCGGCCAGGACCGCTGCCGCCGCGTCTGCGAGGGTGTCACCGGCCACCAGGCGGTGGATCAGCAGGCTGAAGCTTCCGGCACTTTGCCGTGCGGACGGATGGCCGTGCGTCAGGGAGGCGGCGTCGGCACTCAACTTATAGACGGCGTCGGACGCTATGAAGGGAATCAGGCCGAACGGTGCCGACCTCATCACTGTTCCGCGGCCCTTCGAGTCCGGGTTCACCGGCCGGTACACCGTTCCCATTTCGCCGGTGGCCAGCCCGCGGAGGCACGCGTTGCCCGGGGCGCGGCGGTGCCTCAGGACCTCGTTGCCGTCGATCCACCGCGGCGGCTGTGCCGGGGCCTGTGGCGGTACGGACTCGCCCTGGGTGGCCAGCCAGCGGAGGTAGGCCAGCCACAGGCAGGCGTTCGCGTCGGCGCCCACGCCGTCATTGGCCCATTCGAGCACCTCCACCAGCCCGTCCACGGTGTACAGCGTCAGCTGCGTGTCGTCCGAAAAGTGGCTGCCGCCGTCGAGCGCTGCGAAGTCCGTCAGGCCCGCGGGGCCGAAGCGCTGGCGGATGGCCTCGATCGGGTCGAACTCCACCGCGTAGCCCAGCGAGTCTCCCAAGGCCCCGCCCAGGAGGCAGCCGTGGATGCGGGACTTCAGCGGGGGCGCGGCAACGGCGCCCGGTTCAATGCTCATGACAGTAAATTTACCGTGGGGCGAAGGTGGAACGCGCCGGGGCGCCACGCCGTCCGTCCACTAAGCTCGGACTCAGCCAACGCCCAGAATCCCTTGGCAGAATGCAAAGGCACCAAACCCCAACGATAAGGATTGCCCCACCATGACCACGCCTGTGCCCGTCCACCGTGATCCCGCCCCCGGGCTGACTGCCGGCAGCGGTGCCGAAATCCGGCACGGGCTGGTGTCCAGGCTGTCTGCCGAAGCCTTTGGCAGCCTTTTCATCGTGGTGGCAGGCCTGGGCGTGCCGCTGTTCTCCATCCCGCAGTCCAGCCCGCTGCCCGCCGCGCTCGCAGCAGGCCTGGCAGTGACCGCGGCGATGCTGGCCTTCGGCTACGTTTCCGGCGGACACTTCAACCCGGCGGTGACCGTTGGCCACGCCGTCGCCGGCCGGATCCGGCTCGGTGACGCCGCTGCTTACATCGGCGCGCAGCTGGTGGGCGGGCTTCTCGGCGCCCTCGCACTCTTCGGCATCCTGCGCACACTGCCGGGCATCCAGGACAGCCGCACGGCGTTCGACACCGTGACCGCCGGATTCGGCGAACATTCCATCATCCAGGCGCCCCTCGCCGGCGTGCTCCTGCTGGAAGTTCTCGGGGCCGCCATCCTGGTTGCAGTCTTCCTGGGCACCACCGCACGCAACAACGTCAACAAGACGGCAGCCGCCGTAGCCGTGGGCCTCGCCTTCGCGGTCCTGCTGCAGCTGGGCCTGTCCGTGGGCAATGCGCCGTTCAACCCCGCCCGCGCCACGGCCTCGGCCGTCTTCAGCTCCAGCTGGTCCCTTGAGCAGCTGTGGCTTTTCTGGGTTGCTCCCCTGGCGGGCGCAGCCATCGCCGGGCTGGTCTTCCGTGGGTTCGCCGAGCCGGTTGCTGCCGTTACTGCTTCGGCCGCTGGATCAGCCGCTGACGGGTCAGTGTATGACGGCAGTGAGGCCGACGACGTTGTGGATTTTGACGACGACGAGGATGCCGACGTCGATGGCGTCGTCGCCGACGAGTCCGCTGCGGTGCCCGCCAAGGCACCTGCTCCGGCCAAGCCCGCACCGGCTCATGCCGCCGCGGACCAGCCGGACAACCGCGACGAGGCCCAGGAATTCTTCGACGGAAAGCGCGGCTAGCTGGCCTGACTGGGCAACGGCCTGTTGCGGCGGTTTCCTAAACTGTCGGTGGCAGCCGCTAGCGTAAGAATATGCGGTTATTGCACACATCGGACTGGCACTTGGGCAGGTCCTTCCATGGCGTCGGGATGCTGGACGCCCAGCGGTCATTTGTTGATCAGCTCGTCAGCGCTGTCACCGGAAATGCCGTCGACGTCGTCCTGATCGCCGGCGATGTCTACGACCGCGCCCTGCCCGGCGTCGACGTCGTGGGGCTGTTGGACGATGCCCTGGTGCGGCTCACGGCGGCCGGCGCCACTGTGGTGCTGACATCCGGCAACCACGACTCCGCGATCCGGCTGGGCTTCGCCTCCCGGCTGCTGGAACGTGGCGGCGTCCACTTGCGGACCCGGCTGGCGGACCTGGACCAGCCTGTCGTCCTGCCCCTTGAGACGGGTGACGGCGGGACGGCCGGTGCCGTCCTGGCCATCTATGGAATCCCCTGGCTGGAACCGCGCCTGGTCGCCGAACAACTCGGTGCAGAAACAGCCAGCCACTTCGAAGTCACCCGCGCCGCCACTGACCGCATCCGGACAGACCTCGCGGAGCGCAGCGCTGCGGGAACCGTCCATTCGGTGGTCCTCGCCCACACGTTCGCCAGTGGAGGGATCAGCTCCGACAGCGAACGGGACCTCAGCATCGGGGGAGTCGGAGCCGTGCCCCTGGACCTCTTCGACGGATTCAGCTACACCGCGCTGGGTCACCTGCACGGCCGCCAGACCCTGTCGCCGCAGGTCAGGTACTCGGGTTCGCCCCTGGCCTACTCGTTCTCCGAAGCCAAGCACACCAAGGGAAGCTGGCTGATCGACATCGGCCCGGACGGCGTGACCGCTGTATCGGAACTGTCGTGGGAAGCCCCGCGGAAGCTGGCCGCGCTCCGCGGCGATATCTCGGAGCTCCTGGAGTCCGCGGAACATTCCTGGGCCGAAGGGGCGTACTGCCAGATCACCCTGACGGATGAGCAGCGGCCGGCGCAGGCCATGGAGCGGCTGCGGGCCCGGTTTCCGGACACGCTGGTCCTCGGCTTTGATCCGCAGGGCGGCGCCGTCAAGGCGTCCAAGAGCTACAGCAGCCGGCTCGCCGAAGCCCAGGATGATCTCTCGCTCTGCTGCGGATTCCTCGATCATGTGCGGGGGCGGGACGCGGACGACGCCGAGCGGTCGGCCATCGCCGCGGCTCTGGATAACGTACGCCTGAAAGAGGCATCGCTATGAGGATCCACCGCCTTGCCATCTCCGCCTTCGGGCCCTTTGCGGGTACCGAGGAAATCGACTTCGACAGGTTGAGCGCCCACGGACTCTTCCTCCTTAAAGGGCCTACGGGGGCAGGGAAGACCAGCGTGCTGGACGCCGTCTGCTTTGCGCTGTACGGATCCGTGCCCGGGGCGCGCCAGGAGGGTAAGCGCCTGCGCAGCGATCATGCCGAGCCGTCGCTCGAACCGGCGGTAACCTGCGAGTTTTCCGCCCAGGGGCGCCACTTCGAAGTCACCAGGTCGCCGGCCTGGGATAAACCCAGTGCCCGGGGGAAGAACGGCTTCACCACACAGCAGGCCAAAACGCTCCTCCGGGAACGCATCAGCGGGACGTGGACGGAGAGATCCGGACGCAACGACGAAGCCGGCGCTGAAATCACCGCCCTGCTGGGAATGGACCGGGAACAGTTCACGCGCGTGGTGATGCTGCCGCAGGGCGATTTTGCCGCCTTCCTGCGGTCCAAGGCAGCCGATCGCCTGGAACTGCTGCAGAAGCTCTTCGGCACCCAGCGATTCGAGGCCCTGGAACAGGAATTGGCGGCGCAGGCGCAGGCCGCGCGGAACGATGTTGCCCGGCTGAACGCGGAGCTTGAGCTGCTGGCGGCGCGGGCGGAAGCCGAGGCCGCCGCGCTGGCCATTGACGATTCCGCAGCTCCTGCCCAGGAAGAATCTTCTGCCCGGATCGAATGGCTGCAGGAATCAGTGGCCCACCGCGCAAGGGAACTGGCTGCCGCGGCGGGGGCCGCAGCAGCTGTCAGCAGGCACACCTCCGGCCGGCTGGAGAGCGAGTCCGCGCGGCGGGAACGGCACCGCAAACTGGCAGCCGCCGAGGCCAGGAAGGCAGCCGCAGAGGCAACCCTGCCGTCACTGGAAGTCCACGCCGCCCGCCTCGAACAACACCGCCGCGCCGAGGTGCTCTCGGGCCAGCTGCATGCAGTCCAGTCCAGCCAGACCCAGGTCCGGCACGCGGCGGGAGCCATGGAATCCGCCATCACATTGCTGCGCATGGCGGCGGATGAAGACCCCGAACTGGACCAGCTGGACCTTGGCGCCTTGGATGCGGACCACCCCGATGGCGGGCTCTCCGCCGCAGGGGCCCTTGATATCGCTGGTGAGCTCAGCCGGCTCCGGTCCCTGTTGGCCGTTGTGGAAGCAAGATTGCCGGACGAAGAACGCCTCCATTCACTCGTTGCCAGGCGTACCGCACTCAGCACAAAGCGGCAGGAACTCACACAAACGGATATTGACCTGGGCGTTTCGCTGCAGGCCCTCCGCGCGGAGCAGGAAACCCTGACGGCGGGCCTCGAGCCCCTGACGGACCTGGCCTCAGCCGCCATCCTGCACGCCAAGGAAGCCGCTGCGGCTGAGGAACTTCTTGACGTTGTCCGGCGCTACGCGGCTGCACGCGCGGCGCAGGGACTCGCCAACGAGCGCCACTCGGCGTCCCGGGAGATCCAGCTCGAGAAGAAACTCCGCTGGCTGGACCTGCGCGAGGAAAGACTCGCCAACGCCGCCGCCGAACTCGCCGCCCAGCTGGCCGAGGGGGAAGCCTGCCCGGTTTGCGGCAGTGCGGACCACCCGGCTCCCGCTGAGGCTGCTGCCTCAGCGCTGGGCCTCAGCCAGGCCGAGGAAGCCGCCCAGCACGACCACGAGTCTGCGGAGAAAGATCTGGCAGCGCGGGCCCGTGAGTTGGGCGACGCGAACCAGCTGGTGGCTGTCCTTGAAGGCCAGGGCGGTGACACCCCCGAAGAGGATGCGATTGCAGCGTTCGAGACTGCCCGCACCGCCGCCGGAGAGTCGCAGCTGGCGGTGAAAAACCTCAAGGACCTCCGGCGGCAGCTTGAGGGCTCGGAGGCCCGAATTGCGGCAGCGGACTCCGCCATGCGCAGCGCAGCATCCGAACTCGCGCAGGTCACCGTTGAATTGTCGGGACTGGTGGACCAGCTGGCGTCCCTTGACGAGGCGCTCTCTGCCCTGCGTGGCGGCCACCGCAGCCTCACACACCGGCTGCGGTCGCTGCAGGACGCTGCTGCCACACTGGAAAAGGCCGTGGAGGCCCAGGCCTTGCTCAGCAGGGCCAAGGCCAGGGCCGAGGAAGCGCGGATCCAGCTTGACCTGGCGTTGCCGGAGGCTGGTTTCAGTTCTGACGTTGAAGCCCGGGCGCAGCTGCTGTCGGCCATCGACGCCGACGCCCTGCTGGCTGACGTCCGGGCCGGCCACGACGAACAGGCGCGGATTGCCGAGCTGTTCGCATCCGAGGACCTGCGGCAGGCACTGACGGAAGAAGCAGCCCATCCCGCGGTGGACGAAGCCCTCATTGCCGAGCTGCAAACCGCCGCGGAGCAGGCCGGGGAGGAGGCACGCGCCGCCGATCTCGCCGCCGGAATGGCCGTGCGCTGTGTGGAATCGCTGGCCGCTGTCCGCAATGACTACGAACGGCTTGCCGGTTCCGGGCGGGTTCCGCGGGAACGCGCCCAGCTGATGACAGCCCTGGCTGATACCGCCGCAGGCCGGGGAGACAACACGTACCGCATGAGCCTGAACAGCTACGTCCTCGCGGCACGGCTTGAACAGGTGGCGTTGGCTGCTTCCGAACGCCTGGTGGCCATGAGCGATGGCCGATACCTGCTCCAGCATTCAGACGCCAAGGCGGCGCGCGGCGCGAAATCCGGGTTGGGCCTGGAAGTGGTGGACCAGTGGACCGGACACCGCCGGGATACTTCCACACTTTCCGGCGGCGAATCCTTTATGGCGTCACTGTCTCTGGCACTGGGGCTGGCGGACGTGGTGCAGCAGGAATCCGGCGGCATCCAGATCGAGACGCTTTTTGTGGACGAGGGTTTCGGCAGCCTGGACGAACAGTCCCTGGAACAGGTGATGGATGCCCTCGAAGGCCTACGCGACGGCGGGCGCGTTGTGGGTCTCGTCAGTCATGTGGGGGAGATGAAGCAGCGCATCGGAACCCAGCTCCAGGTCCTCAAGGGCCGGAACGGTTCCACCCTCCGCATTTCCGACGCCGCCGAGGCGCTGGTGTGACGGCGGCCATGGCGGGCTGGACTGGCCCCAGCCGGCCTCTATAATTGGATAGTTACCGGGTCGCGCGCATCGGGAGGAGGGACGATGCGCATTACTGAACGAGCCCGGAACCTTGAACTCTTCAACAATGTCCTCCCTGCCCGCTTCCCTGGAAGCCCCTCTCTCTCCTGACACTGCGCCAGCCTCCGCTGCGCTGGCTCCGCCCACCGGGCGGTTCGCCAGGCTCCCGCACCTCGCAGGCCGCAGCTTTATCCCCCTGGGCCTGTTCGCCCGGCTGCCCTTGGCCATGCTTAGTGTCGGCGCCCTGACGCTTGTTACCTCCGTGACCGGCTCCTACGCGCTCGGTGGCACTGCCGCTGGTGCTGTGGGGATCGGCTCGGCCCTCGGCGCCCCGGTTTTCGGTGCCCTCGCAGACCGCAGGGGGCAGCGGCCCGTACTCCTGGTGGCGGCGGTGCTCAACACTTTGGCTGTCCTGGCCCTGATCGGGACGGCTTGGGCTGCGCCCGAAGCCGAGTCTTTTCCCGTGGCCGTGATCGCCGCCGCATTCCTTTCTGGGGCCAGCTGCCCGCAGGTAGGGCCGCTGGCCAGGGTGCGCTGGATGGCGCTCACCTCGCGGGGCAAGGGAGCGAAGGGCGGCAGGGATCTGGACACGGCACTGTCGTACGAAGGCACGGCTGATGAGCTGACGTTCGTGCTGGGACCGGCTCTGGTGGGTATCCTGGCCAGCCTGGTGGCCCCTTGGCTGCCGTTGGCCTTGGCCGCAGCCATGACCATCACGCTGGTGCCCGCCTTTGCCGTGCACTCCACGCACAAGGCGGTTCCCCTGAACCGGGGCTCGACAGCTTCGCGCAAGGCTGCGAGGATTCCCGCCGTCGTCGCACTGCCCGTCCTGGCGATGGTGGCCATGGGCACTTTCTTCGGGTCCGCCCAGACGGCTTTGAGCTCCTTCTCCGCCAGTTTCGCCACCTCGGAAATCGCCGGACTGCTGTATGCGGTCATGGGACTGAGTTCGGCCGCCGCAGCCCTGTCCGTGGCGTACTGGCCCCAGCGCTTCACTCCCGCCGCCCGGTGGCTGGTCAGCGCGGCACTCATGACGGTGCTCGCGTTGCTGCTGCTGGTGCCCGGATCGTTGGGCGGCATGATTGCGGTGCTTCTGGTCCTGGGATTGCCCGTGGGCCCCGTGATGGTCACAGTCTTCGCGATCGGAGGCCTGGTGGCGCCGGTGGAAAGGCTGGGCACTGTGATGACAGCTCTGGCAAGCGGGATCGTGGCGGGTACCGCACTGGGGGCCGCCGTTGGTGGCCAGCTGGCGCAGGCCCACGGCTATCATGCCGCATTCATTGTGCCTGTGATTGCCGCCGGCGGCCTGCTGGTGCTTGGTGCCGCGGCCGCCGTCATTCTCCGCAAACGCCACTGATCGACGCCGTGCGCTGGTCACGGCCAGGCGGCGTGTGCAATGGTCAGCCCAGCTGGGCCTCAATGCGCGCGGCACCCGCCATTAGCGCAGCGGCGATTTCGTCCGGATTCTGGGCTGCCCGGATATAGACGACGGCCAGCGCGGCTGGCCGGCCGGCAGGGACCATGATCGGAACTGCCACGGAGGATACTCCGGCGATGACTTCATCGTGGCTGGCGGCATAGCGCAGCTGCCGCGCGGTTCCCGCCTCGGGCCGATAGGGGATTCCCGGGGCTGCCGTATGCCACTCAGCTTCTGAATAGGCGGACTGGATCGCAATTCCAGGGGCACCGGCGCTGATGGGATGCCGGGAGCCAGGGTGCTGGACGATGGCGGCCCCGGTATGCCGCGGGTCCACGGTGACCAGCGTGACACAGTCATCGCGGTCCCAGACGGCCACAAAGGCACTCATGGTCAGGGAGTTCGCGAGTTGCGTCAGTTCCGGCAGCGCCGCCGTCTGCAGGTTGCGGGCAACCCCCCGCGCCAGGACTGCCAGCCCGGGCCCCGGCTGGACTCTGCCCGCGTCATCGCGCACCAGCAAGGAGTGATCCTCCAGGGTCCGCAGGATCCGGTAGGCCACGGAACGGTGAACCCCCATGGCGTCGGCAAGTTCCGCAATGGTCAAGGGAGTCTCCGCGGCCGCCAGGATTTCCAGCGCACGGATTCCGCGCGACAGGGTCTGGGACGGCGAAGCCTGAGCTGCTCCGGCGGGGACTGCGGTGGGCGTCATGGGTCCCATCCTAGGCGGCTGCACGGGCGCTGCCCGGGTGCCGTGACGGTGCTTCCCTCATTCGGACTGCGTGCGGATTTCGAAAAGCTCTGTGCTGATTCCGAAAAGGAAGTTCAACTATCGAACTGACTCGCATCAACTATGGAACTGATCCGCGCGGAGAATCAAGAAAAATAGTGCGTTTCGTCACATCTTCGCGTAACGTCATACTAACTGACCGTTCGATCAGTAAATCGGACGGCCTAAATCCACCGTCGGCAGCCGTTATCCCCAACCAGGCTGCCCCAAGCCACGGAGTTCCAATGACCGAAACTTCACGCGTCGATTCCGAGGCGGGCCCGAGCAGCAAGCACGAGGAACGCAAGGTCCTCGCAGCAACGCTGGTCGGCACCACCATCGAGTGGTACGACTTCTTCATCTTCGCGCAACTGACGGGTACCCTGCTGTCCCCGCTGTTCCTGGCTCCGCTGAACGAATCCAATCCGGGCCTGGCCCAGATCCTGTCCTTCGCGCTGATCGGCATCAGCTTCCTGTTCCGCCCGCTGGGTGCAGTGGTTGCCGGCCACCTTGGTGACCGGCTCGGACGCAAGGCCATGCTGGTCTTCACCCTCCTGATGATGGGCGCAGCCACCTCTCTGATCGGCATGCTGCCGACCTACGCGCAGATCGGCGTCTGGGCCCCCATCCTGCTGATCATCCTCCGCATTGCCCAGGGCTTCTCCGCCGGCGGTGAATGGGGCGGCGCTGCCCTGATGGCAGTGGAGCACGCCCCCAGGAGCCGGCGCGGCGTGTTCGGCGCGTACCCGCAGATCGGCGTCCCGGTCGGCATGATCCTGGCCACCGGCCTGCTCTTCATACTCAACTCGAACATGTCCAAGGAAGATTTTGCTTCGTGGGGCTGGCGGGTTCCGTTCCTGCTGTCCATTGTGCTGATTGTGGTGGGATACCTGATCCGGCGGGCCGTGGCCGAGAGCCCCGTCTTCCAGGAGATGGCGGCCCGAAAGGCCGAAAGCAGGGCGCCGCTCAGCGAGCTCATTCGTAGCCACAAGAGGCCAGTCCTCTACTCGACCATGATCTTCATCGCCAACAATGCCGCTGGCTACCTGTTGATCGCTTTCTTCATCTCCTACGCCACCAGGACGCTGAAGATGCCGGTCCCGGAAATCCTGCTCGCCACCACCCTCGCCTCCTTCGGCTGGCTGATCTTCACGCTCGCCGGCGGCTGGCTCTCAGACCGGATCGGCCGGGTCAAGACGTTCCTGATCGGGTATGCGATCATCTTCGTCTGGATGATCCCGATGTTTGCCCTGATCGACACCAGGAACATCTGGCTTTACGGCGTGGCGCTCTTCGTCCTGACCATCGGACTCGGTCTCTCCTACGGCCCTATGTCGGCGATGTACGCCGAGATGTTCCCGGCCAATGTCCGCTACTCGGGCATCTCCATCGGGTACGCGTTCGGTGCGATCCTGGGTGGTGCTTTCGCCGCAACCATTGCCGAGACTCTGCTGCAGAGCACCAAATGGACCGGATCCATCGGCATCTACATCATGATCCTGTGCGTGATTTCGGCTGTCGGGGTTTTGCTTGCCAAGGAGACGAAGGGCAACCCGCTGGGCGTCAGCAGCCACCACTAAAGTTGTACGCATCGCGGAACGGCGGGTTCGGGCCATCTGGCCTGGACCCGCCGTTTGGCTTTTCGGGCCCGGTGTTGCCGCCGACGCCTACTGGTTCAGCAGGCTGATGGCGTCCTCATCGGCCAATTGTTCGAAGTGCCGGTAGAAGCTGCCCACGGCGCGGAACTTGCCCGGCAGATGCAGGCACAGCACGGCGTCGCACACGCGGGACACGGCCGTGTAGGCTTCCACCGAACCCACCGGCGCTGCGGCGACGACGCGTGCCGCACCACCGGAACGGGCTGCCTCGGCGGCAGCGCGCATGGTGGCTCCGGTGGCCAGGCCGTCGTCGAGCAGTAGAACTGTTTGACCGGTGAGGTCGTTGTTGGTCCCCGGGTAAGTCGCGGCCCGGCGGAGCAGCTCGGCCCTCTCGCGTTTCTCCACTTCGTCCAGCCACTCCTGGCGGACGCCGTGGTCCAGAATGCGGGTGATCAGGGGGCGGTTGAGCAGGCGCACTATCCGGCCTCCCGACCAGGCCAGCGCACCGAACGCTGTTTCGTCGTGGCCGGGGATGCCGAGTTTCCGGACCAGAACGGCGCCGAGTGGCAGGTACAGGGCCTTGGCGGCCGCGGCGGCGACGGGGATGCCGCCGCGGGCCAGCCCCAGGACGATGGTGTCGGGGCGTTCCCGGAACTGGGTGAGCACCGCCGCCAGCCGTTCACCGGCATCGGTGCGGTCTTCAAAACGCGTGCTCATTGTTCCCTCTCCGGCTGTCTCCGCCCCGCTTCCAGCCTACCTTCTGCTGCCGCGCCGGGAACCGGGGGATACTTCCTCCCACCGCTGCTCAGTTACGAGAGGGTGGCGGTAACAGCCTTGGTGATTTCGTGGATCACCACCGTCCGTTCAGGGATGTCGCTCAGGTCGGCACCCTTCGTGAAAACCACCAGCACGGAGCTACCGGAGGACATCGAGAGGATGGCGGCGTCGTGGAGTTCGTCATCGAGCAGCCCGTATTTGTGGAAGACGGTGACGCCGTCCGGGACTGCGGCCGGAATGAGGTTTTCGTAGTTGGTGTCCTGCATGTAGGACAGCAGCTGCTCCGTATGATCCTGGTCCAGGAGCCGGCCCTCGAACAGTTGCTGTCCTGGACCATCGCCTGGATCTGGAACTCCGAAGTGAACGCGCCCAGCCGATCAACGAGGGACGCCGAACCCTCCTCCACGAGGTGGTAATAGGCCGCGGCGGTCAGGATCTTGGCCGTGCTCGCTTGCCTCGAACGGTTCCTCTACGCCGTACTGGTGCACGTCCCCGCCGTCTGTAGCCATCAGCGCAACACCCATCTGGTACTGGCTGTTGGCGCCGATGATGGCATCGATGGCTGCGTCCAGGCCCGCGTCAATCGGGGCGGAGCTTGCAAAGGTGTCGATGGCAATTGATGTGCGCGATGCCGCACCCTGCACGGGCCGGGCAGGCGCCAGGATGTAGAGGGCGGCGATCAGGGCCACGGCGAGGAACCCGGCGGCAGCCACCAGGACGGAGCGGCGGCGCAGGGCGGCGACCTTGCGGCGGGCGCGTGGCTGGGAAGGATCGTGCATCTGACGATCCAAGCAGCGGAGCCTATGCGGGAGCTATGAAATCCCTGTCAGGAATCAGCCGCCCAGGGGTCAGCCGCGCAGTGCTCAGACCCCCAGGAAAGCGATGGCGCCTTGTTTGAATGCCCGGCTGGTGATGGCGTTGGTGTGGTTCCGCCCGGGTAGCGTCAGCTGTTCAGCCATGGAACCAGCCCGGATGCCGAGTTCCGCAAGCTGCGGCATGGTGGCCGCGCGTTCATCCTGGTCGCCGGCCACAAGGAGCATGGGCATGTGGGGGACGGCTTCGGCCGGATCGAAGGGCTCGGCCTTGATGGCATCCACAAGGGACAGCAGCGCGAAGATGTTGTTGCTCGGCAGGAGCATGGCCATCTTGAGCAGGCCGGCCGTTGACTCGTCCGCGATGGGGGTTCCGTCTGCGAGGTAGTTCTGGGCGGCGATGAGGTCAAAGGCCGCCAGCGGATCGGCGATGTTCGGTCCGCCCAGGACCAGGCGGTGGACGATCTCGGGCTGGGTGGCGCCGAATTCCCAGGCGAGCCGGGCGCCCAAGGAATAGCCCACAACGTCCATCCCGCTGGTGGGGTCACCGTTGTGCAATGGCCGCACGCCGGCGTCGAACGCTATCTGCAGCAGATCTGCGCGGATCCGGCTGGGGGAGTAGGAGTCCATGTCTTCGGGGGCGCCGCTGCGGCCGTGTCCTGGCAGGTCCACGGTGATGACGCGGCGGCCAGCCTCCAGCAGGGCGGCCACCCAGCCGGTGTCATGCCAGTTGAGTTTGCTGGAGGACGAGAAGCCGTGCAGCAGCAGCACAGGGCGCAGTCCGGCGTCGTTCTGGGGGTCGTGCACCTCCACAAAAAGTTGGGGGTCCGTGCCCTCAACGGTGTGGGAATGCATCTCGCCGGTGTGCCTGCCGCTCATGGTGTCAGTCCTCATCAAGTACGGCGCTCAGGCGGACCCGGCGCGTCGGTGCCTCGTCCTTCGGGACCGTGCCCACGATTCCGGCGGTGTTGTCCGGCACCTCGAACACGATCAGGGGTTCGCCGACATTGATCCTGTCGCCTGCCCCACCGAAGATACGGACCACTTTACCTGCCTGCGGACTGGGCAGTTCAACAGCGGATTTGAGGTCTCATGACGACATCTGCTGCCACTTACATTGGTTGGCGATCGCGGGTGGTGAGCCGGGCACCGATCCAGCAGGCCGCCGCGAGGCAGGCAACCAGGACAAACGTGCTCAGCAGCTGGCCGCGGCTGCTTTCCGCGCTGAAGCCGACGGCGAAGATCAGGCCCAGGAGGACCAGCCCGAAGATGGTCAGGCCCGGGAAACCCTTCATCCGCAGCGGAAGGTCGGCACCTTCCCGGTCCGCCCGGCGCCGGAGGATCAGCTGCGAAACAAGGGCCGTGCCCCAGACCACCAGGCACGTGGATCCGACCAGCTGGAACAGGGCCGGCAGGATCCGGTCCGGGAACAGCAGCTCCAGAACCGTGGCAAAGAAACCGAACGCCACGGACACGCCCACCGCCACCATGGGCACGCTGGCGCCGCTGAGCCTGGCCAGGAACCGGGGAGCCTCGCCGCGTTCGGCGAGCGAGTACGCCATGCGGGACGCGCCGTAGAGGTTGGCGTTCAGTGCAGAGAGAAGTGCGACGACGGCAACCAGGGTGATCGCCGTGCCGGCGCCCGGGATCCGGGCCGCGTCGAGCACGCCGGCAAATGGCGAGGCGAGTCCTTCGGAGGAGACCGGCAGGACGGCCGCGATGACAAAAACCGACCCGATGTAGAAGACCAGGATGCGCCACAACACCGTCCGGATGGCCTTGCCCACGCTGTGCTCCGGGTCCTCCGTTTCCGCGGCGGCCACGGCCACGATCTCGGTTCCGCCGAAGGCAAAGATCACCACGAACAATGCCGTGGCGATTCCGCCAAGCCCGGCGGGGGCAAAATCAGTGGTGATGTTTGCGAGTCCAGGCGAAGCTACGTCGGGCAGGAGACCCAGCAGCAGGGCGGCCCCCACGGCCAGGAACGCCACAATGGCGGCAACCTTTAGGATGGCGAACCAGAATTCGAACTCGCCGAAGTTCTTGACGCCCGTCAGGTTGATGGCCGTAAACACAACCATAAAGATGAGTGCCAGGGCCCAGACGGCGATAACCGGCCAGACGGAGAACAGCAGGCCCGCGGCGCCGAGTGCTTCCGCGGCGATGACCACCACCAGCTGGAGCCACCACAGCCAGCCCACGGTGGCGCCGGCGGTTTTTCCGAGCGCCCGCTCGGCGTAGACGGAGAACGCGCCGCTGGTGGGATTCGCAGCGGCCATTTCGCCCAGCGCCCACATCACCAGGATGATGAGCGTCCCGGCGACCAGGTACGAGATCAGCACGGCGGGCCCCGCGGCCTGGATGCCGGCCCCCGAACCCAGGAACAGGCCGGCGCCGATGGCGCTGCCCAGTCCCATCATGGTGAGCTGCCGGGGTTTCATGGTGTGGCCGAGGTGGGATTCCGGCCGCACTGCCGTGGACTTCGATGTCATGCCTGTGAACCTTCTTGGGGTTGGGATTGGTGCCCCCCGCGGGGACCACTTGAATTTACCGCCTAAGTCGCTGGCCCGCGGGCAACGGTTGTGGAGCGACGGTGGCACTTTGAATCACTAGGACGACTATTGGCTAGCAACTTGCTTACCCCATGGCGGTGCATGAAGGAGTTTGTATGAACGTGGATACCCTGGATGCCAAAATTGTCCGATTCTTTACCGACAGTCCGCGGGGCTCGGTGCTGGAGGCCTCGAGGGTTCTGGGCGTTGCCCGCGCCACCGTCCAGTCGAGGCTTGACAGGATGACGGAGGCCGGCGTGATCAGTTCGTGGGTGCCCCGGCCTGATCCCGCCAAGTTCGGCTTCCCTGTGGTGGCCTTCTGCTCGCTGACCATCAACCAGGACCTGGGCCACGGTGCGGTGGCCGAGGCGCTGGCCGCGATCCCGGAACTGATCGAGGTCCACACCGTTTCCGGCAGTTCGGACCTTATGGCGAGGATCGCCGCGCGGTCCAATCCGGACCTGCAGTGTGTTCTGGATGCGATGATCGCCACCAGGACCGTGCTCCGCGCGTCGTCCGTGATTGTCTTCAACACTCATTTCCAGGGCAGGACGCTGAACCTGCTCGAAGCCGCGGCCGCCAGGCAGCCGGAGTAAGGTCTCCGGGGACCCGCCCAAGGAGCCTTCGTCCAGTCGCACGGGGCGGCGAAACATTTTGAATCAGAGGAAGGTGGCCGTAGAATCAGTTAGAGTCAAAATGACTATAACTAAGTGATGGCAATGAAGCCCAGATGCAGAGAGCGGGTGAGTGACCGTGTACAGCAGCTCAGCGAACGTCTCCGAACGGGCCAGCGCTGCACCCTCGCTCGCGATCTCCACCGTCATCTTCGCCCTGCGGCCCAGCGAGTCCTCGGGCCGGCCTACGCTCTGGCTTCCCCTGGTCCGCAGGATCCGTGAGCCGTACAAGGACCTTTGGGCCCTTCCCGGCGGACCGCTGACGCATGTTGAATCCCTGCAGGATGCCGCGTCCCGGAACCTCCGGGAAACCACCGGACTCACGCCCAGCTACCTGGAGCAGCTCTACGCGTTCGGCGGGCTGCACCGCTCACCCACGCAGCGCGTGGTGTCGATCGTGTACTGGGCGCTGGTCCAGCCCACCGAGGCCGCCCTGGCCGACGAATCGGAGAACGTGAAGTGGTTCAGGGCAGACAAGGTGGGGGACCTGGCCTTTGACCACAACGCCATTGTTGAGTACGCGCTCCGGCGCCTGCGGAACAAGCTGGCCTACGGCTCGGTGGCCTACCACTTCCTGGGGGAGTACTTCACGCTCGCCCAGGTCCGGGAAGTTTATGAAGCCGTCCTGGACACTCGGCTGGACCCGGCCAACTTCCGCCGCCAGCTCAAATCCACGCCGGAGATCGAAGAAACCGGCGAATACCTCCAGGGCGGCAAGCACCGCCCGCCACGTCTTTACCGCTTCACCGGCCGTCCCGGCCTTGACCCCGATAACAGGAGCACACCATGAGCAGCGTCAACACAGCCATCCAGCTGATCACGCGCGAACAAGCCGAAAGCGCGGCCCGAAGCGCGGCAGCAGGCAAAACAGCGGCCACCTGCAGCCCCGCGCTCGCCAAGGGCCCGTGGGAATACGACCTTGCCGAAGCCCTCGCGGGTGCCCCTGCCTACGGACCCGGCGCCTCCAGCGCGGACGTTGCCCCGGCCGCCACGCCGCGCCAGGGCCAGCTTCCGGAGGAATACAAGCTCGCCAGCGATGCCGAGCTCGATGTCCGTATCCGCGCGGCCAAGAAAAAGCTCGGGGACCGGGCAGTGATCCTGGGCCACTTCTACCAGCGCGACGAAGTCATCCAGTACGCCGACTTTGTGGGCGACTCCTTCCAGCTGGCCAACGCCGCCCTCACTCGGCCCGACGCTGAGGCCATCATCTTCTGCGGCGTGCACTTCATGGCCGAGACCGCGGACATCCTCTCCACCCCGGAACAGGCCGTCATCCTGCCCAACCTCGCTGCCGGCTGCTCCATGGCGGACATGGCGGACACCGACTCCGTGGAGGAGTGCTGGGAACAGCTCGAAGAGATTTTCGGTACCGAGGCCGACGCCGAGGGGCGGGTTCCGGTCATTCCGGTCACCTACATGAATTCCTCCGCCGCCCTGAAGGCTTTCTGCGGCCGGAACGGCGGCATCGTCTGCACCTCCTCCAACGCCAAAGTGGTCCTGGAATGGGCCTTCGAACGGGGCCAGCGGGTCCTCTTCTTCCCCGACCAGCACCTGGGCCGCAACACCGCCAAAGCCATGGGTGTGCCGCTGGAGCAGATGCCCATGTGGAACCCGCGCAAGGAACTGGGCGGCAACGACGAACAGGCCCTGCTCGATTCCCGCGTGATCCTCTGGCACGGCTTCTGCTCGGTCCACAAGCGCTTCAACGTCGGGCAGATCGAAAAGGCCCGCGCCGAGTTCCCCGGCGTCAACGTGATTGTGCACCCCGAGTGCCCCATGGAGGTGGTGGACGCCGCCGATTCCGCCGGCTCCACCGACTTCATCAAGAAGGCCATCGCAGCCGCCACCGAACCGACCACTTTCGCGATCGGTACGGAGGTGAACATGGTGAACCGGCTCGCGGCCGAGTACCCCCAGCACACCATCTTCTGCCTGGACCCGGTGATCTGCCCTTGCTCCACGATGTACCGCATCCACCCCGGCTACCTCGCCTGGGTCCTGGAGGAACTCGTCGAAGGCCGCATCGTCAACCGCATCAGCGTGGACGATTCCGTCCAGGACAACGCCAAGACCGCGCTCGAGCGCATGCTCGCATCGCGTCCGCTGTAGCCCGTCCGCTGTAGTCCAACTCCTGTAACACCGGAAATCGAAACGAGCCCCACATGAGCGCAGAGAGCCCAGCCGGTGGTCCGGCACCCCGGCGGCTGATCGTCGTCGGGAGCGGCATTGCGGGACTGTACGCCGCGTTGCTTGCCGCCGATGCCGGCGCCGAGGTGGTGCTGCTGACCAAGGGCGCGCTCGCGGACAGCAACACGTACTACGCCCAAGGCGGCATCTCCGCCGTCCTCGACGAGCCCGCGCCCGGGGACACTGTGGCCGCGCACATCGCAGACACACTGAAGGCCGGAGCCGGGCACTGCGACGAGGAGGCCGTCCGCGTGCTCTGCACGGAGGCCCGGCTGGATATCGCCGGCTTGGAACGCTTCGGCGTGCGTTTCGACATGGACGACGACGGCGACCCCTCACTGGGTCTCGAGGCCGCCCATTCCGCGCCGCGGATCCTGCACGCCGGCGGCGACGCAACCGGTGCCGGCGTGGCCAGAGCGCTCATCAGGACTGTCCTGGATGCGCAGGCCGCTGGCCGGATCCAGGTCATCGGGCACGCCCAGGTCATCTCCCTGTCGCAGAGCGAAGGCCGTGTGGCAGGCGTGAATTTCCTCCACGACGGGCGGGAACTCGGCGTCCACGGTGATGCCGTGCTCCTGGCCACTGGGGGAGCGGGCCAGCTGTTCGCCCAGACCACCAACCCTGCCGTGGCAACTGCCGACGGGCTGGCGCTCGCCTGGCGGGCCGGAGCCGCCGTGGCGGACCTGGAGTTCTTCCAGTTCCACCCCACCTGCATGGTGCTGCCGGCCGATGCCCTTGAGGCGGCCGGCAACGGCACCGAACCGCTCCTGATTTCCGAAGCCGTCCGCGGCGAAGGCGCCATCCTGCTGGACGCACTCGGCGAACGTTTTATGCCCGCCTACCACGCCGACGCAGAACTTGCCCCGCGCGACGTCGTCTCCCGCAGTATCGCCCTGCACCTGGCCACCCTCGGTGATCCCAACGGGCACGTGTTCCTTGACGCCATGGTGGTCGAAGCCCGGCGGGGCGTGGGCTACCTGGCCAAGCGGTTCCCCACCATCACCCAACGCACCCGCGAAGCCGGCGTCGACTGGACCCGCGAACTCGTCCCCGTGGCCCCAGCCGCGCACTACTGGATGGGTGGGGTCCTTACCGACCTCTACGGGCGGACCTCGGTGCCTGGGTTGCTTGCCGCCGGCGAGGTTGCTTGCACCGGCGTCCAGGGGGCTAACCGGTTGGCCAGCAACTCCCTACTCGAGGGACTTGTTTTTGGGCGGCGGGCTGTTGTTGCGTTCCTGGCCGGCAGTTCCACAGATCCCTCGGCGCCTGCGCTCTCGCCTCGCACCGGCGATCGCCTCGCAAGCTCGGCGGCCGGTCCGGCCGCTCACGCAACAACGGCGCTATCGGGACCTCCGGAACTGCCGGTGATGCTTAACGACGCGTCAGCGTCCATTTCCTGGCAGCTTGAAATGGTTCCGTCGGCTGGGCCCATGGAAACATCCTTTGCTGATGCGGGGCCGTTTTCTCGGGTGGCGCTTCGGCGGTTGATGACTGCTAACGCTGGGGTTTTGCGGGATGGGTGGTTGCTGCGGGAGGCGGGGGCAGCTCTTGGCTCCTGGGCCGTCGTCGAACCCTCTGAGAATGTTCCTGATTCCCTCGATCCTCGGGAGCATGAGGATGCCAATCTTTTGTTGGCTGCGCAGCTGCTGGTGCATGCCGCGCGGGAGCGGCGGGAATCCTTGGGGGCGCATTACCGCAGCGACAGCGTGCCCGCGGATGCCGCCGTCGAACATTTTGACAAGCGTTACACCATGAGCCGGAAAGCGAGCCTCGTTAATGACTAGCCTGACCCTCCCCGCAGCACCCGTCCGGGACATCCTGGAGCGGGCCTTCGCCGAGGACGCGCCCAGCGGTGACATCACCTCCCAGCTGCTGATCCCGGCGGAGGCCCGGGCCACCGCCGTGCTCAACGCCCGCGGGCCCGGCGTGTTCAGCGGCGGAACCGTCTTCCGCGACGCCATGAAGCTCATTGATCCGGAGACGGACGTGAAGTTGTTGCTTGTAGACGGTGAAGCGTTCGACGCCGGCACTCATCTCGCGCGGGTGAGGGGCAGCGCCCGCTCCGTGCTTCTGGCCGAACGGGTCGCGCTGAACCTGGTCCAGCGCATGAGCGCCATCGCCACCAAGACCGCGGAATTCGTGGAGCTTGTCGAAGGTACCAAAGCGCGCATCACCGATACCCGCAAGACCACCCCCGGCCTGCGGGTGCTGGAGCGCTACGCGGTGCGCTGCGGCGGGGGAGCCAACCACCGCTACAGCCTGTCCGACGCCGTGCTGGCCAAGGACAACCACCTGGCCGTCATGACCGGCGGCGACCCCGCCAAGCTCACCGCCCTGCTTGTCGCGGCCAAGGCCCAGCTGGGGCACACCACGCACTTCGAGGTGGAGGTGGACAGCGCCGAGCAGATCGAGCCTGTCCTCGCCGCCGGCGTTGACACCATCATGCTGGACAACTTCACCATCGATGAGCTCCGGGCCGGCGTGCGGCAGGTGGCCGGGCGGGCCATTGTGGAAGCCAGTGGCAACGTCAACCTCGGCACCGTGGCGGACATCGCGGCCGCGGGCGTGGACGTCATCTCCATCGGTGGCCTCACGCACAGCGTGGCTGCCCTGGACCTGGGCCTTGACGTCGAACTGAGGGCCGGCTGATTCGGCCATGATCTTCCTCGACGCCGCCGCCACCACGCCCGTCCGCCGCGAAGTCCTCGAGGCCATGTGGCCCTACCTAAGCGGCGAGTTCGGCAACCCCTCCAGCCACCACACCCTGGGCGAGGCCGCTGCGTCGGCGCTCGCAGGCGCCCGCGCCGCCGTGGCCAAGGTGCTCGGCTGCCGGCCGGGTGAGGTCACCTTCACCTCGGGCGGTACGGAGGCGGACAACCTGGCCGTGAAGGGCATCGCCCTGGCCCGGCAGGCTGCGGATCCGTCGGTGAACCGCGTGGTGATCAGCGCCGTCGAACATCCCGCCGTGGAAGAGTCCGCCCGGTACCTGGAGCGGTTCCACGGCTTCGCCGTTGAGGTGGTTCCCGTGGACAGCGCCGGCCGGGTGGCGCCCGCGGCGCTCGCCGCCGTGCTCCGGGCGGAGACCGCCGCCGTCAGCATTATGTACGCGAACAACGAAGTAGGCACCATCCAGCCGGTTGCGGAACTGGCTGCAGTGGCCACCGCGATGGGCATCCCGTTCCATACCGACGCCGTCCAGGCCGCCGGCTGGCTGCGCCTGGATGTCAAGGCGCTGGGCGTGGATGCCCTGAGCATTTCCGGCCACAAGCTCGGCGCACCCAAGGGCTGCGGCGTGCTGTACCTCCGCGGCCGGACCCGTGTGGAGCCCCTGGTGCACGGCGGCGGCCAAGAACGCGGCCGGCGGTCGGGAACCGAAAACGTGGCCGGTGCTGTGGCGCTGGCCACCGCCCTGACGCTCGCGCACGCTGAACGGCCGGAGCTGGCGGCTCGAGTGGCAGGGCTCCGCGAACGCTTCATCGCCACCATCCTGGACACGGTGCCCGGTGCCCTGCTCACCGGGCACCGCACGGAACGGCTGCCGTCAGTAGCGTCGTTTTGTTTCCCCGGTACCAGCGGAGAATCCGTGCTGTTGGAGCTGGAGCGGCAGGGTGTGGTGTGCTCGAGTGGTTCGGCATGCGCCGCTGGCTCGGATGCGCCGTCGCCGGTGCTGACCGCGCTGGGCTTTGACGCCGAAGTGGCGCAGACGGCTGTGCGGTTCAGCTTCACCTCAACGGTGACATCCGAGGAACTGGAGCAGGCAGCGGCAGCCGTGGGCACCGCCGTCGGGAGCGTCCGGACCCTCGGTCGCTAGATGTGGCGGGCGCGGCGGAAGATCCAGTGCCGCAGCATCGTGAACCGCACGGCGGTGGCCACGAAGCCCGACAGAGTGGTGGTCCACAGCTCATCGGACACGGTGGCGTCCGGGTGCAGCCAATGCAGCACGCCCAAGCTGCCGCCTGTGATGACCAGCGCCACGGCGATGACGATCACGCCGTTCAGGTGGTCGCGGGCCATCCGGCGCTGCCCGGAGATCTTGAACGTCAGCCTGCGGTTCAATGCCGTGTTCATCAAAGACGTCAGGACCAGGGCGGCCGCGTTGGCCAGCTGCGGTCCCAGCCAGGGGCGCAGCAACGCATAGAGCGCCAGGGAGGTGGCGGTGCAGATGATGCCGACGCCCGTGAAGCGGAGGAGCTGCCGCACCAGCGGAAACCTGAAGATTCCGCGGTAATGCTTGGTGGCCGGCGCACCGCGCGTGGGCTGCTGCGTCAGCTGGGCGGCGGGCGCAGCAGGGGTCTCCATGGGTCAAGCCTGACATATCAGGCCGGTGGTTCCTCCCAGGATGCCGCCTTGACCGGGTTGCTGAGCTCGCCGATGCCCTCCACGCAGCACACCACTGTGTCTCCGGGGTGGATGCGGGCACACTCCGCCGGGAAGCCGGTCAGGACCAGATCGCCGGCATGCAGGGTCATGAAGGACGTCAGGTACACGAGGATTTCGTCCACCTTCCAGCCGAGCTCGGTGCTGCTGGCGGCCTTCAGTTCGGTGCCGTTGTGGACGATGCTGATGGACCGGTCCGAGTCGTCGAGGTCCGTCACAATCCAGGGGCCCACTGGAGTGAAGGTGTCCTGGCTCTTGGCGCTGATCCACAGCTCGTCCGACTTCTGCAGATCGCGGGCCGAGACATCGTTGCCGATGGTGAATCCAAGGATGGCGCTCCGGGCGGTTTCCAGCGTCAGGCCACGGACGGTGCGCCCGACGACGACGGTCAGTTCCGCTTCCGGGTCCACGTAGCCCACCGTTGAGCTCAGTTCAATGGCGTCATCCGGGCCGATCACGCTCGATGCCGCCTTGTGAAAGGCCTGCGGCGGGAGGTCCCGGCCGGCCTGGCCGGTGTTGTGCGCCATGCCGAAGACGTTGAGGGGGACCGACGGCGCCAGGAACGTGAACGAGTCCTGGTCCACTACAGTGCCGGTTTCCCAGCCGGGCCGGGCCGGGGGGTTGGCGTTTGGACGGGACGCCCCGAAAGGGGATTCAACGACTGTCCAGGATCGGCCGGCGTCGGAGCCGAAGTCTGGGGCGTCATTGGCCACGAAGAAGTGCTCGTCGGCAACAGCCGGGGACAGGGGGCGGACACGGGCAAGGCGGCGGGGAGCGCTGGCAGTCATGATGACATCCTACGTCCTCCGGCGGCCGGTGGCCGGTGGCCGGCTCCGGCAGGCTCAGTACAGCTCGCCCACCGGGATCTCCACGGCCAGGCGGTTGGACGGGCCGGGCAGCGGGCAGGCCCAGGCCTCGTTGTAGGCGCAGGACGGGTTGTAGGCAAAGTTGAAGTCCAGGACAAACTCCGCGCCCGCCCCCGAGCCATGGACCCCATGGAACGCGCCCTTGATGGTGTCCAGGAGGTACCGGCCGGCGCCATATGTTCCGCCGGGCTGGCCAGCCGTGGCGTCCCGGAACGGAACGAAGATCCCGCCGCCGTAGCCGTGCAGCTTCCACACGCCGAGCTGGCCCAGTTCGGGAAGATCGAACGTGCCCAGCCGGACAAACCGGACCACGCCGTCGGTGGCGGTTTCCACGGTCATTTCCCGGCCGGCTCCCTCAAGGGTCAGCGGCACATAGAAGCGGTAGATGGGATCGTAATCGGCCGTCTTCAGGCCGGAGAACTGCGATTTGTCCCTAGCGCTGAGGGCCGAGGCCGGATGCGTTGCGAACATCCGGTCGCGTTCATGCCGCCACAGGGAATGGGCCTCCGCCGGATCTTCAGCGGCAACCTTCCGTACCGTGTCGTACAGCGCAAACGTCCGCAGCCGCCAGTCCGCAATGTCGATGGCGGAGATGTCCGCCAGGCTCTCAAGGTCCGCGCCGTACTGCTCATCCGCCATAGGCACCAGCCTAGTCCCTTGCGCGCGGGGAATGTCCGACGGCGACACGAGGCTCCGGCCCTTGTCCACCGTCGCGCGCCGATAGGCTGGCTGCATGACACACAAGGCGGCAATGTGGGGAGTGCGGACGGTAGCGCTGCTGATGGCCGGTGGACTGGCGGCCGGCTGCAGCGCGCCTGGTAACAGCGGTTCAGCGTGGACGGCGCAGCCGGACACATCGGCCAGCTCTGGCGCCAGCACGAGCTCAACCGCCGGCGCTACGGGGTCCCCGTCATCGGATCCTTCTGCCACAGCGGGCGCCTCGACGTCCGCAGCACCCGGCCCGGCTGCAACAGCTGCTGCCTGGAAGACCTTTACCGATCCGGCGAAGACCGTCAGCTTCGACCTGCCGGAGGAATTAATCGCCCAGTCCGTCACGCCCGAGGACGGGACATTGCCGGGTGCCCTGAAGATCGAAGTGAAAAAGCAGGACGGCACGGTGGTGGCCACGCTGCGGACAGGACTGCCGCCGTCGTCGTCCGAGTGCCCCGAGTCTGCCCGGAAACCGTACGTTGTGATCAGCAGCGTGCCGGTGGAGCTTCCCAGCCTGACGGGGGAAGGCACCATCGCCCCGCACGTGGTGTTCCGCGTCATCCAGGGCTACCGCTACTTCGGTTCCTACGGCATCACCAACATTGTGGGCGGGGCTGACGGCCAGGCCTGCGAACTGCGGAATGTGGTCCGTGGCCCGGCAGAAAAAGGGGACTACTCGTTCGGTGACCTCGGAGTCCTGAAGGCCTTCGCCCCGGATGAGAAGGTGGCCCCGGCGAAGGCGTTTGACACCCTGGGCCAGGCCGAAAAGTACGTGGACGAGAGCTCGGAATTCGCGAACGTCCAACGGATGCTAATGTCTCTGGAGATCAAAAACTAGTCCTGCCCCTTGCCCCTCAACCCCGGGCCAGCGCGGGAAGTTCTGCCACTACCTCACACCCCGGAGATACATGGAACGCACCGTTTCAGCACGTATGGTTTTCAGGACCATCGCCGACACGAAGGCAGCCCTGGCCATCGCTGTAGCCAGGAATCCCGGCTATACCTCGTTTGATGAATCCCTGACTGTCACGGCCGACGGTCAGCCGGTTCCGTTGCAGGAACTCGCGGACCATCATGGCGGCCGCCTGCACTACATGGAATTCACTGAACCCGCCGAGGTCACCGTTGAGTACTCAGCGACGGTGGCCGGGCAGGCCGTCCCGGAAGAAGCCACCCTGACTGAGCTCATCCGCTACGTGCGGCCAAGCCGCTACGCGGAGTCGGACCGGCTCCTGCCCACGGCCTATGCCGAATTCGGCGGCCTGCACGGTGCCGAACTGCTCCAGGCCGTGCGGAGTTGGGTCTTCGGGGAATTGCGGTACATCAGCGGTTCCTCCAGGGGAACTGACGGCGCCGTGGAAACCCTCCTGCACCGCAGGGGAGTGTGCCGGGACTTCGCGCACCTGGCCATCGCCCTGCTGCGTTCCAAGGACGTCCCCGCCCGGCTCACCGCCGTGTACGCGCCGGGGCTGAGCCCCATGGATTTTCACGCGGTAGCCGAGGCCCATGTCAATGGCGCCTGGCACGTCATCGACCCCACGGGGCTGGCCCCGCGGGAGTCGATGCTGCGGATCACCGCCGGCCGGGACTCGTCCGACACCGCGTTCCTGTCCACCGTTGGCGGGCGCCTGACACTGAACGAGCTGCGCGTCAGCGCCGTGGTCAACGGCCAGTTGCCGCCGGAAGATCCGGCCAAGCTGGTCATGCTGGGCTGAGATTCCCGCACGGCCCGGTTACTGGCGGGCAGTTACTTCCCGGCCAGATATTTCCCCAGGCAGTCACTTTGCCGGCCGCGCTCCCACGGAATGCCGGAGTTTCTCGGTCAGTCGCTGGAGTTCCCTCTGCTCGGCAGCCGTCAGGGCCGGCCCCACCAGACTGGAGATGTCCCGCACGTGCTCCCGGCCGATCTCCTTCTGGAGGGCGGACCCTTCCTCGGTGAGCTTCAGCAGCACGCCGCGGCCGTCGTCCGGGGCAGCCATCCGGACCACGAGCCCGCGCTTCTCCAGCCTCTCAACCAGCCTGCTGAGGCTCGACTGGCTCAGCAGGACATGGTCATTGAGTTCATTGAGCCGGAGCCAGCCGGACGGACACCGGGACAGCGTGAACAGGACGTCGTACTCGTTGATGGCCACCTTTCGGAAGGCAGCTCCGGCCTGCAGCCTGCGCATGACGGCAACCTGCGCCCGGAACAGGGATTCCCAGGTTTCCGCCGCCAGGCGGATGGGTGATTCGTTTCCGTCGGCAGCCATCACGCCTCCGAAGGGGCAGTCTCAGGCGCCGGTGCAGCCATCAGCGCGGCCACGCGGCCGGCATGCGTGGGCGGATCCGGGACGTGGGCGGGCTTGAGGGCCGCGTATTCCTTGCGGAGGACCGGGAGGACTTCCTCGCCGAACAGGTCAAGCTGCTCCAGCACTGTCTTCAGGGGCAGGCCTGCGTGGTCGATCAGGAACAGTTGGCGCTGGTAGTCGCCGAAGTACTCGCGGAACGTCAGGGTCTTTTCGATGACTTCCTGCGGGCTGCCCACGGTGAGCGGTGTCTGGGAGGTGAAGTCCTCCAGCGACGGGCCGTGGCCGTAGACGGGCGCGTTGTCGAAGTAGGGCCGGAATTCCTTCACGGCGTCCTGGGAGTTCTTCCGCATAAAGAACTGGCCGCCGAGGCCCACGATGGCCTGGTCCGCCTTGCCGTGGCCGTAGTGCTCGTAGCGCTCACGGTAGAGGCTGATCAGCTGCTGGTAGTGCTCCTTGGGCCAGAAGATGTTGTTCGCGAAGAAGCCGTCGCCGTAGTAGGCGGCCACTTCGGCGATCTGCGGCGTGCGGATGGAGCCGTGCCACACAAAGGGGGCCACGCCATCGAGCGGGCGTGGGGTGGACGTGAAGTTCTGCAGCGGGGTCCGGAACTTGCCGGACCAGTTCACTGTGTCCTCGTCCCACAGCCGGCGCAGCAGGCTGTAGTTCTCGATGGCCAGTTCCACGCCGTCCTGGATGTTCTTGCCGAACCACGGGTACACCGGAGCGGTGTTGCCGCGGCCCAGGACCAGATCCACGCGGCCGTCGGCCAGGTGCTGCAGCATGGCGAAGTCTTCGGCGATCTTGACCGGATCGTTGGTGGTGATCAGCGTGGTGGCAGTGGAGAGGGTGATCCGCTCGGTCTGCGCTGCGATGTACGCGAGCGTGGTGGTGGGCGAGGACGAGAAGAACGGGCGGTTGTGGTGCTCGCCGAGGGCGAAGACATCCATGCCGATTTCCTCGACTTTTTTGGCGATCGCCACGGCCGCCTTGATGCGTTCGTTCTCCGTGGGGGTCCGGCCGGTGGTGGGGTCAGTGGTGATGTCACTGACGCTGAATACGCCGATCTGCATGGTGTGCCTTCCGTTTCCTGGGCTTCTCTGGGCTTGCTTCCACTATACCCGATTTTCATGCGTTTGCATGTATCGACGGCTATAACGCCTCCCCGGCCAGAATATTCCAGGTGTTACAGGGGGTCGCCCGGAGCGGCACGGCGGCCACTGACGCGGGGCACCATGCCGGTGGTCCAGTCGCGGAACTCGGCATCGACGTCGTCGGCCGCCGCAAACTCCGGGCGCTGCTGCATGGCACGGAGCAGTGCTTTTGTCTCCCGCCGTCCCTCCACGAGCCGGTACAGCACGGGAACCAGCACCAGCGTCAGCGCCGTGGAAGAAACCAGGCCGCCGATCACCACCACGGCCAGCGGCTGGGAAATGAAGCCGCCGCCCCCGGTCAGGCCAAGCGCCAGGGGTGTCAGGGCGAAAACGGTGGCCAGCGCGGTCATCAGGATGGGGCGGAGCCGCTGCCTCGCGCCATGGGTGATTGCGTCCGCCACGCTCATCCCGCCGCGGCCGTCCCGTGGCTGCCTGTACTGGTTGATGAGGTCGATAAGCACAATGGCGTTGGTAACCACAATGCCCACCAGCATCAGCATGCCGATCAGCGACGGCAGGCCCAGCGGAACGCCCGTGGCCAGCAGCAGCGCGACGGCGCCTGTCGCGGCGAACGGGACGGATACCAGCAGGATCAGGGGCTGGATCAGCGACTTGAACGTGGCCACCATAATGACGTAGACAATCGCGATCGCCGCGAGGAGCGCCAGGCCCAGCTGCTGGAAGGACTCGGCCTGCTGGGTGGTGGCGCCGCCGAGTTCCGCGGTGACGCCAGCGGGGAGGCTGACCTCCGTGAGGCGCTTCTGCACCTCCGCGTTCACCGCACCAAGGTTGGAGCCCGACGGCGTGACTGACACTTTGGCGGTCCGCTGGCCGTTGCTGGCGGTAATGGAGACCGGCACGTCCACCTGTTCCACGGACGCAATGCTGCCCAGGGTGACAGGGGCGCCGGATGCAGGGAGTGCGATGTTGCGCACCGCGTCGATGCTGGTGAACCGGGTGCCCTTGCCGATCTGGACCGGAAAATCGTTGGTGTCGATCCGGACCGTACCGGCGGGGAGGGGGCTGATGGTGGCAGCCAGGACGCCGGCTACCTGTTCCTCGTTCAGTCCGGCTGCCGCGGTCTTGGCCCGGTCAACCTTGACCTGGACCACCGGCTGGCTGGCCGCGAGGTTGGTTGTCACCTCGCTGGTCTCCGGCACGCCGGTCATGGCCTGAACCATGGCGTCACTGGCCGTCCGGAGGTCCTCGGACGTTGCCGCCTTGATGGTGATGTCCACCGTGGAGGATGTCCCGAAGCCACCCCCCTGCGTGCCGACGGTAATTTTCCCGGAACCGGCTACCTTGCCCACTTCGGTCCGGACGGTTTCCTGGAGCTTTGCCTGATTGGCCTTTTCATCCGTCACCACCGTGAACGTGGAGTTGGCGGCTCCGGAAGACGTCAGGGCGGCAAAACCTGCCTGCGCATTTCCGGAGGTGAGCTGGACATTCTTGACACCTTCGATGCCGCGGAGGACGTCCTCGACCTTGATGGCGGCTGCGCTGGTGTCGGCCAGGCTTGTGCCCGCTGGCATCAGTTGGCGGACAGTTAGGCTGTTCTGGCCGGAATCGCCGAGGATGTTGGTGGACAGCAGCGGCGTCATGGCGGCCGTGGCGCCGAGCACCAGAACGGCGGCGACCAGGGTCAGCACCGGGTGCTTCTGAGTCTTGCTGAGGACGGGCAGGTAGGCACGCTGCAGCCGGCTCTTCTGTTCGGACTCCTGGGCCTGGGCACTGGCGGCGGCAGCAAGCCGGGCGGCAGTTTCGCGGGCATCGGGCGAACCAGCGGCGGCCGAACCGGCGGCGGAACCGGCAGGGCTCTTGAGGAACCAGTAGGCCAGGACCGGAACGATGGTCAGCGATACCAGCAGGGATGCCAGCAGCGCCATGGTGACTGTCAGGGCGAAGGGCCGGAAGAGTTCGCCGGCGAGCTCGCCCACGAAGGCAATGGGCAGGAATACCGCCACGGTGGTCAAGGTGGAGGCGGTGATTGCGCCGGCCACCTCCCGGATTGCGGTGAGGATCGCGGGGACTTTCTCCTCCCCGTAGCTGAGGTGGCGTTTGATGTTTTCGATCACCACAATCGAGTCGTCCACCACCCGGCCGATCGCAATGGTCAGCGCGCCCAGGGTCAGGATGTTCAGTGAATAGCCCGTCGCGGACAGGCCAATGAACGTGATCAGCAGCGACAGCGGAATGGAGACCGCGGTAACAAGGGTGGAGCGGGCTGACATCAGGAAAACAAGGATGACGGCGACAGCGAAGCCCAGCCCGAGCAGGCCCTCGGTGGTGAGGTCCTTGATGGACTTCTCGATGAACGGGGCCTGGTCGAACACGGCGGTGAACTTTGCGTTGGACCCCAGCTCGGCCTCAAGGGCCGCCAACGAGTCGTTCACGGCGTGGGAGATTCCCACGGTGTCGCCCTCGGGCTTCTTGGTCACGGACACCGCCAGCGTTTCCTGGCCGTTGGTCCGGGTGATGGAGGTCCGTTCGTCATCCTGCAGGCTAACGTCGGCCACCGTGCCGATCGTCGCGGCATCCTTGGCTCCGCCAAGGGGGAGTGCCTTGATGGCGTCCAGGGAATCAACCGGGCTGCCGATCTGGAGGGATAGCGTCTTGCCCTGATCCTGGATGGTCCCGGCCGGGATCAGCGCGCCGTTGTTGGAGAGGGCGTTCCGGATGGACTCGATCGTAGTGCCCTTGGCGGCCATCGCCTCGGGCCGGGGGATGATCTCGATGTGCTGGGTGGCGCCGCCGGTCACGTCGGCTCCCCGGACGCCGTCGATCTTCTGGAGCCGGGGAACGGAGAGGCGTGCCAGGTCGCCGTTCAGTTCGCTGAGGGGCTTGTCCGAGGACACTGCCAGGAACACGATGGGGAAGTCGCTGATGCTGCCCGCGATGGCCTGCGGCTGCACGTCCTCCGGCAGGGAGCGCTTGGCGTTGGAGATGGCGCGGTCGATCTGGTTCCGGGCGCGGTCGAGGTTTGTCCCGTAGGTGAACACCATGGAGATCTGCGAGACGCCGTTGCGTGACGTCGAGGAGGTGGACTCCAGGCCTTCGACGCCGTTCAGGGCGGTTTCCAGCGGTGCGCTGACCTGCTTGTCCACCACCTCGGGTGACGCGCCGGGCATGGCGGAGAGGACCGTGATCTGCGGGAACTCAATGGAGGGGATGAGTTCCTGTTTCAGCGATGACATGGTGATCACGCCGAACACCGTCGCGAAGACGGTGATCAGCGCGATCAGCGCCCGGTTTGCCAATGAAAGTTGTGCCAGCCGGAACATCGCGGGTCTCTCCTGTGGTGTTGACGGACTCCTGCGGTCCGGACCGTCCAGCCGGGCCTGCCGGCCGGACGGATGCCGGGCGTCAGTGGTTGGCGGAAATGCTCTCCAGCTGCAATGCCTTGGCTGTTGCCGTCTCGAGTTCGGCAGCCAGATCCGGATTCTCATCCAGCTTTACACCGTAGCCCGGCATCATGTCCTTAAGCTTGCCCTGCCAGCCCTTGAAGTCCTTGGGGAAGGACTTCTGCAGCAGCTCAATCATGATGGGCACCGCTGTGGATGCGCCGGGCGACGCACCCAAAAGCGCCCCGATGGTGCCGTCGCGGCCGGCGATGACTTCCGTGCCGAACTGCAGCACGCCGCCGCGCTTCGGGTCCTTCTTGATGATCTGCACACGCTGGCCGGCGGTGATCAACTCCCAGTCGCCGTCCTTGGCTTCGGGATAGTATTCGCGCAGCGCTTCCACCTTGTCCCCGTGGCGCTTGGCAACTTCCTTGACGAGGTACGCGGTGAGGTCCATGTTGTCCTTGGCGACTGCAAGCATCGGGATGATGTTGCTGGGCCGGATGGACAGCGGCAAGTCAAGGTACGAGCCGTTCTTCAGGAAATTGGTGGAGAAGCCGGCATAGGGGCCGAACAGGAGCGAACGCTTCCCGTCGACGTACCGGGTGTCAAGGTGCGGGACCGACATGGGCGGCGCGCCCACAGAAGCCTGGCCATAGACCTTGGCGCTGTGCTGGGCGGCAAGTTTCTCGTCGGTGCAGCGGAAGAACTGGCCGGACACGGGGAATCCGCCGAAGCCCTTGCTCTCCGGGATGCCGGAGGCCTGGAGGAGGTGCAGGGCCCCGCCGCCGGCGCCCACAAACACAAACTTGGCGTGGATCTTGCCGTGTTCCCCGGAAGCCGGGTGCTTGATCGAAAGGTCCCAGCCACCGTCGGACGCCTTGGAGATGCCGCTGACGTCATGGCCGTAATTGATTTCGACGCCGTTGTTCCCGAGGTAGGTGGTGAGCTCACGGGTCAGTGCCCCGAAGTCGACGTCGGTCCCCTCGGTTGCCCGGGTGGCGGCGATACGCTGCTTCGCGTCGCGGCCCTTGACGATCAGCGGCGCCCATTTGGCGATCTGGGCGTGGTCCTCGGAGTACTCCATGCTGCGGAACAGCGTGTGGGGCTTGAGCGCTTCGTAGCGGGTCTTGAGGAATTTGGTGTTGTCCTCGCCGATGACAAAGCTCATGTGCGGGACGGTGTTGATGAAGCCCTTCGGCGAGCCGATCAGGGATTCCTCCACAAGATGGGACCAGAACTGGCGGGACAGCTGGAACTGTTCGTTGATGAGCAGGGCCTTGGCCGGGTTCACCGAGCCGTCTTTGGCTGCGGGGGAGTAGTTCAGCTCGCACAGGGCGGCATGGCCCGTTCCTGCGTTGTTCCAAGGGTCGGAACTTTCCAGCCCGGGCTGGTCCAGACGTTCGAACAGGGAGATGGTCCAGTTCGGTTCAAGCTGCTTGATGAATGCCCCGAGCGTGGCGCTCATGATGCCGCCGCCAATCAGTACGACGTCGGCATGTTGGGTCTTGGATATGAAGGTCACAATCAGTCTCCGATAGCAGCGGCTCTGGCTGTCAAAGAATATCCCCGGGCGGCCCGCATACTGAAATTGGGCCGGGCCGTCAAGGCTTTAGCTGTACCTTTGTGAAAACTTCACTCAGTACCGGGGACGCCGGGTAGCTGCTGACGCGGTCCGAGAGTGCGAGTGCCGAGATGGGGAAGGCGATGGGAACCGCCGGCACGGTGGCCGCGATCTGGGCGTTGATGGTGTGGTACTGCTCGTCGCGTTCCTTGCCGGCAGGGAGGCCGCGGGCGCGGTTGATCTTGGAGAAGACCTGCGGGTCCTGGTAGCCGAATTCGCCGTTCTTTTCGCCGAACAGCGGGCCCACAAAGTTATCGGCATCGGCATACGCGCCATTCCAGCCGAGCAGGTGGAGCCCGTGGTCTCCGGGTGACTGCACTTTCTGGAGATAACCTTCGGACCAGTCCACCGGGACAGGTTTGATGTTGAACCCGACGGCGGTCAGTTGCCTGCTGATTTCGGCGTAGATTTTCTCCGGCGTGGGCAGATACGGGCGGGTGGCGTTAAGCGGATAGTAGAACCTGAGCTCTTCCCCGATGTAGCCGGCCTCGGTCAGATAGGCCTTGGCCTTGACAGGATCGTGGCCCAGCGCGGGAGCGTCATTATTGAAACCGCTGATCTTCGGAGGAACGAACTGTGAGGCCTTGGCGGTGTTGTCGATGAAGAACTTGCGGATCAGGGTTTCCTTATCGATGGCCAGTTCAATGGCCTGCCGCACTTTTTCGTTCTGCAGGACCGGAATTTCCTGGTTGATGCCCAGGTACATCACCGAGAAAGGATCACGCTGGACGATCTGCATGCCCCTCTTGACCAGCTGATCGAAGTTGCCCACCGTGACGGCGTCGTAGCCGTCGATCTTGCCGTCCAGGAGGGCCTGAAGGCGCGTCTGGGGGTGGTCGTACGTGACGAAACTAATGGTGGAGATCTGCCCGCGGTCACCCCAGTAGTTTTTGTGGCTGATGAGCTGGACACTCGCCTCGTCCCAGGCGGCCAGGCTGAACGGTCCTGTGCCGACGGGGTTGGTGGCGAACCGGGAGACCGGGTTTCCGCCACGGGTCTGATCCAGGACATCCGCCGTGCCCGCTGTCAGGGCGGCCGGGGATGCGATGGCGAACGCCGGCAGGGTGAGCGCCTGGAGGAACGCGGTGAAGCGCTGGGTCAGGTCGATCCGGACAGTGTCAGCGGAAAGGGCCGTGCAGCTCTTGAAAATGGAGAGCGCAGCGTCGTCGGAATGTGCCTTGAACACGCTCTTGAACGAGCTTCCCGGCGCCTGCCGCCGCAGTTCCGCCGAGAAGGCGAACCAGCGGTTGAAGTTGGCACACACGGCGTCGGCGTTGAAGGGCGTGCCGTCCTGGAACGAGACGCCGCTGCGGAGTTTGAACGTGTACGAGCGGCCTTCGTTTTCTTCGGACCATTCCGTTGCCAGCAGCGGCGTGGGTTTTCCGGTGGTCTGGTCCACACCCACCAGGCCTTCGAGGATCTGCCGGGTGATCCGGTAGCTTTCCACATCGCTCGAGAGCGCGGGGTCCAGGCCGAGGGGCTGGGACGCCGTGCCGAACGTGAACGTTTCGGTGGGTTCAGCGCCGGCGGGCGCCGTCGAAGGAGACGTTGCCGAGGGCGAAGGCGGTGGGTTGCCGGTACAGGAGGTCAGGCCTAACGCCATAAAAACGGCGCCGGTCTTGATGACCGTTCGCCGCGAAGTACTGCTGGGCACTCGTCTATCACCTCTGGCTGCTTCTGGCCGGCGCCGCGGACTGCGGGCCAAGGACACAGTCTAGTTGACACACCCCGGTGCTCCCTGGACACACGCCAGAGGCCTGTTCCGGGTGCGGAACAGGCCTCTGGGCTTGAAAGCCGACTACTTGGGCATCAGCACCGAGTCGATCAGGTAAACGGTGGCGTTCTTGGTCTGGACGCCGCCGCAGATCACGCTGGCGCCATCAACCATGAGGGCATCCTTGCTGCCGGTCACGGTGACTGAACCGCCCTGGACCGTGGCGTGTGTGCCGGCGATCTTGTCAGGGGTGATCTGGCCGGGGACCACGTGGTAGGTCAGGATCTTGCTCAGCAGGGCGTCGTCCGTCTTGAGCGTCTCAATGGTGGCGGCATCGATCTTGGCGAAGGCGTCATCCACCGGAGCGAAGACCGTGAACTCGCCGCCGTTAAGGGTGTCAACCAGGTCAACCTTCGGGTTCAGCTTGCCGGAGACAGCTGCCGTGAGGGTGGTCAGGATGGGGTTGTTGGATGCCGCGACCGCTACCGGGTCAAGGGCCATCCCGGCAACCGAGCCTGCCCCGGTGGGGACCTTCTCGGCGTAGCCGGCGCAGCCTGCGCCAACGAGGTTTGCGGCCGGATCCATGGCAGCAGCACTGGCGGACGGCGACGGGGCCATCTTCGTCGCTGACGGGGTGGCGGCCGGAGCGGAGGAGCTCGGGGTTGTGGTTGCTGTTCCACCGCAGGCGGTAAGGCTCAGCAGGGCTGCAGCTGCAACGCCTGCGACGGTGAAGGATGTGCGCTTGAATGACTGCATTTCGGTTCTCCTTGTTTGTGCCGATTTCTTGCCTGCGGCTGACCTGATGCCTGCCGCGTGGCCTTTTCCGACTGTTGGGCACCTGCCCTTGGCTGGTGTCTCAATGGGTATTCGGCCGGAGCACGGAAGCGGATGGGTGGATCGCCAAGAGTTTTTTAGATTCGCGGCCAGCCCGCAGGGAAAGCCCAGCAGAACACGGTAGATGGGCAGTTAAATGACGGAGATCCCGGGCCTGTGGGCCCGGGATCTCTGTGTAAGTGTGCGCAAGGGGGGACTTGAACCCCCACGCCCGAAGGCACAGGAACCTAAATCCTGCGTGTCTGCCAATTTCACCACTCGCGCTTGGCAGTTGCTGCCGTTGTCTTCAACCTTGGCCAGATGGCCTACGGATAAAAACGTACGACGGCGGATGCCAGTTTCCATTGTAGCCTCGGGCCGGCGGGGTTCCGGTCAGCCGGTTCCTGCCGCCCGTACCGGCGCCACTTCCCGCGTAATGCGTTACGCGACCACTTTGAGGTCGCGCCGGAGTTTTGCCACGTGGCCGGTGGCCCGGACGTTGTACTGGGCAAGCGCCACTTTTCCGTCGGGATCGATCACCACGGTGCTGCGGATCAGTCCCTCATAGGTCCGTCCGTAATTCTTCTTTTCGCCCCAGGCACCATAGGCTTCGGCCACGGCATGGTCCTCGTCCGAAAGCAACGGAAAGCTAAGGTCCTCGTTGGCGGCAAAGGCAGCAAGTTTGTCCACGGAATCGGGGGAGACGCCCAGGACCCGATAACCGGCCGACGTGAAGGATGCCAGGCTGTCGCGGAAATCGCAGGCCTGTTTCGTGCAGCCGGGGGTGGCGGCGGCTGGGTAGAAATACACGATGGTGCTGCCGCTGTGGCCGGAAGCCAGGTTGACGTCTTTACCCGACGAATCCTTCAGGGTGAAGCCGGGCGCCACGTCGCCGGTCAAGAGTCTGTCAGCCACTGTTAATCTCCTCGTTGCAGGCGGAACACACCAGTTTAGTAAGCATCCACGACCGGTGCTAACCAGCCTTAGCTATACTTGCTGGTATGCCTGACATGGATCGCTGGCCCACTGGGCGCCTATTGTCCACTGCGGCACGCCTCGTAGAACACTCCTGGAACGAAAAGCTAAGCGCCATCGGACTGACGCACGCCGGCGTGATCGCTATTGAAGTCCTCTCAGCGCAGGGGCCGATGACACAGGCCCAACTCGCCCAATATGTGCGCGTTCAGGCCCAGACCATGGGTAAAACCCTGAGCCGGTTGGAGTCCCACGGCCACATTGCCCGCGTCCGCAGCACCTCGGACCGCCGCAGCCAGGTGGTGTCCCTCACGGACAGCGGACGGGAAGCCGCAGCCGCAGCCGTTGAGATGGAACGCTCGGTGCTTGCCGCGGCAACTATTGACCCTGACGCCCTGCGGCAGGAGCTCCAGGCTGTGGTCAGGGAGCTGGCCAGCCAGTTCGCGTCGCCGTCAACCCGCGCCCTGGTGGACGGTGCCCCGCTCAGCTAGCAATCCCGGGAATCCGGTAAATCTGACTGGCACCATTACTGCAAAATTCCGCAGTGGTGGTGCCTTTTTTGGTTGTACCCTGAAACGTCCAGAAGTGGCGTCTTGGCCGCGTGGTTTTTCAGCGGTTCAGGGCCCACTTTCAGGAGGTGCCTCCAGAACCTTGTCCTGGAAACCGCTGACGCGGGGGAGTTCCTTGATGAACTCGCCGTTTTCTCTGCCCACCTCCTGGCCCGGCCCGGTGAAGCGCTTTATCCTCGTCATTGGATACAGGAGTGTCCCTGTCCTCTCGAGACGTATCAAGGCTTCAGGGCTGCTCCAACATCGCCAGCGGCATCTAGCCATTGGTCTCGCCGCGCGATGCCCTTATCATCTGACGTATGCGGAAACAATTGGTCGCCCTTGGGGTAGCGGCAATCTTCCTGGCCGGCTGCTCGGGCCCTTCAACTCAACCGGCAGAAACGCAGGCGGCGCCGGTCGCCACATCAGCATCAGCCACGCCGACGCCCACTATGCCAACGACGACGGGCTCGGCCGCGACAGATCTGAACTGGGGTACGCCGACCGCTGGCGACGAGTTCAACTATACCGGCGCACCGGACGCCGCGAAGTGGTCCGTGTACAACAGTGCCGGGCACGCGGGGAATGGCATTCGGAGTCCCCAGCAGGTCACGGTAGACGGTTCCCAAATGGTCATGACTGGAACACCGGACGGCACGACTGCTGGAATGAGCGCGAAGTTTGCGCGCCAGAAGTACGGCCGGTGGGAGGTCCGCGCGGCGGGTTCGGGTGACGATGAGTACCACATGGTGGCGCTCCTGTGGCCGGATAGCGGGAAGTGGCCGTGTGACGGCGAAGTTAACTACGCGGAGACGATGGGTGACTGGAACGTCATCAAGTTCTTCTACCACTCTGGATGTTCGGACACGGTGACGTCGGCGTCCAAGGCTCTGGACGTTGGTCAGTTCCACAACTACGCGGTTGACTGGTCTCCGAATGGGATGGTCGGCTACGTCGATGGGGTGAAGTGGTTTGAGGACAACAACTCCGCGCACCAGCCTCCCGGTTCGATGCACCAGACGCTACAACTGGACTGGGTTCCAGACAGCACTGCTAACGGCGCTGGCGAGATGCGAGTGGATTGGGTTCGCGTCTATGCGGCTGGCGATCCAACTCCCGCTGCCCTGCCGCCGCCATCCGATGAGTCGTTTGAGTTCGCCGCCACCGGGGACATAAACCCTGCGGGTAACACGTCGGCCACGTCGCACAGTGGTAAGAACGCGGCTAGTATCATCGCCGGTCTCAACGACGGTTCGCTGGACAACTTCCTTGCGCTGGGCGATTTCCAGTATGACAAGGGCACCTGTACCGCGCTCGAGGCTTACAACCAGTTGTGGGGTCCGGCTAAGGCCAAGACGTACTGGACCGCTGGCCCGAATCATGATGCTGAACCCGGCGAGAATGACGACGTTGACCGGTACATGGATGGGCAGTGCGTGTCCACGGTGAAGAGCGCGACTAGCTCCGATGTTGTACGGTTCCAGGACGCTCTTGAATGGTATTCGTTCGACAAGGGCAACTGGCACCTTCTTGTAGCGCCTACGGCCACATGGCGTTATAACGCTAAGCGGGCGCAGGCGATGACCTCGGAGATGGATGCCGACCTGAAAGCGGCGAAGGCCGCTGGAAAACATCTGGCGGTTATCTACCATGATCCGTATTTCACCAGCAACACGTCGAGCCATACCCGCTTCTCTAAGGCGAAGCCGTGGATTGACGTGTTCTGGGCGAACCGCGTTCGTGTGTTGCTGTCCGGCTCACAGCACAATTATGAGCGGACCTGCCCGATAAACAACGAGGACCAGTGCGTTGCGGACGGGATGCAACAATTTCAGGTGTCCACTGGTGGAGTCGGCCTCCGGGCGTTCACCAGCAGCCCCTCTTATGTGCAGCGGAAGTTTAGCGACACCTGGGGTCACCTACGAATGAGCCTCAAGGCTGACGGCTCTTATACGTGGGAATTCCGTCCCGTGTCTGGCGGAATGCAGACTGACAGCGGGTCTCGAAGCCATGGCTAATTCCTCGGTTCCGATCACCGCCGGTTCGGGCACTGTGAGGGACGTACCGCCACATTCCGCACGCTAGTGTTCCGTGTAAATGGTTTCTTTGCGTTTCATCTTGTCCAGTAGATAGTCCGCTGACTTGGCTTTGCGGAAGCCCAGGCCTTGGCGGGGACCCACTCCGGGTGAGGCTTTCGGGGCCACCGTTGCGGTGCTGGCTTGCTCTATCGATCCGATGCGGCCGCGATAATGGCGTATTCCGGAAGGAATGAGTGCCTCTTTGGTGGACGTACGTGGTGCCAAGGAAGCCAAAGGTGGTTGGATTCGGAGTCTCGAGGCAGTCGGCTGTGATGTCGGCGTGTCCCAGCTCTTTCCCCGGAGCAGCAGGGAATAAATAGCCCGTAAATACCCACCGCGATCGAGGGGCAAAAAGGAAACCCCGTCTTCACGGCTTGTGGCCAGTGAAGACGGGGTTTCTTTGGTGCACCCCCCGGGACTTGAACCCGGAACCCATTGATTAAGAGTCAATTGCTCTGCCAATTGAGCTAGAGGTGCATCTGTTATGTGGTGACCTTCCGGGCTTTTTCTTTCCCGGTTGATCTCCGCAACGACATGAAACTCTACACGAACTTCCGACCCATGTGAAATCGAGGTCCCGATGCCCCTCAGGTTCAGCCGGGAGGGGCAAGAACCAGCACAAAATCAGGGTTTTTGTTGTTAGTCAGGAGCCAGAAGCCGCCGTCGGGAGTCCGGATGACGTCCCGGATCCTGCCGTATTCCCGTGTGAAATAGGCCACAGGAGCGCTTGCCTCCTCACCGGACAGGGACACCGTCCAGAGGCGTTGGCCGCGCAGGGCGCCGAGGTAGGCGGTCGACCCGGCAATTTCCAGGCCGCTGGGTGAGGAGTCGGCCGTCGAAGGCCACACCACCTTCGCGTCGCGGTACCCCTCCCGGTGCGGTGCGCCTGTTACTGCGGGCCAGCCGTAGTTGGCTCCCGGCTCGATGAGGTTGAGCTCGTCGTTGACGTCCGGGCCGAACTCGCTGGACCAGAGCCGGCCGGCGCTGTCCCACGCCAGTCCTTGGACGTTTCGGTGGCCCAGGCTGTACACGGCATTGCCGAAAGGGTTGCCAGGTGCGGGGTCACCCTCAGGAGTCAGCCGCAGGATCTTCCCGCCCAGAGCGTTGCGGTCCTGTGGCTGTTCGCGGCGCTGGGAGTCGCCTGTGCCCACGTACAGGAACCCGTCCGGGCCGAAGCGGATCCGGCCGCCATTGTGGGTTGATGCCTTCGGGATTCCGGAAAAGACCACCTCGGGGTCGCCAAGGTCCAGGGATCCGTCAGGCTGTTCCGTCAGCTTCAGCCGGGCGATGCGGTTGTCCTGTGCCGAGGTGAAGTACAGGTAAAGGTAGTTGTCGGACGGAAAGCCGGGTGAGAGGGCTAGTCCCAGCAAGCCTCCCTCACCGCCAGGAGCAACGCCGGGGACCTGGCCGATCGTGGCCGCCTTACCATCACGGACAGCCTTCAGCTGAGCTGAGTCTCGCTCGGAGATGATGGCGGTCCCGTTCGGCAGGAATACCGCGGCCCAGGGAATGTCGAGCTGGAGATCGAGCCGCGCCACGACCTCCGGCGGCGTGGCGTTACCCGGGCCGATCCCGTTTCCGGTCCCGGTTCCTGTGATGCTGCCGGTGGGGGCATCGTTGGCGTCCCCCGTGCAGCCCGACAGCAGCACCGCCAGGCACACTGCGAAGGCGCCCGCAGTGGGCTTGGCCGCCACGGAGGCCCGAAAGGGTGCTCGCGTCCGGTCAGATACGCGTCCGCCGGGGAGCCCGGAAGCCGGCAGCTTCCGCATGGGCCGCCGACTCAAACCAGACGTCGGCTTTCGTCTGCTCATAGTCCGGATGCCCCTCCTCGTAATAGACCATCGCTCCGGCGTCGGCCTTGACCTCGAAATCCGCCGGACCGCTTCCGTCCGGGCCGGGCGACGCCGAACCGGCGCCGTAGGGCTGGTCCGCGGCCAGATGCCCGGTCGGTTCCGGCGCAGCTTCGTAGTCCGCCACGGCTGCCGGCTCCATGGTCCGGGCTTCAGCAGCCTCTGTGGCTACTGCTGGGTCTGTGGCTACCGCGGCCTCCATGGATCCTGCAGCTTGCACGGGAGCCGCGCTTGCCGTGTGCGGGGCTGAATCGGCGGCGGCCATTTCGGGTTGCGTACCAGCGGCTTCGGCTTCGGCTTCAGCTTCCGCAGCGGCCGTTTCTGCGCCGGGCAGCGTGGGTGCATGGGGCTCCGTGTATTCCGGGTGATGCACAAATCCGGCGCCCTGGGCCGGTGGTGCTTCGGACGTTGGGGTGTCGGCAATCACCGTGGACGCTTCGCCTGCCGACCGGTGGCTGGCGGCGGATGGGGCTGGTGCGCTTGCCTCTGACCACTGGGTTTCCCACTCGGCTTCGTCTGCCTGCCGGCTCACACTCTCCGTGCTGCCAGGTTCCTGGGCTGCTAGCGACTCCGGGCGAGCCGGCTCCTCTTGCCCAGCCGGCTGCTCAGGTCGGCCGGGTACCCCAGAGCCAGCCGACTCGGGGGATGACAGTTCTTCGGCGGACGGGCGTTCCGGTGCATCAGCTGCAGCGGTATCTGCGGGACCAGTAGTGTCCTTGGCACCAGCAGTATCTGCGGCACCAGCAGTAACAGTGGAACCGGCAACGTCGGGTTCAGCGACGACCTTCTGCCCGGCGCTGGTGTCTTTTTCAACGCTGACTTCTTCACCGCCGGCCTTGTGCCCACCGCCGGCTTCCTGGGATTCTGCCTTGCTGGACCGCTCGGGCGCCTCGTCCGCCGTCGTCGGTGGTGTCGGCTCAGAGGCGCCGAAGCCCGCAGCGCTGGGGATGCCCGTCGTGCCGACGGCTTCGGCCGAGGCGGCTGCGCTTCCTCCGGCGAGGCCGCCGTCCGTCCGGATCGGCGCGGAGTCGCTGGTGCTCGAGGAGCTGCTGCGGTTCAGTAGCCACCACACAACGCCTACGATCAGCACGATGAGGATAATCCAGAAGACAAAATCCATAGCAGGGCCCTTCAGTCCGGATGGCATGGTTGCCGTTCCCTGACGGTACGTCGGCGCGAACGGGACTGTCTAGGTTCCGGCGGACCGGTAAGGGCCCGTCTCAGAATTTGAGACGAGAGTCCACCATTTGATCGAAATATTCCTGAAAATGGGCCAAACGGGCTGTTCGGGTCGTTGGCGTCCCGATCGGAGTCATAGACTTTGACCCATGAGTGAGGACACCCAAACAGCAACCGAGAACAAGATCGACATCAAACCCCGCAGCCGGGTCGTCACCGACGGGATCCATGCCGCCCCCGCGCGCGGTATGTTCCGCGCCGTCGGCATGGGCGATGACGACTTCGCGAAGCCCCAGATCGGCGTTGCGAGTTCCTGGAATGAAATCACTCCCTGCAACCTCTCCCTGAACCGGCTGGCCCAGGGCGCCAAGGAAGGTGTCCACGCAGGCGGTGGTTTCCCCATGCAGTTCGGCACCATCTCCGTCTCCGACGGCATCTCCATGGGCCACGAAGGCATGCACTTCTCGCTCGTTTCCCGTGAGGTCATTGCCGACTCCGTGGAAACCGTCATGCAGGCCGAGCGCATCGACGGCTCGGTCCTCCTGGCCGGCTGCGACAAGTCCCTCCCCGGCATGCTGATGGCTGCCGCCCGCCTGGACCTGGCCAGTGTGTTCCTGTACGCCGGCTCCATCATGCCGGGCTGGGTCAAGCTTGAGGACGGCTCCGAAAAGGAAGTCACCCTGATTGACGCCTTCGAAGCCGTCGGTGCATGCGCCGCGGGCAAGATGAGCCTCGAAGACCTGACCCGTATTGAAAAGGCCATCTGCCCCGGCGAAGGCGCCTGCGGTGGGATGTACACCGCCAACACCATGGCCTGCATCGGCGAAGCCCTGGGCATGTCCCTCCCCGGCTCCGCCGCCCCGCCCTCGGCAGACCGCCGTCGTGATGAATTTGCCCGCAAGTCCGGCGAGGCAGTGGTCAACCTGCTCCGCCTTGGCATCACCGCCCGGGACATCATGACCAAGAAGGCGTTCGAAAACGCCATCGCCGTCACCATGGCCTTCGGTGGCTCCACCAACGCCGTCCTGCACCTCCTGGCCATCGCCCGCGAAGCTGAAGTCGAGCTGAACCTGGAGGACTTCAACCGCATCGGCGACAAGATCCCGCACCTGGGCGACCTGAAGCCGTTCGGCCGCTACGTCATGACGGACGTTGACAAGATCGGCGGCGTGCCGGTCATCATGCGCGCACTGCTCGACGCCGGCCTGCTGCACGGCGACTGCCTCACCGTCACGGGCAAGACCGTGGCCGAGAACCTCGCTGCGATCAACCCACCGGACCTGGACGGCAAGATCCTCCGCGCAATGGACAACCCAATCCACAAGACCGGCGGCATCACCATCCTGCACGGCACCATGGCGCCCGAGGGTGCTGTGGTGAAGAGTGCCGGCTTCGACGCCGACGTCTTCGAGGGCACCGCCCGCGTCTTCGAGCGCGAGCAGGGTGCCCTGGCCGCCCTGGATGAGGGCCTGATCAAGGCCGGCGACGTTGTGGTCATCCGCTACGAAGGCCCCAAGGGCGGCCCCGGCATGCGCGAGATGCTCGCCATCACGGGCGCCATCAAGGGCGCCGGGCTGGGCAAGGACGTCCTGCTCCTCACCGACGGCCGCTTCTCCGGCGGAACCACCGGCCTCTGCATCGGCCACGTGGCACCGGAAGCTGTCGACGGCGGCCCCATCGCCTTCGTCAAGGACGGGGACCGGATCCGCGTGGACATCGCGGCCCGCAGCTTCGACCTGCTGGTTGATGAGGCCGAGCTCGAATCCCGCAAGATCGGCTGGGAGCCCCTCCCCGCCAAGTTCACCAAGGGTGTGCTCGCCAAGTACGCCAAGCTGGTCCACAGCGCCTCCACGGGCGCATACTGCGGGTAGCACGGTTTCGTTCCTCAACCTCCGGCCGCTGGTTGAGCCCAACTAGGTAGCAGCAACTGTCGTTATGAGCGCTCATAACGACAGTTACTGCGACCCAGTTGGGGGAACGTGGCCAACCAGTGGACAATGGAGTCCACACTGTGAGATGCGCACAGTCCTCGTTGACATGTATCTCACACAGAGGGAAAACTGAACGCATGATCGCATTCGTTACAAGCTGCGCCGCTGCAGATGCAGCCGTCGTCCTTACCAAGCGCGTGGCTCACTAGCCCGACTGGTAACGAACCGTCACGCGCAACCCCTCGAAAAGCCGCCAGGCTGAGGGGTTTTTTTATTTCCGCATTTCCAAGTACACAGATGATCCACAAGGAAGAGTCCGATGAGCAAAGGATCGCCGATCAGCCCCTCGCTGATGGCTACTAAGTCCGCTGGAGCCCCCAAGGCTCCGGAACGCGCCGACCGTACGGCTGACCAGGCCGCCGTCGTCGCTGATATTGCCGCTGTCTCTCCTGTCCTTGGGCCGAACAACGTTGTACCCCCAACGGTGATGACCGGCTCGCAAGCTATTGTCCGATCGCTCGAAGAACTCGGCGTCGACGATATTTTTGGTTTGCCTGGTGGCGCTATCCTGCCTACCTATGACCCCTTGATGGCCTCCAGCATGAATCACGTACTGGTCCGTCACGAACAGGGAGCCGGCCACGCCGCGCAAGGCTATGCCATGGTTACCGGCCGGGTGGGTGTCTGTATCGCCACCTCGGGACCCGGTGCCACCAACCTCGTTACCGCCATCATGGATGCCCACATGGATTCCGTGCCGATGGTGGCCATTACCGGCCAGGTGTCCAGCGGTGTGATCGGCACCGACGCGTTCCAGGAAGCCGACATTGTTGGCATCACCATGCCGATCACCAAGCATTCGTTCCTGGTGACCGACCCCAACGACATCCCGCACGTTATGGCGGAGGCCTTCCACCTTGCCTCCTCCGGACGTCCGGGACCCGTCCTGGTGGACATCGCCAAAGACGCCCAGCAGGGTCAGATGACGTTCTCCTGGCCGCCGAAGATTGACCTCCCCGGTTACCGCCCGGTGACGCGCGGCCACAACAAGCAGGTCCGCGAAGCCGCCAAGCTGATCGCCTCGGCCACCAAGCCGGTGCTCTACGTGGGCGGCGGTGTGGTGAAGGCACACGCTGCCGCGGAACTCCGCGAACTGGCGGAACTCACGGGCGCCCCCGTTGTCACCACCCTGATGGCACGTGGTGTGTTCCCAGATTCCCACCCGCAGCACGTGGGCATGCCGGGTATGCACGGCACTGTTTCTGCGGTCACCGCGCTGCAGCAGTCCGATCTGCTGATCACGCTTGGAGCCCGCTTCGATGACCGGGTGACGGGCATCCTGAAGTCCTTCGCCCCGAACGCCAAGGTGATCCACGCGGATATCGATCCCGCCGAAATCTCCAAGAACCGGACCGCCGACGTGCCGATCGTGGGATCCGTCAAGGAAATCATCCCCGAGCTCACCGAGGCTGTGCGCTCACAGTTCGAATCCGCCGGCACGCCGGACCTCACCACCTGGTGGGCGTTCCTTAACAACCTTAAGGAAACCTACCCGCTGGGCTGGACCGAGCCCGAGGACGGACTGAGTGCCCCGCAGCGCGTCATCGAACGCATCGGCGCACTGACCGGCCCCGAAGGCATCTACGTTGCCGGCGTGGGCCAGCACCAGATGTGGGCGGCACAGTTCATCAAGTACGAGCGCCCGCACGCCTGGCTGAACTCAGGCGGCGCAGGCACCATGGGCTATGCCGTACCGGCTGCCATGGGCGCCAAAGTGGGGGAGCCGGACCGTGTGGTCTGGGCCATCGACGGCGACGGCTGCTTCCAGATGACCAACCAGGAACTGGCCACCTGCACCATCAACAAGATCCCCATCAAGGTTGCCATCATCAACAACTCCTCGCTGGGCATGGTCCGCCAGTGGCAGACCCTCTTCTACGAGGGACGCTACTCCAACACGGACCTCAACACCGGCCACGAGACCGTCCGCATCCCCGACTTCGTCAAGCTGGGGGAGGCCTACGGCTGTGCCTCCTTCCGCTGCGAGCGGGACGAGGATATTGATGCCACCATCCAGAAGGCCCTCGAAATCAATGACCGCCCCGTGGTTATCGACTTCGTGGTGAGCCCCGACTCCATGGTGTGGCCGATGGTGCCCGCCGGCGTGAGCAACGACCAGATCCAGGTTGCCCGCAACATGACCCCGGAATGGGAAGAGGAGGACTGAATATGACCCGCCACACACTGTCCGTTCTGGTTGAAGACAAGCCCGGTGTACTGACCCGCGTCGCGAGCCTGTTCGCCCGACGCGCCTTTAACATCAACTCCCTGGCCGTGGGCCCGACGGAAGTTCCGGGCATGTCCCGGATGACCGTCGTCGTCGACGCCGATGGTGACCTGATTGAACAGGTCACCAAGCAGCTCAATAAGCTGGTCAACGTGATCAAGATTGTTGAGCTGACCTCCGAATCTTCCGTACAGCGAGACCACATCCTGGTCAAGGTACGTGCGGATGCCGCGACTCGTCTGCAGGTGACCCAGGCTGCAGACCTGTTCCGTGCTTCAGTGGTTGACGTCTCCACAGACTCCGTGGTTATTGAAGCAACAGGCCACCCCGAAAAGCTCACGGCGCTGCTCTCAGTGCTTGAGCCCTTCGGCATCCGCGAAATTGTGCAGTCCGGCACCCTGGCCGTTGGACGGGGATCCCGCTCCATGAGTGACAGGGCCTTGCGCAGCGCTTAGTTAAGGCGGGGCACAGCCCCACCTGCGGCGCAATGCCCGTGCAGTACCGCAACACCCCAGACTAATTACCCAGTGAATCACTCAAGAGGAGTTACCCAAGTGACTGAAATGTTCTACGACGACGACGCCGATCTGTCGATCATCCAGGGTCGCAAGGTCGCCATTGTTGGCTATGGCTCCCAGGGCCACGCCCACGCGCTGAACCTGCGCGACTCCGGCGTCGAGGTTGTCATCGCCCTCAAGGAAGGCTCGACGTCGATCGCCAAGGCCGAAGAAGCCGGCTTCAAGGCCCTGACCGTTGCCGACGCCGCCGAATGGGCCGACGTCATCATGATCCTGGCGCCGGACCAGTACCAGCGCTCGATCTACAACGACTCCATCAAGGACAAGCTGACCCCGGGCAAGGCCCTGGCCTTCGCCCACGGCTTCAACATCCGCTTCGGCTACATCGAGGCACCGGAGGGCGTTGACGTCATCCTGATCGCCCCGAAGGCTCCGGGACACACCGTGCGCCGCGAATTCGAAGCCGGCCGAGGCATCCCGGACATCATCGCCGTGGAGCAGGACGCCACCGGCGCAGCCTGGGACCTGGCCAAGTCCTACGCCAAGGCCATCGGCGGCACCCGCGCCGGCGTCATCAAGACCACCTTCACCGAAGAGACCGAAACCGACCTCTTCGGCGAGCAGTCCGTCCTCTGCGGCGGCGTGTCCCAGCTGGTCCAGTACGGCTTCGAAACCCTGACCGAAGCCGGCTACCAGCCGCAGATCGCCTACTTCGAGGTCCTTCACGAGCTCAAGCTCATCGTTGACCTCATGTGGGAAGGCGGCATCGCCAAGCAGCGCTGGAGCGTTTCCGACACCGCAGAGTACGGCGACTACGTCTCCGGCCCGCGCGTCATCACCCCCGAGGTGAAGGAAAACATGCAGGCTGTCCTCGCCGACATCCAGAGCGGCGCGTTCGCCAAGCGCTTCATCGACGACCAGGACAACGGCGGCGAAGAGTTCAAGGCCCTGCGTGCCAAGGCTGAGCAGCACCCGATCGAGGCCGTTGGCCGCGAGTTGCGCTCCCTGTTCGCCTGGCAGCAGACGGACGAGGACTACGTAGAGGGCTCCGCAGCCCGCTAAGTCTGCTGTGCCGGTGCCCCTCGGGGTGCCATCATGAGGCCGGGTTCACTTAACAATGTGAGCCCGGCCTTTCCGTCCGCCTAGACTTGTTCCATCCCAAGGACTGCAACGCAGAGGATCACTCGTGTCAAAACCCGTAGTACTGCTCGCCGAAGAACTTTCGCCCGCCACCATCGAGGCCCTCGGCCCGGACTTCGAGATCCGCCAGACTGACGGCTCCGACCGGTCCCAGCTGCTCGCCGCCATCGCGGACGTGGACGCCATCCTGGTCCGCTCCGCCACCCACCTGGACGCCGAAGCCATTGCCGCCGCGAAGAACCTCAAGGTCATCGCCCGCGCTGGTGTTGGCCTGGACAACGTTGACATTAAAGCCGCCACACAGGCCGGCGTGATGGTGGTCAACGCCCCGACGTCGAACATCATTTCGGCAGCGGAACTGACGGTGGGCCACATCCTGAGCCTCGCACGCCACATCCCGCAGGCCAGCTCCGCGCTGAAAAACGGTGAGTGGAAGCGCTCCAAGTACACCGGCATCGAACTATTCGAGAAGAAGATCGGCATCATCGGCCTGGGCCGCATCGGTGCGCTCGTTGCTGCCCGCCTCCAGGGCTTCGACACCGAAATCCTCGCCTACGATCCGTACATCACCTCGGCCCGCGCCGCGCAGCTCGGCGTCAAGCTCGTCACCCTCGATGAATTGCTGAGCCAGTCGGACTTCGTTACCATCCACATGCCCAAGACGCCGGAAACCGTCGGCATGCTCGGCGCTGACGCGTTCACCAAGATGAAGTCCACCGCCTACGTGGTCAACGTGGCCCGTGGCGGCCTCGTGGACGAAGAGGCTCTCTACGCAGCCCTGCAGGACCGCCAGATCGCCGGCGCAGCCGTGGACGTCTTCGTCAAGGAACCCAGCACGGACCTGCCGTTCTTCGCCCTGGACAACGTGGTGGTCACCCCGCACCTGGGTGCATCCACCGATGAAGCCCAGGAGAAGGCAGGCGTCTCGGTTGCCAAGTCCGTTCGCTTGGCACTGGCCGGCGAACTGGTACCGGATGCCGTGAACGTGGCCGGCGGCGTGATCGCCTCCGATGTCCGTCCGGGCATCCCGCTGATCGAAAAGCTGGGCCGGATCTTCACCGCGCTGACCCACGCCTCCCTGACCCAGATCGACGTCGAGGTGGCCGGCGAGATCGCGGCGCTGGACGTCAAGGTCCTGGAACTGGCCGCGCTCAAGGGCATCTTTGCCGATGTGGTGACCGAACAGGTCTCCTACGTCAACGCCCCGGTCATCGCCGAACAGCGCGGCATCAACGTCCGCCTCATCACGACGGCGGAAGCGGAGGACTACCGCAACGTCCTCACCATCCGGGGTGCTTTGAGCGACGGCAGCCAGATCTCCGTGGCAGGTACGCTCACGGGTCCGAAGCAGATCCAGAAGCTCGTCGGCGTCAACGGCTACGACGTTGAGATCCCCATCAGCGAGCACCTCGTGGTGGTGGCCTACGCCGACCGGCCGGGTGTGATCGGAACCATCGGACACATCCTGGGCATGAACAACATCAACATTGCCGGCATGCAGGTGGCACGGCAGGCGGAAGGCGGCCAGGTTCTGGCACTGCTGACCATCGACAGTTCCGTTCCGCAGCAGGTGCTTGACGCCATCAAGGCAGGCATCGGCGCCGAAATGGTCCGCGAAGTGGACCTCGAGGACTAAGAACCGCACCGCCATCAACTACGCGTGACCGAACCTTAACGTCGGCCACGTATGATTGGCCGGTCTGCTTACAATGGCTAGGTCCTGTTTCAGGACCACGCCGGCAGACCGGCCAATACTTTTTGCACACCAGGCAGGAAATCCTATATATCCGCCGCCTGCGGATCCCGGTGTGCGCACGCAATCCAGGTTTCAGGGAGCCCAATGAACGCCGTCCAGAGGTTCATCAGAAGCAAAGTGCTGCTGCTGACCGCGGCCATCTTGATCGCAGCCATGTGCTTGTCGGTCCTCGTCCAAGGCCAGTCGCAGGCCGCACTCAACCGAACGGTGGATGAGAACTCGCGGGGTCTCTACGACGTCCTGGTCCAGGCCAAGGCCGGCTCCGGGGCGCTGATGCAGCCGGAGATCGCCAACGGCGGCGGCGGCATCGGCTTTGACCAGCTCGAGAAAATCCGGAAGCTTTCCGGAACGTCCGTGGCGGCCCCCATTAGCTTGGTGTCCCGCGTAACGCAGAACCTCGAAGCGCCACGGCTCGACGCCATGGACTACCTTGGCTACAACTCCGGGCTGGCAGGCACAGCGACCACGGACCAGGCCGCCGGCGCCACAGATCCCAGCAAATGGCCCGCAGCTGAGTCCGTGCTCGGCGACACCGCCAAGAAGTACCGCCTGACCGCCAGTGCCGTCAGCTCCGACGGTGTCTCCGAACAGACCTTGTTCAAGTCCTCCGCCGAGGGCAGCCTGGGCAAGGCCCGCCTGATCGAAGAGCAGACGGCCGGCGGCACCAGCATCCGGATTGCCCCTCCCGCAGGCGAGACGGGCATCAAATTCCCCGCTCCAGCCGGCGGCTCCGAACACAACCTGTTCAATCTTTCGGTGTCACTGCCGCTGTCTCCCGAAGTGACCGAGTCCGTGGTCGCCGTCGACCCCGTCTCCGAGCGCGCCCTGCTCGGCTCAGCCGGCGACTTCCTCGCCCCGCTGGAGAAGGCCCCGCCCGCTGACGCGCGGAACGCTGGTGCCATCGGCCGGCACTTCGAAAGCCTCTTCACTAACGGCATCAGCCAGGAAGAGCTCAAAGAGGGCCCCGACTTCCTCGGCGTCAAGCTCAAGTACTGGGCACCGTTGATGACCCAGTACCAGCAGGCGAAGCGCAGCGGACAGCTGACTGCGGACTCGCAGGCCATTCCCCTGGTTGTCCGTTCCGGCACGTCCCTGGACCTCAAATACAATGTCAAGATCGAGGAAATCGACGCCGCGGGCAAGGTTGTCAAGGAAGTCGGCACCGCCACGCGTTCCCTCGGTAAGGACTACCTGCCGTTTGTGTCCAAGGACCCGTTCGCGCTGTCCTGGCCCGGCTCCACCGACCACTCCGGTCTCCTCGGCAGCGCCGGCAACTTCAACCAGGGGCTCTACACCCCGGCCACGTGGAGCACCGACTTCGCTGCCGCGCCGAAGTACACGGACGGCGAAGCCGCGGCCAACGGGGCAGTCCAGAAGACCGCCGTTCCCGGCGACTGGGTCACCGTAAACCGGCTGCCGGAGAAGGGTGCCAACGGCGCCCCGGTGGACCAGACGCAGCGTGAACCCGTGGACGAACGGTCCTACCGGGAAGACCTGGCAACAGGGGAGAAGCTCGCGGCTCCCTTGGCCATGGTCTACGGGACCTTTGACCCCGCGGCTGTCGAGAAGGCCGCCGGCGACGTCAACCGCCTCCCGCTGGGTGGCTACGACCCCACTCCGTTTACCCTCACCAAGGATGCCGAAGGCAAGACGGTCACCGATACCGAACTCAAGCCTTCACTCAGTGCCACCGGACTGGCGAGCCAGTCAGCCGGTGCCATCACCGACTTCTACGGCCTGGCCGCAGCACGCGGTTACAAGGACAACGCCGCCGTGATCGATGCCGTACGTGTCCGGGCCAAGGCCCCCGGAAGCTGGAAGGAAGCCCAGCCCGACGTCGAAAAACTCGCCAGCGAGATCCGCGAAATGGGTCTTGAGGCTACTGTTGTGGCCGGTTCCGCCCGTGAGGACGCCAGCATTTTTGTCCCCGGATACTCCAAGGACGACGCCGGCAAGGAGTCAGCGCTGGGCACTGTCCAGCAGTCCTGGGTCCGGCAGAATGCAGCGGACGCAGTCTCCGGCTCCCTCACCGGGACCAACGTGACACTGCTCTTCCTGACGCTGTGCGGAGCCGCGCTGTTGACCGGCGCCTCCACCGTCAGCTACATCCGCAAACGCAAACGTGAAGCCGGGACCCTCCGCGCCATGGGCTGGACCCAAGTGCGCATCAGGAACTGGGTGCTTGAGGAATTCGGTGTCGGCGCTGCGCTGCTCGCGGTAGCCGGGATCATCCTGAGCCTGGTGAGCTGGAGCATAACCACAGCCATCGTCTCAGCCTCCGTCCTGGTCCTGTATGCGGCAGCGGCCTTCTTCGCCGCCCAACAGCTGCGCCACCGTGATGAGGTGGACCAGGAACCGCAGCACGACGAGCGGCTGATCCCGGTGGACTCCCCGCTGACCTTTGCCAACCGGCAGCTCAGCACCAACAAGTTCAACACCCTGTCCCTGGCCGTCGCAGTCGGAGTGTTCGGAGCCGCGGTGGGCGGGCTGGTTGCCTTGCTCATCGACGTCCCCCGTGCTGCCGGAGCGAGCGCCCTCAGCGGCCTGGCCGCAGCAAGCGTGGCGATGCCCAGCATGCTCCTTGCACTCGCCGGCGTCGCAGTGGGGCTGGTCCTGACCCTGGTCACCGGCCGGTTTGAGCTGAACGCCAAACGCCAGTACCTGGGCATCCTTGAGGCCATGGGCTGGAACCCGGACATGCTCCGCCAGGTCCGTCTTTTCGAAAACGCGCTGGTGGGCACGGTGGCCCTGCCGCTGGGCGTCCTGGGCGCGCTGGGCATCGGGCTCCTCCTTGCCCCGTATGCCGCGCTATGGGCCGGCGTCGCCGGCCTCGTGGCTGTACTTTGCTGGATACCGATTGCAACGAAAGTGGTCCAATGACAAACGAGACGAACGTTTACCGGAGCCGGAGGTCCGGCTCGGCTGAGTCGCCCCTGCAGACCCGTGCCAACACCATCGTCAAGGCCGCGGACCACGAGACCCCGCTGGAACTGAGCGACATCACCATCCGCTATGGCGGCGGCAAAAGCGGTGCCGAAGCCGTCAGCGTCGTCGAGAACTTCGACCTCACGCTGCACGCCGGCGAGATGCACTGCGTGGCCGGCCGAAGCGGATCCGGCAAGACCAGCATCCTGACCGTAGGCGCGGGACTGACCCTGCCGACGTCGGGCCGTGTCTTCTGGGAAGGGGATTCCCTCGAAAGCATGGGCGACGACGAAATCGCCGACCGCCGTCGGGCCCTGATCGGTTACGTTGACCAGGGCGGCGCCCTGATCGACGGCATGAGCGCCCTCGAGAACGTCCTCCTGCCGGCCGTGCCCGACGGCGAGGTGGACCAGCGCCGCGACATGGCCAAGGACCTCCTGGACCTGGTGGGCCTGGGCCGCCGGATGCGGCACCGTCCGGCCCAGCTGTCCGGTGGTGAACGCCAGCGTGTGGCGATCGCCCGCGCCCTGATCCTGGGTACGCGCGTCCTGGTGGTTGATGAGCCCACGGCCAGCCTGGACAGGGCCTCAGCCAACCGCATCATCAGCATCCTCAAGGACACCACCTCGGACGGCATCGCAGTACTGGTCGCTTCACACGACCACGAACTGGTCCGCCTGAGCGATACGCTGACTGAACTGATCTAGCCCTGCCCCTTCGCACCAAAGGTAACGTCCGCACGTGAGCGCAACAGCCAAAACCCCGTTCTACATCACCACGGCCATCACCTACCCGAACGGTGTTCCGCACATCGGACATGCCTACGAGTACATCGCCACCGACGCCATGGCGCGCTTCAAGCGGCTGGACGGCTTTGACGTGATGTTCCTGACGGGGACGGATGAGCACGGCATGAAGATTGCGCAGGCGGCCGAGAAGGAAGGCCTCACGCCCAAGGAGCTGGTGGACCGCAACGCGGAAATTTACAAGTCTGCCCACGCCGCGCTGGGGATCACCTACGACCGCTTCATCCGGACCACGGACGCTGACCACTACGCCGCGTCGCAGGCCATCTGGAAGAAGATGGAAGCCAACGGCGATATCTACCTGTCCAAGTACGAGGGCTGGTACTCCGTCCGGGACGAGGCCTTCTACGTGGAGGACGACACCCTGGTCAAGGACGACGGCGTGCGGTACTCCAAGGAGACGGACACCGAGGTGACGTGGACGGCTGAGGAGAGCTACTTCTTCCGGCTGTCCTCCTACCAGGACCGCCTGCTGGCGCTGTACGAGGCCCAGCCGGAGTTCGGGGCACCGCAGTCCCGATTCAACGAGGTCATCAGCTTCGTCAAGCGCGGCCTCGAAGACCTGTCGATCAGCCGCACCACGTTCGACTGGGGTGTCCCCGTCCCCGGCAACGACAAGCACGTGATGTACGTCTGGGTGGACGCGCTCACCAACTACCTGACCGGCGTCGGCTACCCGGACGTCGATTCGGAATCGTTCAGGAAGTTCTGGCCCGCCGATGTGCATGTGATCGGCAAGGACATCTCACGGTTCCACGCCATCTACTGGCCGGCGTTCCTGATGAGCGCCGGCATTGAGCTGCCCAAGCGCGTCATGATCCACGGCTTCCTGCACAACAACGGTGTGAAGATGTCCAAGTCGCTCGGCAACGTGGTGGCACCGGCAGACTTCGTGGCGCAGTACGGGCTGGACCAGGTACGGTTCTTCTTCCTCCGAGAGGTCCCGTTCGGCGCCGACGGCAGCTACAACCACGAAGCCATCGTGGGCCGCATGAACTCGGACCTGGCCAACAACTTCGGCAACCTGGCGCAGCGTTCGCTGTCCATGGTGGCCAAGAACTGCGAGGGCCGGGTCCCGGTTCCGGGTGCCTTCACGGCTGAAGACACCGCGATCCTGGCACAGGCCAACGGACTCCTGGAGACTGCCCGGGCCGCCTTCGAAAAGCAGGAATTCAGCCGCGCACTCGAGGCCATCTGGGGCGTCCTGGGGGACACCAACGCCTACTTTGCCGAGCAGGCTCCCTGGGTACTGCGGAAGACCGACGTCGAACGCATGAACACCGTGCTGTACGTGACGCTGGAAGTGCTGCGCATCGTGGCTATCCTGGCCCAGCCAGTGATGCCCACCGCCACCGCCGCGCTGTTGGACACCCTGGGACAGCCCGACGGCGGATCCCGCCAGTTCTCCGCGCTCACCACACCTATTGTCGCCGGAACTCCGCTGCCGGCTCCGGCGCCCGTCTTCCCCAAGTATGAGGAACCGGCCGAAGCCTAGGTATGTCCCTGCTGGCTACTTGCTGGTACGCGGACTGAGTACGGTTCCGGGGCCGGTCAGTAGGGCCCGCCCTGTAAGGCGCGTACTGAGTACTGGAGACATCCTGGTGTCCGTCTGTCTAGCCTTATCTGGTTAGCAAACTGATGATTCGCATCTGGGAGAACCGTCGCCCCGATGCTGTCCGTTTGCCTTTAGCCCTCCGTGTCGGGGATGGCGCCGTTCTTCCACCTGTCTGATCAGTTTGGACCAGACAATGGATGGAGACGGAAATGAAACGGATCCTTGCCGCTTTTGGTGTCGCGGGTCTTGCGCTATTGGGTGCCACTGCGCCGGCCACCGCGTCGCCTTCTGAGGACGAGAAAAAGATCACCATTTGCCACGCCACCGGCTCGGAAAGCAATCCCTACGTGTCGGAGACCATCAGCCTCAACGCGCTCAACGCCCACGTGGGCCACCAGCACCATGAGGACATCATTCCGGCCAACGACGGGAAAGTTCTTCCCGGCGGCCAGAACCTTGACAAGGCCAGTATCTGGAATGCAGGCTGCGCCGCACCAGGCGAGGGTAACGGCAACGGTAACGGCAACGGCGATCACAAGATCACCATCTGCCACGCCACCGGCTCGGACAAGAACCCGTACGAGTCGATTACGATCGCCCTGCAGGGGCTCAACGGCCACGCCAACGCCAACCACCAGCACACTGAAGACATCATCCCGCCGAACAACGGCAAGGTGCTGCCTGCAGGCCAGAACTGGACGGCTAACGGGCAGGCAACCTTTAACAACGATTGCAAGCCCACAACGGTCCCGCCAGTAGTGCCGCCTGTTGTTCCTCCGGTGGTCCCGCCTGCTGTTACGCCGGTGACTCCGGGCGAAACTCCCAGAGGTGCTGTTGTGGGTGCGCCGGCGGGTCAAGGTGCCGTAGCGGCCAACAACCCTGGCTTCAATGTCCAGACTGCAGTGGCAGGTTCGACTGACGTTTCCATCGCCCCCTGGGCCGCTGGCATCGTCGTGATGATGCTCGCTGCAGCGGGAGTGGCTGCCCGCAGGACCCTGGCAGCCAGCGGTACCGTATCCCGGCCCCGGAAGGAATGACGCCGGCTACTGGCGCCCGCAGGGGCGCTGTTTGAATCACAGGCAGGCGCCGTGGCCACAAAGGGCACGGCGCCTGCCGGCAAACCGGGCAAATCGACTCACAAGCGGGGTAACCATGGACAGCGATCGAAGGCCCTTTACCACCAAAAGCATCGTCTTCGTGGTGCTGTGCGGCGTGCTGGCCTACCTGGCGTTCGCATTTCTGCCCTTCCTGGCCGGGCCGGGAGCGTCGCCGACCGTGACCGGGGTTGCCGTGCAGCCGACCACCCAGGCCCCAGCGCCGTCCACCCCCACGCCCTCGGTGGATACCGGCACGCCCCTCCCGGCCGGTCCGGCAGCGTCGCCGCCGCAGCGGCTGGTGTACCCGGCCGCTGACATCGATGTGGTGGTCCATCCACTCGAACCCACCGGCGAGGACCAGGCCACCCAGACCATCGTGCCGCCCCCCACCATGGACGGCTACTGGCTGTCGCCTTACGGTGCCCCCGGCGCGGGCTCGGTCAATACCACCTATATTGCCGGGCATAGCTGGACGGACCGGGATGCGCCGTTCAACCGGCTGAGTACACACGCGGCGGCAGGTGACAGGCTGACCGTGGCCACAGCCACGGGCGAAGTGGCCTACCTGGTGGATTCAGTGACTACCTACGAAAAATCCGGGCTCAAAGACAGCCACATCTGGCAGGTGGCACCCAACAGGCTGGTCCTGATTTCCTGCTATACGGGTGATGCCTGGGGCACCAACGTGGTGGTGGTGGCCTCACCGGAGAACCCACTCCTCCGTCTCAGTAAATGAGACTGATTGTCCGGCATGCGGATGATCTAAATATTCTTGGAGCATGAGCGTATCCACGATCAATCTCGCTGTCATTCCCGGTGACGGCATTGGCCCAGAGGTCATTGCCGAGGCACTGAAGGTCCTTGAAAAGGCTGTCGCCGCTGAAGGCGTTGTCCTCGAGCAGACCCACTACCAGCTCGGTGCCGAGCACTGGCTGGCCACCGGCGAGACCCTTCCGGATGAGGTCCTTGCCGACCTGCGTACACGGGACGCGATCCTCTTCGGTGCTGTCGGTGCCGCCCCCGGCGACACCCGGATTCCGTCCGGCATCATCGAGCGGGAGATGCTGCTCAAGCTCCGCTTCAGCCTGGACCACTACGTCAACCTGCGGCCGTCGCGGCTGTACGGAACAGTCGGGAGCCCGCTGGCCAATCCCGGCACCATCGATTTTATCGTCGTCCGTGAGGGAACCGAGGGTCCATATGTGGGCAACGGCGGCTCGCTTCGCACCGGCACACCCCACGAGGTGGCCACCGAGGTCTCACTGAACACGGCATATGGCGTGGAGCGCGTTGTCCGCGATGCCTTCCGCCGCGCCAGCGCCCGGGAACGCAAGCATGTGACCCTGGTGCACAAGCACAACGTCCTGGTCTACGCCGGCCACCTGTGGAAGCGCACCGTCGAGGCGGTGGCCCAGGAATTCCCGGAGGTCACCCACGATTACCTGCACGTTGATGCGGCCACCATCTTTATGGTCACCGACCCCTCACGCTTCGATGTCATTGTCACCGACAACCTCTTCGGCGACATCCTCACTGACCTCGCTGCAGCCATCACCGGCGGCATCGGGCTGGCGGCGTCGGGCAACATCAACATGGACCGCACCGCCCCGTCCATGTTTGAACCGGTCCACGGTTCGGCCCCGGACATCGCCGGACAGCAGAAGGCAGATCCCACCGCGGCCATCCTGTCGGCGGTGCTCCTGCTGGACCACCTCGGCTACACGGCCGCGGCCCGCAGGATCGAAGCTGCGGTGATCGCCGACGTCGAAACCCGCGACGGCGGCGCCCGCAGTACCAGCGCCGTCGGGGACGCCATCGCCGCAGCGCTCTAGGCCCTGCTCTTGAGACTCGGTTAACCGGCGTAAGCTAGTTTCGAATCACCAAATGCTGCCCTGCGGTTCAGTGCTGAACCACATTCAGAAGGCAGCCGATCGTGGAGGAACCATGACTCAGACCGCCCATGGCGTCGAATTTAAGCAGCAGCTCTCGGCAACCCCGAAGCCAGCTGAAGAGCGTGCAGCCATCCTGGCCAACCCGGGATTTGGCAATTACTTCACCGACCACACCGCCGTCGTCGACTACAGCGTGGACGAGCAAGGCGAGGGTGGCTGGCACAACGCCCGCGTTGAGGCCTACGGACCCATCTCCCTGGACCCGTCTGCCGCGGTGCTGCACTACGGCCAGGAGATCTTCGAAGGCCTCAAGGCATACCGCCACGCTGACGGCTCAATCTGGACGTTCCGTCCGGAGGCCAACGCGGCCCGCCTGAACAAGTCGGCCCGACGCCTGGCCCTTCCGGAACTGCCTGAGGAATACTTCCTCGGCGCCATCCGGGAACTGGTGCAGGCGGACAAGGAATGGGTTCCCGCCGGTGACGGCGAGGCCCTGTACCTGCGCCCGTTCATGATCGCCACCGAGGCGTTCCTGGGTGTCCGCGCAGCGCGGGAGGTGTCCTTCCGGGTGATCGCATCGCCAGCCGGCAACTACTTCGGCGGCGAACTCAAGCCCGTGTCCATCTGGATCTCCCGCGAGTACGCCCGCGCCGGACGCGGCGGCACCGGTGCGGCCAAGTGCGGCGGCAACTACGCCGCCTCCCTGATCGCCCAGCAGGAAGCCGAAGCCAACGGCTGCAAGCAGGTGCTGTTCCTGGACCACTTCAACGATGACGCCGTGGAAGAGCTCGGCGGCATGAACGTTTTCTTCGTGATGAAGGACGGCTCACTGGCCACTCCCGCGCTGAGCGGGACCATCCTGGAAGGCGTGACCCGCTCCTCCGTGATGCAGGTTGCCAAGGACATGGGCCGTGAGGTGGCGGAGCGCAAGATCACCCTTGATGAATGGCGCGACGGCGTGGCCTCCGGTGAGATCGCCGAGGTCTTCGCCTGCGGCACAGCAGCGGTGATCACCCCGATCGGTGTCCTCAAGGACACCACCGAATTCATCGGCTCCGAGGACGCGAAGGCGGGGGAGACCACCATGGCCATCCGCGAACAGCTCCTCGGCATCCAGACCGGAACCGTGCCGGATACCCACGGCTGGCTGACCCGCCTGGCCTAAGCACCACGTTCGCGCCCCGGCCACCACAACGCGGGGTCACTTAACGCCCGATATCTCCATCGGAATGGGCGTTAAGTGACCCCGCGTTGTTGTTTCCAGGCACCCTCCGCGGCGGGTAGCCTTCCGCGCAGCGTTCTTGAGGGCCTTGCGGGAGACCGGCTTCAGGGCCTTCCGCGCCGCTTCGTCGGCCAGGGCACGGTTGCGGCGGGCATCGATGACGTCGTTCCAGAGTGCGGTGGCGAAGGCGCCGCCGTCCTGCGCGTAAACGTTATAGGGATAGTCAGCAAAGATGGACGGCGTGGTGCTGCCGGTGGGCAGGTCCTTCCCTGTTACCTCGGCCACGGCGTCGGCAATAGCCCAGGTCCGGGTCAGGTGCCTGGTCAGGTTGTCCTGGACAAAGGCGTTCGCATCACTCGCCGCCGCGGCGCGCTTCAGGAGTGACTCCAACTCTCCGGCTACGGAACGGGACGCCACTTTTTCCACCAACTGTGAACCCGACTTGAGGTCCTCGGCGAAAGCATCGACTTCCTCGCGCCAGTCCGTGGTTTCGCGGAACTTCTGCCACGTGGGAAACCAGACGATTGCGCCCGTCGCGTGGTTGTGGATGTGCTGCAGGCCGCTGTTCTTCTCCGTCAGTGCGTGGTCGTGTCCCGCGGCGTCGGCGCCGGACAACAGTTCCGACAGCGAGATGGTGGGTGAAGTGCTCATGGTGGTGCCTGGCTGCTCTCTCTGGACGGTGGTTTCACCAGCCATAACCCGCCCCGGGGGTGCAGTTATTCCGTGCCGTCCTGATGCGAAGATGGTGCAGTGAACTCCACCTCGAGCGGCATTCCAGTCGCTGCCAGCCCACTGACGGCTTTCTTCCTGGCACCCAACCCCGGGCCCATGAGCCTGGACGGCACCAATTCGTACGTCATCTCCGCCCCCGGCGCCAGTACATCCGTGGTGGTGGATCCGGGTCCTGCGGACGAAGGCCACCTCCGCCGCCTCGCGGATGTGGGCCCCGTGGAACTCATTCTGGTGACGCATCGGCATGCCGACCACACCGCAGGCTCACAGCGCCTCCATGAGCTCACCGGCGCCCCCGTCCGCGCGGCCGATCCCCGGCACTGCCACGGCGGCGGCGAGCCACTGCAGGACGGCGAAACCATCCACGCGGCGGGTGTTTCCATCCGGGTCCTGGCCACGCCGGGCCACACCTCCGATTCCGCCTGCTTCCACCTTCCCGACGACGGCCCGCACGGCTCAGTGCTGACCGGCGACACCATCCTGGGCCGGGGCACCACCATGCTGGACTACCCGGACGGCAGGCTGGGGGATTACCTGCGGTCCTTGGACCGGCTCGAAGCCCTTGGCCCGGCCACCGTCCTGCCGGCCCACGGGCCGGCGCTTCCCTCCCTAGCGGCCATTGCCCGTGCCTACCGCGAGCACCGGCACGAGAGGCTGGCGCAGATCCGCGCGGCACTTGTCCGGCTTGGCGGGGACGCGACGGTGGTTGATGTGGCAGACGACGTGTACGCCGACGTCGGACCTTCCGTCCGGCGGGCGGCCGAAATGTCGGTGGCCGCGCAGCTTGACTACCTGCGTGGGCTCCCCGGTGCCTGACAGTACGGCGTGACGCAAGGGCAGGTGCCGCCGGTCAAGACTGTAGGCTAACAACCATGCGTATTGCCAGGTTTGTAGTCGATTCTGATCCCCTCTACGGCGTTGTTGAAGGTGAGCCCGGCAGTGAGGAAATCACTGTCATCAACGGCGACCCCTTCTTCAACGGCGTGGAGCGCACCCACGTCAAGCACAAGCTTGAAGACGTCCGGCTCCTGGCCCCGATCATTCCCCGCAGCAAGGTGATCGGCGTGGGCCGCAACTTCGCCGAGCACGCCGCCGAGCTGGGCAATGAGGTCCCGCAGCAGCCGCTGCTGTTCCTGAAGCCGAACACCTCTGTCATCGGCCCCGGCGACCCCATTGTGCTGCCGGAATTCTCAGACGAGGTTTCGTTCGAGGCCGAACTGTGTGTGGTCATCGGCCGGATCTGCAAGGACGTCCCGGAAGACCGCGTCGACGACGTCATCTTCGGCTACACCTGCGGCAACGACCTCACCGCCCGCGATGTCCAGAAAACGGACCTGCAATGGGCCAGGGCCAAGGGGTTCGACACGTCGGCACCCCTCGGACCGTGGATCGAGACCGAGCTGGACACCGAAGACCTGGCCATCAAGGGCTGGCTCAACGGCGAACTGCGCCAGGACGGCAGCACCAGCCAGATGATCCGCGGCGTCCGGGAAATCGTCTCCATCGTGTCCCAGGCCTTCACCCTGCTCCCCGGGGACGTCATCATGACCGGCACCCCTGCCGGCGTCGACCTCGTCACCGCGGGGGACCGCTACGACGTGGAGATCGAGGGCATCGGCCGCCTGTCCAACCCGGTGGTCCGCCGCTGACGGGTAAAGTTGGAACCACTATGACTACTGCCTCCGCGCTGAACCCTGCCGCCATCCCGTCCGTCACTGCCGAAACCCCGGTCCGGGTGCGGTTCTGCCCGTCACCCACGGGCACCCCGCACGTGGGCCTGATCCGGACGGCGCTGTTCAACTGGGCCTATGCCCGGCACACCAAGGGAACCCTGGTCTTCCGCATCGAGGACACGGACTCGGCGCGGGACAGCGAGGAAAGCTACCACCAGCTGCTGGATGCGCTGAAGTGGCTGGGCATCACGTGGGACGAAGGTGTCGAGGTGGGCGGCCCGCACGAGCCGTACCGCCAGTCCCAGCGCAGCGACATGTACCAGGATGTCATCGCCCGGCTGAAGGCCGGCGGCCACATCTACGAGTCCTACTCCACGCCGGCCGAAATCGAAGCCCGCCACCGTGCGGCTTCCCGCGACCCCAAGCTGGGTTATGACGGGTTTGACCGTCACATCACCGAGGAACAGCTGGCCCAGTACAAGGCAGAAGGCCGCCAGGCCGTGCTGCGCTTGCGGATGCCGGACGAGGACCTCACGTTCAAGGACCTCGTCCGCGGCGAGATCACGTTCAAGGCCGGCTCCGTGCCGGACTTCGCGGTGGTCCGTGCCAACGGCGCGCCGTTGTACACGCTGGTAAATCCGGTGGACGATGCCCTGATGGGAATCACGCACGTGCTGCGCGGCGAAGACCTGCTCAGCTCCACGCCCCGCCAGATCGCCCTGTACCGTGCCCTCTACGCCATCGGCGTGGCCGAGTACATGCCGGAGTTCGGCCACCTTCCCTACGTCATGGGCCAGGGCAACAAGAAGCTCTCCAAGCGCGACCCCGAATCCAGCCTGTTCCTGCACCGCGAACGCGGCTTCATTCCCGAAGGCCTGCTGAACTACCTGTCCCTCCTGGGCTGGTCCCTGAGCGCCGACGAGGACATTTTCACCGTCAATCAGCTCGTGGAGCACTTCGACATCCACGATGTGCTGGCCAACCCGGCACGTTTTGACCTGAAAAAGGCAGAGGCCATCAACGGCACGCACGTCCGGCTGCTTGAGGCGGCCGATTTCCGTGCGCGCCTGGTGCCGTACCTCAGGGCCGCGGACCTGGTCGGAGAGATCCTCACGGGCCGGGAGGAAGAGATCCTCACCGAGGCCGCACCCCTCGTCCAGGAGCGGATCACCCTGCTGGGGGAAGCCCCGGAAATGCTCGCCTTCCTGTTCAAGGCCGACGACGCGATCGACGTCGCAGACGACGCCCGTAAGGGCCTGCCCGCCAACCTGACCGAAGTCCTCGACGCCGCCCTTGCCGCCCTTGAGCCCATTCAGGACTGGAACCCGGAGGAGATCCAGACGGCCCTGAAGCAGGCACTCGTGGAGGACCTCGGCCTGAAGCCGCGGCTGGCCTTCGGTCCTGTCCGCACGGCCATCTCCGGGCGCCGGATCTCGCCGCCGCTCTTCGAATCCATGGTGATCCTGGGCAAGGGCTCGTCCCTGAGCCGGCTCCGCACCTTCCGCGGCTGATGTCTACCACCGGCACCACGGCTGACGGAGTCCTGAGCACACGCTTCGGGTCCATCCGGGGCGTCCTCTTCGACATCGACGACACCCTGGTGGACCTCGAATACGCCATGACCACCGCCCTGCGTGAGGTCAGCGAGCACCTCCTGCCCGGTCTGGACCAGTCCGGGTGGGAGCGTTTCGGCAGGATCTTCACGCACGAGACCACGCACTACTACGACCGGTACCTGGCGGGGGAGCTGACCTTCAACGACCAGCGCCTCCTGCGGGGACGCGCCGCCCTGGGGCACTTCGGTGTGGATCTTGCCGACGGCGAAGAAGCGCACGGGTGGCTCTCGGCCTACGGCCGGCTGCAGCCCACGTATGTGCGTGCTTTTGAGGACGTACTGCCGCTCCTGGACCTGCTGGACGCTGCCGGCATCCCCTACGGTGCCGTCAGTAACAACGTGCACGACTACCAGCGGGCCAAGCTCGACGGCGCCGGCCTGGAACGCGTCCGCCGCCTGGTTGGCACGGACACGGTAGGCGTTGCCAAGCCCGAGCCGGCCATCTACCTCGAAGGAGTCCGCCTGCTGGGGACTGCCCCGGAGGAGACGCTCTACGTTGGGGACAACAGAATGCTGGACGCAGACGGTTCGACGGCGGCGGGCCTGATAGGCGTCTGGCTCAACAGGGTGGGGGAGCCTGCGCCGGATTTCACCGGTCACAAAATCACCTCGCTGTCACAGCTGCTGGGCTGACCGGCCGCTTACTCCGCAGACTGCAGCCTTCGCCTGTTCCACAGCACCAGGTAGATGCTCACGGATCCGAGCACAAGCACAGCAACCAGGCAGAGGGCAACGGTGGTATCCGACTTCCCCACCATACTGGTGGGCGAGATGGCCGCTGCGCTGGTGTACAGGGTGTCCGTACCATCCGCAATCCGGGCATTGCCGTCAGCAAGTTTCTCGGCACCGGTGGCCAGCTCTGTCGATCCCGAGGCCAGCTTGGTGTTGCCTGTGGCCAGCTCCGAAGCGCCCGCAGCCAGTGCCTGGGAGCCGTGGAGCAGGCCGGGGTTTGAGGGATCGGCCGGATCGCCCTTGATCCCTGCATTCAACGCCACCGTGCCGTCCGCCATCCGTGAGCTGCCCTCCGTGATCTTGGCGACGGCATTGATCAGGCCCGGGCGGTCGGCATTGCCAGGCACGCCGTCCATACCGGTGCGGATCTGGGACGTTCCGGCGGCCAGCAGTTCGGTACCCAGCACAACGCCGGGGTTGTTGGGATCGCGGCTGTTGAGCTTTTCACCCAGGGTGGCGAAGCCGGCGGTGAGGCGCCCTGTTCCAGTGTGCAACTGTGCCGCTCCGTCATTGAGCTTCCCCGCGCCAGCCTGCAGTTGCTGGGCCCCGGCGTCGAGCCTGTGGGCTCCAGCGGTGATCTTGGCGATCTTGTCTTTGACAACGGCCAGTGGGACCAGTCCCTGCAGCGGGTCTGAGGCCGCCGCCTCCAGCAGCTCGAGGGCCTGTGCCAAGGCCGCCGTGCCGGTGCCTGCTTCGGGGGAGTTGTTCGCTCCCCGGTAGCCTTTCAACTGGGCCGTTCCGGCGGCCAGCTCGCCCGTCCCGGAGGCCAGACGGGCCGCACCCGCATCCAGCGCAGTCGCGCCGTCCGCCAGGTTGTTCTCGGCATTTCCGGCGGCCGTAGGCGTCAGTGCCGCGGCGAGCTGGGTGGCTCCGGCGGCGAGCTTTCGGGCGCCGTCGTCCACTTTGTACACGCCGGGCGCGAGCTTGTTGTTGACGTCAGTTTCGATCTTGACAGCGCCGGCGGCGAGCTGGTCTGCACCGGACTGCAGTTTTTCAGCGCCCGGGGCCAGCTTCTCGCTGACACCCAGGAAGACTTTGTCGGCGCCGGAGGAGAGCTTGCCGGCACCGGTGTCTGCCATGCCCGCACCGGCCGCCAGCTGACCGGCGCCGTCCCTGAGCTGCTCAGCGCCGGCCGAGGCCTGGCCCGCACCGTCCATCAGCTTGGCCGATCCGTCGGTGATCCTGCCGGTGACCAGGGTGTAAAACCCAAGCAAAGCAATCAGCATCAGGGCCAGGACGGCGATGGCAAGCTGCTGTGCCCGGGTTCGGGTCTTGGTGGGCGCGGCGGCACGACTTTGTGTCACGGTGGGTCCTCTCGACGGTTTGCCGGCAGTGTGAAATCTGCCGGCCACCCACCTGGACCAGGGGCGGCAGTCCGGACGCAAAACTAAATTCCGAAGTGCCTGCAGCAAAGGCAGAGGGTGGTTACTCTCGGGTAACTTACCGAGAGTAAACTTATTCCGGGTGATCTGGCAAGGGTTCAGAACTTGGGTCTTCGGTGCCGATTTGTGCCAGCCCAAAGTCTCGGGTAAAGTAATTTCTCGTGCTGAGGCGCACGGAGCACGGCTTGAAGCCCGAAACTCCGGCCCGAAAGTATCATTGGGATATGGTGTAATTGGCAACACTACGGTTTCTGGTACCGTCATTCTAGGTTCGAGTCCTGGTATCCCAGCTCTGTTTGGTCGCAGGCTAACCGCGGCAAATCAGTGGTTTCAGATCGGTTCGCCGATTTGAAACGCGCGCTGAGTGTATGAAATACTCACTTAGCAAACCGGCCTGGCGCCGGTTGGAAGTGAAAACTTCCTGGAAGTACGCGGCCCCATCGTATAGCGGCCTAGTACGCTGCCCTCTCACGGCGGTAACGCGGGTTCGAATCCCGCTGGGGTCACCAACGAACGGTCCCGGGCATCAGCCCGGGGCCGTTTTTTCGTTGTGGAGGCTGCGCTGCGGGTTATAGGACAAAACCGGGGCCCGGTGGAAAAGCCGGCACAGCTGGCATGATGATCCTGTGACCTCCTCAGACGGGCTTCGTCCCACGCAGCCTCCGCCGCCTAAGCGCGCACCGAGAACGCAGCCGGGCCGGCCCGACGCGGCGTCGGAGCCAGCCGTGGCCTTGCTTGAGGCCGTGCGTGGGGATCTGTCCGCAGTGTCGTTGCCGCTCGCCCTTGCGGACGTGGAACAGGCGCGCCAGGACACGCGGAACGCCGTCGCCCAGCTGGACGACTACATCCTGCCGCGGTACCGCAGCCTGGACGCACCACTCCTTGCCGTCGTCGGGGGTTCCACGGGCGCCGGCAAGTCAACGCTGGTCAACGCCCTGGTGGGGCACCCGGTCACACGCTCCGGCGCCATCAGGCCCACCACCCGGCAGCCCATTCTGCTGCACCACCCGGCCGATGCCGGCTGGTTCGAAGGCCACCGTGTGCTGCCCACCCTCAACCGGATCCGGGGGACTGTTTCCACGGAACCCGTCCCGGCCAGCCGGGCCGGCGCAACACCCGATGCGGAGGCCATTTCCTCCCTGGTGCTGGTGGCGGACAAGGCTGTTCCGCAGGGGATCGCGCTGCTTGACGCTCCCGACGTCGACTCCATTTCCGACGACAACCGCCGGCTCGCCGGTCAATTGCTGGCCGCCGCGGACCTCTGGGTTTTTGTGACCACTGCCAACCGCTACGCAGACGCGGTCCCGTGGAAGCTGCTCCTGGACGCGTCCTCGCGGGACATCATGGTGGCCGTGGTCCTGGACCGTGTGCCGGCGGAGGCGGAAGCCGAAGTCAGTGCCGATCTCCGCGCGTTGCTGCGGCAGGAAGGCCTCGGCGATGCCGGACTGTTCATTGTGCCGGAGACGGACCTGGACCATCTTGGCATGCTGCCAACGAGCGCCGTGGAGCCGCTGCGGCGCTGGCTGCAGGAACTTGCAGCCGACGCCGCTGGGCGGTCCGAAATTGCCCGCCGGACCCTCAACGGGACGGTGAAGGCGCTGGCCGGGCGAGTCGGTGCCGTGGCGCACGCGGTCCAGGGGCAGGAGCGTGCCGCGGCCTCGCTCCGTGCAGGCGCTGAGGCCGCCTATCGCGATGCCGGGGCCCGGATCCTGGACGCAACAAAGGACGGCGCCCTCCTCCGTGGCGAAGTACTGGCGCGCTGGCAGGACTTCGTCGGAACAGGGGAATTCTTCCGGGCGCTGGAGCAGAACATCGGACGGCTGCGGGACCGCGTGGGAGCGTTCTTCCGGGGCGAGCCGACGCCGGCCGTCCGGGTTGAGGCCGCCATCGAAACGGGGTTGCAGGCCGTCATCCTGGATGAGGCTGCCAACGCCGGCGAAGAAACAGACCAGCGGTGGCGCTCGGACCCGGCCGGCCGCGAGCTCCTGGGGACGGAGGATCTGTCCGGCACCAGCCCCGGCTTTGCCGATGCGGCCGCAGCGGAGATCAGGGCCTGGCAGGCCGGCCTGATGGAACTGATCCGTACGGAAGGGCAGGGCAAGCGAACGCAGGCCAGATGGCTTTCCTTCGGGATTAACGGGCTGGGTGCCGCACTGATGATCGTGGTGTTTTCCATGACCGCCGGCCTCACCGGGCTGGAGATCGGCGTGGCGGGCGGTACCGCCGTCGTCGGCCAGAAACTGCTTGAGGCAGTGTTCGGCGAAGACGCGGTCCGCCGACTGGCGCAGACTGCGCGGGATGACCTCCATGCCCGTTGCCAGCGGCTGCTGCAGGCAGAGCAGGAGAAATTCATCCAACGCCTGCCGGAGGGCGGCGCGGACACCGGCCGGATCCTGACCGACCACGCCGCTGCCCTGGCCCGGCTGGCGGACAAGGCATGAGCCGCCACAGCGTAGCCCGTGAAGCGTCGCAGCTGGACCGCAGGCTCGAAGCCCTCAATGATGCCCGCGAACTCGCCGAAGGCGTCTTGCCGGATGCTGCACTCGAGGAGGTGTTCCAGCTCCTCGAACGCGCGAGCTCCCGGCGGTCACTGTCGGCTGATCACACCGTTGTTGGGTTCTTCGGTGCCACCGGCAGCGGAAAATCGTCACTCTTCAACGCGGTCAGCGGCGCTGAAATCGCGACGGCGGCCGCCCGCCGCCCCACAACGTCGGAACCTTTGGCTGGTGTCTGGGGAGCGGACGGCAGCGAGCCGTTGCTGGACTGGCTTGAGGTGGGCAACCGCCACCATGCGGAGCCAGTGGCAGGCTTCGCGGACGAGGGCACGGGGCTGATCCTGCTGGACCTGCCGGACTTCGATTCCACCAGGGCCGCGAACCGCGAGATCGTGGAGCGCATGGTTGGCCTGGTTGATGTCCTGGTCTGGGTCCTGGATCCGCAAAAGTACGCCGATGCGGCGGTCCACAACGATTTCCTGGCGCCCCTGTCCGCCCATGGTGCCGTGACCTTGGTGGTCCTCAACCAGGTGGACCGCTTGCCCGAACGGGACGTGCAGCCTGTGCTGGAGTCCTTGAAAGGGATCCTTGCCCGCGACGGGCTGGGCAAGGTTCAGGTCCTGGGCGCATCCGCCCTGAAGGGCACCGGCGTGGACAAGGTCCGGAGCGCCATCCGCGGTGTGGTGGTGCAGCGCCAGGCACTTTCGCAGCGGCTGGCCGCGGACGTTTCGCGGGCCTCGGGGCAACTCCGGGAAGCCGCCGGCGCCGGCGAAGCCGCCGGTGTCAGGCCGGCGTCGAGATCCCGGCTCACCGATGAGCTGGCAACCGCCGCCAACGTGCCCGTGGTGGTGGACGCAGTTGCGCGGTCCTACCGCATCGAGTCGACGCGCCGCACGGGGTGGCCGGTGACGCGATGGCTGGTGCGGTTCCGGCCTGATCCGCTCCGCCGGCTCAATCTGAGAAGTTCTTCTCCGTCCCAGCTTAACCGGACCTCGCTCCCGGCCGCGGGCGCCCCGGAACGTGCCCGGACGGATGCTGCTGTCCGTGAGTTTGCGGATGCGGCGAGTGCGGGCGCACCCGGACCGTGGCGTGCCGCCATCAGGGGTGCTGCCCGGGAAGGGCGGGAGGCGTTGCCGGATGCCTTGGACCAGGCCATCGCAGGCACGGACCTGATGGCGTCCCGGAAGTCCTGGTGGTGGGGCGTGTTCAACGTGGTCCAGTGGCTCGCGCTGCTGACAGTCCTGGGCGGCCTGGGCTGGCTGGGTGGGCTGGCCGGGCTCGGCTATCTCCAGCTGCCCGTGCCGGAGGTTCCGAAGGTGGAGGGCTGGCCGGTGCCGACGCTGTTGATTGGCGGCGGTGTGGTGCTGGGGATCTTCCTGGCGCTGACTGGAAAATTCATTGGGTCAGGGGCCGCGAGGGCGCGCGCAGCCCGGGCCAGGAAACGGCTGCGGGCAGCGGTGGGCGAAGTTGCCCGGGACTTCGTGGTGGAGCCGGTTGAAATTGAGGTCAGCAGGCTCGCGTCCTTCAACGCCGCACTGAAGGTTGCGGGCGGAAACTAAGGTAGTTACGCCAGTGCGGTTGCGGCGTCCCTGACCTTGATCAGCGTCCGCAGGTTCCGGGTGGTAGTGGTTGCCTTGAACCTGGCCTTGGACGAAATCTTGCTGAACGGGCTGTCCAACGTCCCGCCGGCTGGAGCCAGCCAGGCCAATGCCTCCGGGCCGAGCCGTTTCTGCTGGGTACCTTCAAAGGCTGCGCCGGCGGCTTCAAGCTCATCGAGCATGGCGGTGTCCGATGCCAGCGTGATGTAGGTGTGCGTTGCCTTGTCGTCTGCCGGATACGGGCAGGCCGCCACGAGTTCGGAGACCCGCCGTGCCGTGAGGACAACCACCCAGGCGTCGTAGCCGAAGGCGTCACGCAGGCACGTTTCAAACGTCTGCTTGACCGCGGCAGGATCCTCGTCGCTGGCAAGCACCACATTGCCGCTGGCCAGCAGTGTCTTGACGTCCGCGAACCCCTGCAATGCAAGCGCAGTCTTGAGGTCCGCCATCTTGATGTTGATCCCGCCGACATTTATCCCGCGGAGGAAGACTGCGTAGCTTTTCATGCCGACAGCCTAGCCGGGGCAGCCAGGACTGGACGGAGGCGAGCCTTCAGTCGTTGCCCTTGCGCAGGGCCTCGGTGAGGATCCGCGCGGCGGTGCAAACCACCTCGGCGTGGAGGCGGCCCGGCTGGCGCGTGAGCCGCTCGATGGGGCCGGAGATCGAGACCGCGGCGATCACGCGTCCGGACGGTCCCCGGACCGGTGCCGAGACTGAGGCGACCCCGGGCTCGCGTTCGCCGAGGCTCTGTCCCCAGCCCCGCCGTCGTACGCCTGCCAGCACGGTGGGCGTGAAACGGGCGGCCTGCAGGCCCTCGAGAAGCCGGTCGTGGTCTTCCCAGGCGAGCAGCACCTGGGCGGCGGAGCCGGCCTTCATGGAAAGCTTGGTGCCGACGGGGATGGTGTCGCGCAGGCCGATGGGGCGTTCCGCGGAGGCGACACAAATACGCCATTCGCCCTGGCGGCGGAAGATCTGGGAGCTTTCGCCGGTGGCGTCGCGCAGCTGCATCAGGACCGGCCCGGCAGAAGCGATGAGACGGTCCTCGCCGGCGGCGGAGGCCAGCTCCACCAGGCGGCTGCCGAGGACGAACCGGCCCTGGATGTCGCGGCTTACCAGCCGGTGATGGATCAGGGCCAGGGCGAGCCTGTGCACGGTGGGCCGGGCCAGGCCCGTGGCGGCCACCAGCTGTGCCAGCGTGGTGGGTCCGGCCTCCAATGCATCAAGCACATGGGCCGCTTTATCAATGACGCCGACTCCACTAGAATTGTCCATGTAATGATATTGCCGTCTCATTATCTGAGATGCAAATCTTTGGGCTGGCACAAAATGCAGCCGTGCTGGTTCAGTGGAACCAAACAGCCAAACAGCAGTGAAGGGAGATGGCCGTGGCAAAGACACTGGCCGAGAAAGTCTGGGACGCACATGTGGTGCGCAAAGGCGAGGGCGAAGGAGCCAATGCCCAGCCCGACCTCCTCTTCATTGACCTTCACCTTGTCCATGAGGTGACTTCTCCGCAGGCCTTCGAGGGCCTGCGCCTGGCGGGCCGCAAGCTGCGCCGCCCGGACCTCACCATCGCCACGGAGGACCACAACACTCCCACGCTGGACATCGACAAGCCCATTGCCGATCTCACCAGCCGCACGCAGATCCAGACGCTGCGCAACAACTGCGCGGAGTTCGGCGTCCGCCTGCACTCGCTCGGCGACGCGGAACAGGGCATTGTGCACGTGGTTGGCCCGCAGCTTGGCCTCACGCAGCCTGGCATGACCGTTGTCTGCGGTGACTCCCACACGTCCACCCATGGCGCGTTCGGTGCCCTGGCCATGGGCATCGGCACGTCCGAAGTGGAGCACGTCATGGCCACCCAGACGCTGTCCCTGAAGCCGTTCAAAACCATGGCCATCAATGTCGAAGGCACGCTGCGCCCGGGCGTTACCGCCAAGGACATCATCCTGGCCGTGATTGCCAAGATCGGCACTGGCGGAGGCCAGGGCTACGTCCTGGAATACCGCGGTTCCGCCATCCGCGCGCTGTCCATGGAAGCCCGCATGACCATCTGTAACATGTCCATCGAAGCCGGTGCCCGCGCCGGCCTGGTGGCCCCGGACCAGATCACCTACGACTACATGAATGGCCGCCCGCACGCGCCAAAGGGCGCCGAATGGGATGCCGCCGTCGAGTACTGGAACACGCTGAGGACCGACGACGACGCCACGTTCGACGTCGAGGTGGCCCTGGACGCCGACACGCTGGAGCCGTTCGTCACCTGGGGCACGAACCCGGGCCAGGGTGTTTCGCTTTCCGCCAGGGTGCCGTCCCCGGAGGACTTCGGCGACGAAAACGCCAAGGCTGCCGCCGAACGCGCCCTGCAGTACATGGGACTGACCGCCGGTACGCCCATGAAAGACATCCGGGTGGACACGGTCTTCCTGGGCTCCTGCACCAACTCGCGCATGGAGGACCTCCGGGCCGCTGCGGACATCATCCGCGGGCGCCAGAAGGACCCCAACATCCGGATGCTGGTGGTGCCCGGTTCGGCCCGCGTGCGGCTGGAAGCAGAGGCCGAAGGCCTGGACAAGGTCTTCAAGGACTTCGGCGCCGAGTGGCGCTTCGCCGGCTGCTCGATGTGCCTGGGCATGAACCCGGACCAGCTGGAGGTGGGCGAGCGTTGCGCCTCGACGTCCAACCGAAACTTCGAAGGCCGGCAGGGCAAGGGAGGCCGCACTCACCTGGTATCGCCGGTGGTGGCAGCGGCCACGGCCATCCGTGGCACCCTGAGTTCGCCGTCGGACCTCGATCCGGCTCCCAAATCCGCCGCCATCCGCACCGACGCAGCCTAGGAGGCCGCCATGGAAAAGTTCACCACTCACACCGGCATCGGCGTGCCGCTGCGCCAGAGCAACGTTGACACGGACCAGATCATCCCCGCGGTCTACCTCAAGCGGATCACCCGCACCGGCTTCGAGGACGCACTGTTCTCCGCCTGGCGCAAGGACCCGGCCTTCATCCTGAACCAGGCGCCGTTCAACGCCGGCTCCGTCCTGGTGGCGGGCCCGGATTTCGGCACCGGTTCGTCCCGTGAACACGCCGTCTGGGCCCTGAAGGACTACGGCTTCAAGACGGTCCTCTCGTCCCGCTTTGCCGATATTTTCCGCGGCAACTCCGGCAAGCAGGGTCTGCTGGCCGCTGAGCTCGCCCAGGACGACATCGAGCTGATCTGGAAAGAGCTCGAGAACGCTCCCGGCACCGAAGTCACCGTTGATCTCGTCTCTAAGACTGTCATCTGCGGCACCATCGTGGCACCCTTTGAAATCGACGATTACACGCGCTGGCGCCTCCTGGAGGGCCTGGACGACATTGGCCTGACACTCCAGCACGAAGAGGACATCACTGCCTTCGAGGCCACCCGTCCGGCCTTTAGGCCCACAACGCTTCCGGCCCGCCTTTCCTGAGCGGGAGCGCGGAATTTCCCGCCCCGGACGGAGCCGCCTGTACGGCGCCGCGCCGGAGGCTTTCGGCGCCCGTATTTCGGTTCGGTAACGCAACCTCCTATGCTTAGCTGGAGCCTTTGTAAGGATTTTGGGGCGAGTAATCGTAAGGAAACCGGTATATGAGTAGTGTTCTGACAATCCGCGGCGGAGTCCCGCTTACAGGCCGCGTCAGCGTCCGGGGGGCCAAAAACCTTGTTCCCAAGGCCATGGTGGCAGCATTATTGGGCAACGAGCCGTCGGTGTTGCGGAACGTTCCGGAGATCAAGGACGTCGAGGTTGTCACCTCGCTCCTGCAGCTGCACGGAGTGACGGTGGTCAAGGATCCCGTCAGCGGTGACCTCACCCTGGATCCGAAGGCGGCCAAAACCGCCCCGAGCACGGCGATCGATGCCCACGCCGGTGATTCGCGGATCCCCATCCTGCTCTGCGGACCCCTGATCCATGCGATCGGTGAGGCCTTCATTCCGGACCTTGGCGGCTGCAAGATCGGTGACCGGCCCATCGACTACCACCTGAACGTGCTCCGCCAGTTCGGCGCCGTGGTGGAAAAGCGCCCGGGCGGCATTCACATCTCTGCGCCCAAGGGCCTGCATGGCGCCAAGATCAATCTGCCCTACCCCTCGGTGGGTGCCACGGAGCAGGTGCTGCTCAGCGCCACCCGCGCCGAAGGGATCACGGAGCTTTCCGGCGCCGCCACGGAACCGGAGATCATCGACCTCATCGCAGTGCTGCAGAAGATGGGCGCCATCATCAGCGTCCAGACCGACCGGACCATCCGCATTGAAGGCGTCCGGGACCTGGGCGGCTACAACCACCGCGCACTCTCGGACCGCAACGAATCGGCGTCGTGGGCTTCGGCAGCACTGGTGACCCGCGGTGACATCTTCGTCGAGGGCGCCTCGCAGCGGGACATGATGACGTTCCTGAACACCTACCGGAAAGTAGGCGGCGGCATGGACATCGGCGAGGACGGCATCCGCTTCTACCACCGGGGCGGCAAGCTCAACCCGCTGGTCCTGGAAACGGATGTGCACCCCGGCTTTATGACCGACTGGCAGCAGCCGCTGGTGGTGGCACTGACCCAGGCCGAAGGCGTCTCGATCGTCCATGAGACCGTCTACGAAAACAGGTTCGGCTTCACCGATGCGCTCATCCGGATGGGAGCCAGCATCCAGGTGCACCGCGAGTGCCTGGGCAGCGTGCCGTGCCGCTTCGGCCAGCGCAACTTCCTCCACTCCGCCGTCATCTCCGGTCCCACCCAGCTCAAGGGCGCCGACATCGACGTACCGGACCTGCGTGGCGGCTTCAGCCACCTGATCGCGGCGCTGGCCGCTTCGGGCACGTCGCGCGTGACCGGGATCGACATCATCAACCGCGGCTACGAACGTTTCACCGAAAAGCTGTCCGGCCTCGGCGCCGACTTCGACATCACCTCGACAAAGTAGCGGTGGGTACGTGAAGGAAACGGCCAAGAGCCAGGCCACATTCGTTGTGGTCGCGGCCATAGTGCGCACGGTGCTGAACGCAATGATGAACAAGAAGTGGGAAGGCCTCGAGAACCTCCCCGCCGGCGGGTTTATTGCCGCGCCTAACCATTGCACGGAAATCGATCCGCTGATCGTGGGGCACATTCTCTACAACCAGAACCGCGCCCCGCACTTCCTGGCGAAGGCCGGGCTGTTCAAGGTTCCCGTCCTGGGCGCGGTCCTGCGGGCCACCCGGCAGATCCCGGTGGAACGCTCGACGGCGGGAGCGAACCGCTCGCTGCAGCTCGCCAAGGAGATTGTGGCGGACGGCGGGGCCATCATCATCTACCCCGAAGGCACACTCACCCGCGATCCTGGGCTGTGGCCGATGAAGGGCCACACCGGCGCTGCCCGCCTTGCCTTGGAAGGCGGCATTCCCGTGGTACCGATCGCGCACTGGGGCGCCCATGAGGTGTTCCCGCGTTATGCGAAGCGGTTCCACCTTTTCCCGCGCAGGACGTCCAGGGTGATGGTGGGCAAGCCCGTTGACCTCAGCCAGTTCATGGGCCGGCCACTGGACAAAGCAACGCTGACCGCGGCTACCGAGAAGATCATGGATGCCGTGACCGGTTTGCTGGCCGACATCCGCGGGGAGGAGCCGCCCGCTGAACGCTGGGACCCTTCCAAGCACAATCAAGCCACGCACGGTCGCTTCGTTGTGCGGGAAAATCCTGACGACGCCGCGGATGCCACCTGATGGCTGACGGAAGCCGTCAGGGTTCCGCCCGGTCTGTCGCCGTCCTGGGCGCCGGTTCCTGGGGTACCACGTTCGCCAAGATCCTCGCCGATGCGGCTCGGGCAGCGGGGGAACAGCGGAGCATCCGGATCTGGGGCCGGCGCAGCGAAGTGGTGGAGCAGATCAACAGCACGCACCGAAACGTCCAGTACCTGAAGGACACAGAGCTGCCGCCCAGCATCACAGCGTCCACAGACGTCAGCGAGGTGCTGGCGGGCGCGGACCTGGTGGTCCTGGCCGTTCCTGCACAGTCACTGCGACTCCAGCTCCGTGAATGGAAGCCGCTAATCGCCGCTGACGCCATGGTGGTGTCCCTGATGAAGGGCCTGGAGCTCGGCACGGACTCCCGGATGAGTGAGGTGATCAGCGACGAACTGGGGATTCCCAAGGACCGCATTGCCGTGGTTTCCGGTCCCAACCTGGCCATGGAGATCGCCCGGGAGGAACCGACTGCTTCTGTGGTGGCCTGTTCCGATGCGGCGGCCGCGGGCTGGATCGCGAGGAGCTGCACCGCACCGTACTTCCGTCCGTACACCACGGCGGATGTCGTCGGCGTGGAAATTGGCGGCATCGTCAAGAACGTCATAGCGCTGGCCGTGGGCATCTGTGAAGGTAAACAGATGGGGGACAACACCAAGGCCTCCGTGATCACCCGGGGCTTGGCCGAAACATCCAGGCTCGCCCTTGCCCTTGGTGGCGAGGCACGGACCATGGCCGGGCTGGCGGGCCTGGGGGATCTGGTGGCGACGTGTTCCTCACCTCTGTCGCGAAACCATACGGCCGGCCGGATGCTGGGCCAGGGACTTACCCTTGAGCAGTTGGCGCAGCAGATGACACAAACAGCCGAAGGCATCAAATCCGGCCAGGCTGTGCATGAACTTGCGGGGAAACTGGGCGTCGAAATGCCCATCACTGCCGCCGTCGTAGCCGTCCTGGCCGGCAAACTGTCCGTTGACCAACTGGGGCCGCTGCTGCTGGCCCGGGACCTGAAACCCGAAGGCGATTACTGATGTCCGACGATAACCTGACCGCAGCGGACTCCGCCCCCCGGGCCAAACCCCGCGTCGCGGTCCTTTTTGGTGGCCGGTCCAGTGAACATGCCGTGAGCTGCGTGACCGCCGCCGGCGTCCTGGGCGCCATCAACAAAGACAAGTACGATGTCATCCCCATCGGCATCGCCAAGTCGGGGCAGTGGGTGCTGGCTGCGGGGGATACCGCCCAGTGGTCGCTGTCCGCGTCGTCGCTGCCGGAGGTCCCGCCGTCGTCGGAAACGGTGACACTGGCCGAGATCGGCGGCGAGCACCAGCTGATCGTCGCCTCACCGAACCAGGTACCGCAGGAACTCGGGACGGTGGACGTTGTGTTTCCCCTTCTCCACGGTCCCTTTGGCGAGGACGGCACCATCCAGGGGCTCCTGGAACTGTCCGACACGCGCTACGTCGGCGCCGGCGTGCTTGCGTCGGCTGTGGGCATGGACAAGCACTACATGAAAGTTGTGTTCGAGGCCGCCGGGCTGCACGTGGGGCCCTACATCGCCGTCACGGACCGTCAGTGGGTCAAGGACGCGGAGGCCGTCCGCAAGCAGGTGGACCAGCTCGGCTTTCCCGTGTTCGTCAAGCCGGCGCGGGCGGGTTCGTCCATGGGGATCTCCAAAGTGGACTCGCTCGAGGGACTCGACGCCGCCGTCGAGGAAGCCCGGCGCCACGACCTCAAACTGGTCATCGAGGCTGGCATCGTAGGGCGTGAGATTGAGTGCGCGGTCTTGGAAGGACGCGGGACCGATTCCCCCCGGACGTCCATGCCGGGCGAAATTTCCGTCGCCGCCGGAACGCACGAATTCTACGACTTCAACGCGAAGTATGTTGAGGACGACGCCGCCGCGCTGAGCTGCCCCGCCGACATTCCCGAGGAAGCCATCGTGCGGGTCCGGGAACTCGCCGCAGCTGCCTTCGACGCTGTGGGTGCGGAAGGCCTGAGCCGAGTGGACTTCTTCTACACGCCCGACGGCGAACTGATCATCAACGAGATCAACACCATGCCCGGGTTTACGCCCAAAAGCATGTACCCGCAGATGTGGGCAGCATCAGGCCTGAACTACGCGGACCTGATTGATGAGCTGATCCATCTGGCCTTGAACCGGAAGACCGGCCTGCGCTGACCGTCCCCACCGGGACCCTAACCTCGCTCCGCTTCGGCCAGGGAACCCTGCCGGCGTGGGCCCACCACCGGGACCCTAACCTCGCTCCGCTTCGGCCAGGGAACCCTGCCGGCGTGGGCCCACCACCGAGACCTATTTACTGGACGGCAGGTTCTGCAGGTCTTCCTGACCCACGCAGTTCCGGCTGGCCGGGATCTTTCCGGCTGAGGCGGAAAGATCCGCCAGGACGGTTGCGGAGCTGATCTTCTCCGGATCCATCAGGATTTCCGTGGCGGGTTCGCGGCCGAAGGTAGTCAGCGTCCACACCGGATCGCCCTCCTTGATAACCCAGTCGATGCCGTTGACACTCACGCACCGGTCCGTCGTCGGGCCTGGAACGTTGACGCCGCAGCGCAGGATCACCTGAGACGGGTCCCCCCAGGCGGCGGTGGCCTGGCTGTTGGTTTTCCTCAGGGCAGCATCGCCGATGGCGTCCGGAAGGGCCACCATCATCGGAGCGCAGGCCGGGTTCGCCGCGTCGCCTGCGGCGGTGACATCCACCGTCGGGGCACAGGCGGACAAAGCGGCTGCAGTGAGGGCCGCGGTCAGCAGGATTCCGGACACGCGGACAGGCAAGGGAAAACGGGGATTGCGCATCCATCCAGCCTAGCGTCGCCGCCGTATGGAGCGGGACGCAGGAAGGACCGGACGCCCGTCGCGGGGAACTCCACAACAAGGGGCGGACCAGCAATGTCGGTGCCGCGCTGTAGCGTAGGGGCGTGCCTGAAATTCCGTTGACTGAAGAAACGCTGACTGTCGCCGCGCTGTCCGAAGCCGAACTGCTGGCCCGGATCTTTCCGCGGCTGGAAATGGCCGGAACGCACGGTTCGGCAACCCTGCTTGGCCCGGGCGACGATGCCGCCATTATCGCCGCTCCGGATGGCAGGACAATAATCAGCATCGATACCCAGGTGCAGGACCAGGACTTCCGGCTCCAATGGCCCAGCGGGTACCGCACCACGGGCTTCGACGTCGGCTGGAAGGCGGCGGCCCAGAACCTCAGCGATATCAACGCCATGGGCGGCGTGGCCACGTCGCTGGTGGTGAGCTTGACGTTGCCGCCCGACACGCCTGTCAGCTGGGTGGCGGACCTGGCCGACGGCCTGACTGCGGGAATCCGGGAACTCGGGGCAACAGACTGTTCGGTGGCGGGGGGCGATTTGGGCCGCGGCAGGGAAATCTCCGTGACGGTCGCCGTGCTGGGCTCATTGGCTGGCGGCAACGCGGTCCTGCGGTCGGGGGCCCGTGCCGGCGACGTTGTGGCCCTGGCCGGTACGGTGGGCCGGGCCGCGGCCGGGCTTGCGCTCCTGGAAGCAGAGGCTGCTGTGCAATCCCTGGCGCCCGCGGAGCGGGTGTTCGTGGAAGTGCAGTGCAGGCCACGGCCGCCACTGTCCGCGGGGCCGCTGGCCAGGTCAGCCGGAGCCACTGCCATGCTGGATATATCGGACGGCCTGGTGCGCGACGGCGGCCGCCTCGCCGCCGCCAGCGGCGTCGTCCTTGACCTTGACCCCGCGGCGTTGAAGCCTCTCGCGGAAGCCCTTCGTCCGGCGTCGGACCTTCTCAGCGCTGACCCCATGGCCTGGGTGCTGGGCGGGGGAGAGGACCACGGGCTGCTGGCCACATTCCCGGCCGGCGTTCAGCTGCCTGCCGGATTCACTGCGATAGGCTCAGTACAAGCCTTGGGAAGCGCCACACTTCCGGGCGTCACAATTGCGGGCCACGCCGTTGGCACCGGGGGATGGGATCACTTTGCAGACTAAGGTTGCCGCCAACGCGCAAGCGATGAAGCGGTGGTTGGACAAGGCTGAAACCGCCATTGCCAACCACAGCGACCGCCTCAATGCCATCAACATCTTCCCCGTGGCGGACGGTGACACCGGCACCAACCTTTACCTGACCGTTCGGGCGGCCGCCCGTGCCCTGCACACCGGCCCTGCGGGCCAAGGCGCGGCAGTCCCGGCTAACGCCGGCCAGGCGGATGTCGGAGCGGTGCTGGCGCGTGCCGGAAGGGCAGCGATGGAGCAGGCCCGCGGCAATTCCGGAACCCTCTTCTCAGTCTTTCTCTGCGCCGCGGCCGAGCCCCTGGCCGGTCACACCCGACTGACCTCAACCCTCCTGGCCGCCGCGCTGAACCGCGCCCAGATCCGGGCCTGGTCCGCGCTGAGCGACCCCGTCCCCGGAACCATGCTTTCGGTGATGGAAGCCGCGGCCCGGGCCGCCGCGGCAGTGGACGCTGGACACAACGGCGACGACAGCAACCAAGCCCTGGGCAAAGCCCTCGACGCTGCCGTCAACGGCGCGCTGAAAGCAGTAGTCAGCACCGAGAGCCAGTTGGCGGCCCTTGAAGCCGCGCATGTGGTCGATGCCGGGGGCGTTGGTATGCTGCTCATCCTCGACTGCCTCCGCTCCGCCGTTCTTGGCGAGGAGCTGCAGGGCGAACTCCTCGACGGGCTGCACGGCTTCGACGTCCAGGACCCCCACATCCACGCTGATATGCCGGCTGATGACGGCGTTGAGGTCATGTGCACCATCAGCCTTTCGCCGCTCAGCGCGGCCACACTGCGCCAGCGGCTCGACGAGGTCGGCGAGTCCGTCATCATGAGCCAGGTGGACAGCATGGCCGATGCTGAGGGCAGCTACCGGTGGCGCGTCCACGTCCACGTCCCCGACGCCGCACCCGCGGTCGCCCTGATCCGTTCCCTCGGCGAGCCCAGCGACATTTCGGTCAGCGAACTCGCCCTGGCCCGCGAACCCGAACCAGCTCCGGTGAACTCCAGTGGGCATGAGCGCTGAACTGGACCTGGGCCTGGAACGCCTGATCGGAAAGCGGTCAGCGTCGGCCATTGAGAAGCACCTGGGCATCGCCACAGTCGGCGGCCTCCTGAACTACTTCCCGCGCCGCTACCTGAACCGCGGTGAACTGACGCCCATCAGCGAGTTGCCGCTGGATGAAGAGGTCACGCTTTTTGCGCGCGTGCTCTCCAACAGCACGCGCAAGATGCATACGCGCCGTGGTTCCATCACGGACGTGGTGATCACCGACGACGCCGCCTCCCACGGCCGTCCGCGCCTTTCCGCGGTCGGCCCCGGCAGCGGGCACGGAACTCTCAAGATCACCTTTTTTAGCGGACACCGGGCACAGGCGCAGCTCCTGCCGGGCCGGCGGGTGATGTTCTCCGGCAAGGTGACGCGCTACGGAGCGTCCCTGGGCCTGACCAACCCGGACTTCCACCTCCTCGACGAGGACCCGGACATGCCGGCCATGGACCCCGAAAAGCTCGCCGCGATGCCCATCCCGGTCTATCCGGCCACCGCAAAGCTCACCAGCTGGTCGATTCAGAAAGTCATCGCCACGCTCCTGGAAACGGTGGATCTGGATGCCCTGCCGGATCCGCTGCCGGAGGCGGTGGCCCGTAGGGAGACATTCCTTCCCGTGGCCGAGGCCTACCGGCTCATCCATAGGCCGGAATCGCAGGCTGACTGGATGAAGGCCCAGGAGCGATTGCGCTACCAGGAGGCCCTGGTCCTGCAGGCGGCCTTGGCGCGGCGCCGTGCCCAGCTTGCGGCCGAGGAAGCCACGGCACGGCGCCCGGCCTCCGACGGGCTGCTGGCGGCGTTCGACAGGCAGCTGCCCTTCACGCTCACCGGCGGCCAGGCCGCCGTCGGAAAAACGCTGGCCACGGAGCTGGCGCAGGACAGCCCCATGAACCGGCTGCTGCAGGGTGAGGTCGGCTCGGGCAAAACCATCGTCGCGCTGCGGGCCATGCTGCAGGTAGTGGATGCCGGCGGGCAGGCGGCCCTCCTGGCGCCCACCGAGGTCCTCGCCGCCCAGCACTTCGAATCCATCCGGCGGACCCTGGGCCCCCTGTCCCGCGACCCGATGCTGTCCGCGGACGGGCTGCTGGGCAGCCTGGCCGAAGGGGCGGTGCAGGTCACCCTCCTCACCGGCTCCATGCCCACCGGCGCCCGGAAACGGGCCATGCTGGACGCCGCATCCGGCGCCGCCGGGATTGTGATCGGCACGCACGCGCTGCTCAGCGACAACGTCGCGTTCTACGACCTTGGCCTGATCGTCGTGGACGAACAGCACCGGTTCGGTGTGGAGCAGCGGGACGTCCTCAGGTCAAAGGCCAACAAACCGCCGCACCTGCTGGTCATGACGGCCACGCCCATTCCACGCACCGTGGCCATGACGGTCTTCGGCGACCTCGAAACGTCCGTCCTGGACGAGCTCCCGGCCGGCCGGGCGCCGATTTCCACGCATGTGGTGGGCCTCGCCGAGAACCCCGGCTGGGCAGACCGCATCTGGTCCCGTTCCCGCGAGGAGATCGACGCCGGGCACCAGGTGTACGTGGTGTGCCCCAGGATCGGAACGGACGACGACGGCGACTTCAGCCCGGGGGAAGCGGAACCTTCCGCCGCTGACCTGGCGAGCGATGGCGGTGGGCGGGAGCTCGCGTCGGTGACCGCCGTCGTCGAACATCTCCAGCAGGAGCCGGCCCTGGCCGGTGTGCCCCTTGGGCCGATGCACGGCCGTTTGGACACCGCGGTGAAGTCCGCCGCGATGGCCGACTTCACCGCCAACCGGACCAAGCTCCTGGTCTCCACCACCGTTATCGAAGTCGGCGTCGACGTCCATAACGCCACCTTGATGGTGATCCTCGACGCCGACCGCTTCGGCATTTCCCAGCTGCACCAGCTGCGCGGCCGGGTGGGCCGTGGCGGGCTTCCCGGAACGTGCCTGCTGGTCACCAACCTCGAACGCGGGCACCCGAGCCGGCGCCGGCTCGATGCCGTGGCGGCAACCACCGACGGCTTCGAGCTGTCGCAGGAGGATTTGAAGCTGCGCCGCGAGGGCGACATCCTGGGCGCGTCGCAGTCCGGCGGCCGCTCCACCCTGAAACTGCTGCGCGTGCTGGAACACGAGGACATCATTGCGCAGGCGCGCCAGGACGCCCAGGAAATTGTGGGCTCGGATCCAGCCCTGGCGCGGCATCCGCGGTTGGCGGAGGCCATTGACGAGTACTTGAACCCCGAGAAGGAGGCGTTCCTTGAGCGCGGATAGGAGGCGGCCATGAGCCGCATCATCGCGGGCGACGCAGGCGGGACCCCCCTCGTCAGCGTCCCCGGCTCCCTGACAAGGCCCACTACCGACCGCGTGAAGGAAGCACTGTTCTCCCGGCTCGACGCCTTCGGGATCATTGCCGGTGCACGGGTCCTGGACCTGTACGCAGGGTCCGGATCGTTGGGCGTGGAGAGCGGCAGCCGGGGCGCTGAGGCCGTCGACCTCGTGGAATTCGATGCCAAGGCCAGTTCCGTGTGCCAACGCAACGCGGACCTGATCAACGGCGTGCTGGGACGCAAGGCAGTGACCGTCCACCGGTCCAAGGTGGAGTCCTTCCTGGAGCGCACGGCGGAGACGGCCAGCTGGGACCTGGTGTTCCTGGACCCGCCCTATCCGCTGGATGACCCTGCCCTGTCGGCGGTGCTGGGCAAACTCGCCGATCATCTGGCTCCGGCGGCCGTGGTAGTGGTGGAGCGGTCCTCGCGTTCACCGGAGCCGTTCTGGCCCGCCGGCCTGGAACGGTTTGCCGAGAAGAAGTACGGCGAAACGCGGCTCTGGTTCGCGGAGCCATTTGTGCCGGACGCCATCACGCCGGACGTTGTTTTTGAGGAGCAGTCGCCGAAGCAGGTTTAGGGCCCGGCCCGGGACGCCTGGGACGCGGGGAGTCCGCGGCTCAGCCGGCCAGCTTATCCAGGTCCACGCCGGCGAGAACCTCCGCGGGGTGGGGGCCGCGTGCCGTCAGTTCGGCTGTCCAGGCTTCGGGCCAGGGCGCCTGCGTTCCGGCGAGGATGATGTTGCCTGGGTAGCGGCCCGCGAACATCCCGGTTTCGGCGAAGGCCGCCACGTCGTTCATGGCGCGGCGCATGGCGGCGGCCTGGCTTCGTACCAGGGTCAGGCCGGGTCCATCGCCGACGTTGACGATCAGCATGCCTTCCGGTGCAAGGCGTGCACGGGCCTCCTGGTAGAACTCCTGGCAGGCGATGTGGGCCGGGGCTTCCGGTCCGGAGAAGATGTCCAGGATCACGACGTCGAACTGAAGTGCCGGGTCCAGGTCCGCCAGGGCGTCGCGGGCATCGCCGATGACGGTGTGCAGGTCGGTACCGTCAGGCAGGGGGAGTTGCTGCAGGACAAAGTCGAGGAGCTCGCGTTCCAGCTCCACCGCATACTGGACGGATCCGGGCCTCGTCGCCTGGATGTAGCGCGCAAGGGTCAGGGCTCCGGCCCCAAGATGGAGCGCGGTGATTGGCCGGCCTTCGGGAGCGGCGAGGTCCACAATGTGGCCGATCCGTCGCAGGTACTCGTAGAAGATCTCCTCAGGATGCGCCAGGTTAACATGGGACTGCTCGGCCCCGCCGATGCTCAGGATGTAGCCGCCGTCGGTGAAAGCATCGGGCTCGATGGACGCGTGCTGTCCCGTGGTCCGCAGGAACCGCGTGGAACGCGTGCCGCCGGGCTCCGCCATCAGAGCTTTCCGCTGAGGGTCGCCAGCCTGGCGGCGGCCTCCTCGAGAAGCTCCACTTTCTTGCAGAACGCAAATCTGAGCAGGCTCCGTGTCCGTTCCGCGCCCTCCGGGTGGCAGAAGACGGGGACGGGGATCGCGGCCACTCCCACCAGTCCGGGCAGCCTGCGGGCCAGGTCCACGGAGTCGCCAATGCCAAGGGGTGCGGTGTCCACGTTGACGAAATAAGTTCCCTGCGGCGTGTAAACGTCGAATCCTGCGGCGCGAAGGCCTTCGCTGAGGATGTCCCGTTTTTTCTGGAGAGTGGCCGCAACGCCCTGGTAAAACTCATCCGGCAGTGCGAGGCCGGTCGCAATGGCCGCCTGGAACGGTGTACCGGAGCTGTAAGTCAGGAACTGCTTGACCGTCCGGACAGCCGCCACCAGATGGTCCGGGCCGGTCAGCCAACCGATCTTCCAGCCAGTGAAGGAGAAGGTCTTTCCGGCGGACGAGATGGTGATGGTCCGCTCCGCTGCACCCGGCAGGGTGGCGACAGGAATGTGCCTGGCGCCGAAGGTGAGGTGCTCGTACACCTCGTCGGTGATGATGAGGCAGTCATGCTTTGCGGCAAGCTCAACGACGCGCTGCAGAACATGGCGGGGGAAGACGGCACCGGTGGGATTGTGCGGGTTGTTCAACAGCACCACCCTCGTGCGGTCGGTGAAGGCCGCCTCCATGGCCGTCATGTCCGGGTAAAAGTCGGGAGCCAGCAGCGGGGCGGTGACGTGAGTGGCGCCTGACAGGCCGATGACGGCGCCGTACGAGTCATAAAACGGTTCGAACGTCAGCACCTCATCGCCAGGGCCGACGAACGCCAGCAACGTTGCGGCGATCCCCTCTGTGGCGCCGGTAGTGATGATGACCTCTGTGTGCGGGTCCGGGGCCAGCCCATAGAACCGCTCCTGGTGGGCAGCCACGGCCTCACGCAGTTCCAGGATGCCCTTGCCGGGCGCGTACTGGTTGGCCCCGGCTTCGATGGCGGCCATCGCTGCCGCCTTGATTTCCCGCGGTCCGTCCTCGTCAGGAAAGCCCTGCCCGAGGTTGATGGCGCCGGTCTGCGCCGCCAGCGTGGTCATCTCTTCGAAGATGGTGACGCCCAGTTGGCCGGCAGGTCCCAGCAGATTGGCGCCTGAGGCGGTGCGCTGCCACGGGGCAGGCACGGTGGGCATGGAAAGGTCCCGTGGTGGATGCATCCAGTCATGGTATCCCGGCCGTCCCATGCGGTAGGTTCGGTGCATGAGACGCGCTGTCTGCCCCGGATCCTTTGACCCCATTCACAACGGCCATCTCGAGGTCATCGCCCGTGCCGCCGGCCTCTTCGATGAGGTGATCGTGGCGGTTTCGACCAACTATGCGAAGAAGTACATGTTCAGTCTGGGGGACCGTCTGGATATGGCGCGCGAAACCCTGGCATCCCTCAAAGGCATTGTGGTGGAACCGGTGGGCGACGGTCTCCTGGCCGAGTACTGCCGCCAGCGCGGTGTCTCCGCGATCGTCAAAGGTCTCCGCTCATCCTCAGACTTCGACTACGAACTTCCGATGGCCACGATGAACCGCCAGCTCAGCGGCGTGGAAACGGTGTTCCTGCCGGCGGAGGCGCACTACCTGCATTTGTCATCCACCCTGATCAAAGAGGTGGCCGGTCTGGGTGGCAGCGTGTCCGACTATGTGCCCCGGTCGGTACATAAAAGGTTGCTCGCGGGCGGGTCTGCGCCGGATCAGCCGCCAAGAGGGTAGGCTAGTCCGGTACTTCGACGGCCGTCCGTCGCCTGGTTTGAGTCCCTGCGGTTCTTCAGGCTAAGATGGTACGTCGGTCATATGTTCAACAGGAGTTCTCATTAAACGAGATGCTAGTTCGCCCTTGGCGTTCGACGTCAAGGATCTCGGGCGCAGCCCGGGCAGCATGCGGACACTGAAGGAACATGTACCCGCACCAAGTGATCTTGGTGTGGCACTCATTGGCGTTCAGGAAGGCTCGGACATCGAGCTGGATCTGAGGCTTGAGGCCGTACACGAAGGAATCCTGGTATCAGGAACCGCAGTCGCCGAAGTAAAAGGCGAATGCGGCAGATGCCTGGATCCCCTTGCGTATGACCTTGAGGTCAATGTGCAAGAACTTTTCTTCTACGAGGGCGTTGTGCTGTCGGACGAAGAAGACGAAGAAGAGCAATATCGAGTCGAGCGCGATGTTATCGATCTTGAGCCGGTGTTGCGGGACGCAGTTGTAACCATGCTGCCGTTCCAGCCGGTGTGCCGGGAAGACTGCCAGGGCCTTTGCTCCGAATGTGGAGTCCGCCTGGAAGACGAGCCGGGGCATCACCACGAGATCGTAGATCCTCGCTGGGCTGCCCTAGCCGACTTGGCTAAGCCTGACCGGCAAAACTGATTTGTACGTGTTTGTCTAGAGAGAAATGAGTTAGCCGTGGCTGTCCCGAAGCGGAAAATGTCTCGCTCGAATACCCGCGCCCGCCGCTCCCAGTGGAAGGCAACTGCCCCCCACCTGGTGAAGACTGTCGAAAACGGCCAGGTTACCTACAGCCTGCCGCACCAGGCAAAGGTCGTTACCGACTCGGCTGGCACCGCGCTGTTCCTTGAGTACAAGGGCCGCAAGGTAGCAGACGTCTAATCGGCCGCTTGGGCTGACATGATGTCTTCAACTGAAGAGCTTCTGAAGCGTCTCGGTGTCTCCATTGACGCCGGGACGCTTCGTCTTGCTCTCACACACCGTTCCTACGCCTACGAAAACGGCGGCATCCCCACCAACGAGCGGCTCGAATTCCTGGGCGACTCCATCCTGGGCTTCTCCGTGACCGATGCCCTGTACCGGGACAACCCCACACTGCCCGAAGGCGACCTCGCCAAACGCCGCTCTGCGGTTGTCAGCACGCGCGCCCTCGCCGGCATCGGCCGCAGCCTGGGCATCGGGGACTATATCTACCTGGGGCAGGGCGAAAAGCTCACCGAGGGCAAGAACAAGGCCTCCATCCTGGCGGACACCATGGAGGCACTCATTGGTGCCACTTACGTGTCCAACGACATTGAGACTGCCCGCCAGCTGGTCATGCGCCTGATTGGGCCGCTCCTTAGGGATGCGGGCGCACTCGGCGCCGGCACGGACTGGAAGACCAGCATCCAGGAACTGGCAGCCAGCCGGCAGATGGGCACTATCTACTACGCCGTTGAGGGGACCGGGCCGGACCACGCCCGTACTTTTACAGCTGTCCTGAACATCGGTGGCAAACCGTACGGCAACGGATCAGGCCATTCCAAGAAGGAAGCGGAGCAGGAAGCTGCCGCGGACGCCTGGCGGCAGCTCTCCCCAAGCGCGGGAGCCGCCGTGGCCCCAGCGGCGGAGGGCGCATCACCAGAGTCCTCCCGCAGCGTCTAGGCTGAGCCGTGCCCGAACTGCCTGAAGTCGAAGTAGTCCGCCGCGGACTGGTGAGTTGGGTCCGCGGCCGGACCATCACATCGGTGGAAGTGCTGGACCCGCGTTCGCTCCGCCGCCATGCCCTGGGCGCCGAGGATTTCAGAGGCAACCTCCAGGGTGCCACGGTCGTGGACGTGGTGCGCCGGGGAAAATTCCTCTGGATGCCGCTGAGTGAGACACCCGGCGCCAGTGGCACGTCGACCGTCGCACTCATGGCCCACCTCGGGATGAGCGGCCAGCTCCTGATGCAGGACAGCGATGTGCCGGACGAGAAACACCTCAAGGTCAGGCTGCGCCTGAGTCCCGTGGCTGATATGCCTGAACAGCTCCGGTTTGTGGATCAGCGGATTTTCGGCGGCCTGTTCGTCACCGGCATGGTTCCCACGGACGACGGCGGCCCGGGCGGCCAGGCGGAATCTCCCGTTGCGTTGATCGCCGAGGAAGCCTCCCATATCGCCCGGGATCCCTTGGACCCGGCGTTTTCCTTTGACCTTTTTTACAGCCGGCTGCGGAAGCGCAAGACGGGCCTCAAACGCGCACTGTTGGACCAGGGTCTCGTATCAGGCATCGGCAACATCTATGCCGACGAGTCCCTGTGGCGGGCAAAACTGCATTACGCCAGGCCCACCGATACGCTGCGACGCGGCGACGCGGAACGGCTCATCACCAGCGCGCGCGAAGTCATGCTGGACGCACTTGCTGCCGGCGGTACCAGCTTTGATTCGTTGTACGTCAACGTCAACGGGGCCTCTGGTTACTTCGACCGCTCCCTGAACGCCTACGGGCGGGAAGGGAAACCCTGCAGCCGTTGCGCCGCCGTCGGGATTAACTCCATACTCCGCCGCGAGCTGTTCATGAACCGCTCGTCCTACACCTGCCCGGTCTGTCAGCCGCGCCCGCGCAACGGCCGCTGGTAGGCCGCCGTCGCCCTGCCGGCCATGATCGGGCGCTGCCCGGTGCAGGGACAGACACCCGGAAATCCGTGGAAACCCGCAGGGACGCAGTAGATTTGGGGCAGCAAAGCAGCCGCTTCAGCCATTCAGGAGACCAGAAACACCTTGCACCTCAAAAGCCTTACCGTCCGTGGGTTCAAGTCGTTTGCGTCGGCCACGACCTTCGATTTTGAGCCCGGAGTCACGGCAGTGGTGGGGCCGAACGGTTCCGGCAAGTCCAACGTGGTGGACGCCCTCTCCTGGGTGATGGGGGAGCAGGGAGCCAAAACGCTCCGCGGCGGCAAAATGGAGGACGTCATTTTTGCCGGGACTTCCGGGCGGCCGCCGCTGGGCCGGGCCCATGTGTCCCTGACCATCGACAACACTGACGGGGCGCTGCCCATCGAATACAGCGAGGTCACCATCTCGCGGACCCTCTTTCGCGCCGGGGGCTCTGAATACGCCATTAACGGCGCCAGCTGCCGCCTGCTCGACATCCAGGAACTGCTCTCGGATTCCGGTATGGGCCGGGAAATGCATGTCATCGTGGGCCAGGGACAGCTGGACAAGGTCCTGCACGCCACTCCGGAGGACCGCCGCGGCTTCATCGAGGAAGCGGCCGGGATCCTCAAGCACCGCCGCCGCAAGGAAAAAACGGTCCGCAAGCTTGAGGCCATGCAGGCGAACCTGCAACGGCTGAGCGACCTGACGGGGGAGATCAGGCGCCAGCTCACACCACTCGGCAAGCAGGCTGATGTGGCGCGCCGCGCCCAGCGGGTCCAGTTCGATGTCCGGGACGCACGCGCACGGCTGTTGGCCGACGACCTCGTCCAGCAGCAGAGTTCACTCGAGCGGGACGTGGCTGACGAAACGGCGCTGAAGGCCCGCCGTGCCGTAGTGGAGCAGCAGCTGGAGGAGGGGCGCTGCCAGCAGGCAGCTGTGGAACAGCTCGCCGCCGAGGCCACGCCAAAGCTCAACGCCGCGCGGGATACCTGGTACCGGCTCTCCGCTTCCAGGGAACGGCTCCGTTCGCTGGGCTCGCTGGCCCAGGAACGCGGCCGGCTGCTGGGCGCTGTTGATGCTGAACCGTACTCGGGCAGGGATCCTGAGCAGCTGGAACGGCAGGCCGTCCGGGTCCGGGACGAGCTGACGGAGCTGGAGCGCCACATCCTGGACCGGCGCAGCGCGCTGGACTCAGCGACGGCTGCGAAGACCGGGGCCGAACTCGAGGCGTCTGCCGAGGAAAAAAGGCTCACTGCCGTCCTGCGGGCCGCAGCGGACCGGCGCGAGGGCCTGGCGAAACTTGCCGGACAAGTTGGTGCGGCAAGATCGCGGGTTGAATCAGCGCAGGCCGAACTGGGCAGGCTGCGGGAATCACTCGCCTCCGGACAGGAACGCCGCCGCCGCGCCCAGTCGGAGTTCACCGCCCTGGAAACCCAGGTGGCGGGGGTCGAAGAGGGGGAGGAAAGCCTCGACGCCGACTACGAGGACGCCAGCGCAGAGCTCGACGCCGTCGTCCAGGACATTGCCGATCTGACCTCCGCAGGGGGAGAAGCCGTCCGCCAACGTGACGCCCTCGTGGCCCGACGGGACGCACTGCAGCTCGGCCTTAACCGAAAAGACGGCGCGGCGCACGCCCTCAACTCCGGGCTGGATGGCGTTGTGGGCACGCTTGCCTCGGGCCTCACCATTCAGCCGGGTTATGAGACGGCTATTGCCGCGGCACTGGGCGACGCCTCCGAAGCGATAGTGGTCCGGGATCCAGCCGTGGCCGCCGTCGTGGTGCAACTTCTGAAGGACGACGATGCGGGGCGTGCTTCCCTGCTGCTGGCGTCTGCTGTGCCCATGCGGGACGCAAACTCCGGCACGGGCGGACCCTTGCCGGCAGGCGCACGCTGGGCTGTGGACCTGGCATCCGGCGGAGGCGTGACCGCACCCGCCGTGGCCGCGCTCCTGACCGGGGTGGCAGTTGTTGAAGACCTGCATGGTGCGAGGCTGCTGGTTGCCGAACGCCCGGACCTGACAGCCGTGACCCGGGCCGGGGACGTGTTTACCGCCCTCACGGTGACCGGAGGCTCGGCGAAGGCGCCGTCCTTGCTTGAGGTGCAGGCCGCCGTGGACGACGCTGAGGCCCGGCTGGCCGGTGTCACCGCGGATCTGGAACGGAACAGGTTCGCCCTGGCCGGCGCCGCGGTCCGGCGCGCCGAGGCCCGGACGAGGGCAGAAGCTGCCCTGGACCGCCTGCACGATTCTGACGCCCGGCTCGCGGCCGTGGCCGAAAAGCTCGGCCACCTGAACTCCATCCTGCGCAGCGCCGTCGGCGAAAGCGACAGGCTGGCCACTTCGCTGGCCAGGGCCGAGGCCAATGTTGTTACCGAGGAACAGGCGCTCGCCGCCGTTGCGGCGCGGCTGGCTGCGGCGCAGGAGGCGCCCGCCGAAGAGGAACCCTCCACCGAACAGCGCGATGCGCTCGCATTGGCCGCATCGCTGGCCAGGTCTGCGGAGATGGACGCAAGGCTCTCGCTGCGCAGCACCGAAGAGCAGCTGACCGCCACCCGCAACCGGGCTCTCTCGCTGGAGCGGGCAGCGGCCACCGAACGACGGGCGCGTGAAGAGGCAGCCGAACGGGCGCGCTGCCGTCGGATCCAGGCCAGACGGGCGGCCGCCGTCTCCGCTGCGGTGGAGCTGGCAATCCGGTTCATCGATGTTTCTGTTGAGCTGGCCCGGCATGAACGTGACCTCGCCGAAGAGAACCGGGAAGAGCGGGACCGTGCGCTGCTGGCGACCCGGACAACCAATGATGCGCTGGCCCGCGAACTGGCAGAGCTGACCGACTCGGTTCACCGGGACGAACTGGCCCGCGCCCAGCAGCGGGCACGGATTGAAGCCCTGGAAACACGTTCCATCGAGGAACTCGGGATCAGCCCCGACGTGCTGGTGGCGGACTTCGGCCCGGACGTTCCCGTGCCCGACCCCGCGGAGGAAAGCGGGGACAAATGGGCGGCACTGCGGACACCCGTGGACGACGACGGCACACCGGTCCCCGAAGGCAAGCCCTTTGTCCGCGAGGAGCAGGAGAAGCGCCTCCGGAAAGCCGAGAGGGACCTGTCAGCCCTGGGCAAGGTCAACCCGCTGGCGCTGGAGGAGTTTGCGGCCCTGGAGGAACGCCACCAGTTCCTCAGCACCCAGTTGGAGGACCTGAAATCCAGCCGTAAGGATCTGCTGGACATCATCAAGGAAGTGGATGATCGGGTCCAGCGGGTCTTTACCGAGGCCTTTGAGGACACCCGGGACCAGTTCGTCCACGTGTTTGAGCGCCTCTTTCCCGGCGGCGAAGGCCGGCTGGTCCTGACAGACCCTTCGGACATGCTCACCACCGGAATAGAAGTCGAAGCGCGACCTGCCGGCAAGAAAATCAAGCGCCTATCGTTGTTATCAGGAGGCGAACGGTCGCTCACCGCCGTCGCCCTCCTGGTGGCCATCTTCAAGGCCCGCCCCTCGCCGTTCTATGTGATGGACGAGGTTGAAGCGGCCCTTGATGACACCAACCTCGGCCGGCTCATCACGATCTTCGAAGAGCTCCGTGAGTCCAGCCAGCTGATCGTGATCACCCACCAGAAACGGACCATGGAAGTGGCTGATGCGCTGTATGGCGTCACCATGCGCGGGGACGGCGTGTCCACGGTCATCAGCCAGCGGCTGGGCGCCGACGTATAACGTCCGCGCAGGTGGCAGCCCCGAACGCCTGCCGCGTTTGTGAGAAGCTAGGGGGGTGAATGACATCCTCCCCATTATTCTGTCCATTGTTGCTGCCCTGGCGGTTATTGGCGGGCTGATCCCGGTCCTGTTGAAGACGCGGAAGAACATCACCCAGTACCCCGGGACGCGCGACGCCAACGATCCCGCCACCCCGCAAGGCGGGGGAACACTGCTCGAGGACGCGCCGGTGGTTCCGGCCGAGCGAAACGCTCCCGCCGGCGTCGACCTCGAAGACCTCGAAGTCACCGATGTACCTGATGACGTGGCGGGCCTGGAAACCATCCAGGTTGAGACGCCCCTTCCCGTCGCCGGCCGTCTGACCCGCCTCCGTGAGCGCCTGGTCCGGTCGAACAACATCCTCGGCAAGAGCCTGCTTGCGTTGCTGTCCAGCGACAAGATCGATGAACACGTCTGGGACGAAGTGGAGGAGACCCTCCTGCTGGCCGACCTCGGCACTGAACCCACCATGCAGCTGGTCGACGCACTGCGGGAGCGCGTGAAAGTGCTCGGCACCAGGACCCCTGAGCAGGTCAAGGCACTGCTCCGCGAGGAACTGATCAAGCTCGTGGATCCCACGATGGACCGCGCCCTGCGCACCGACCGGCACGCGGAGAAGCCGGCCGTCGTGCTGGTGGTAGGCGTCAATGGCGTGGGCAAGACCACCACCGTAGGCAAGCTCGCCCGCGTGCTCGTTGCCGAGGACAAGGACGTCCTGCTGGGCGCGGCGGACACGTTCCGTGCGGCAGCCGCGGAGCAGTTGGCCACGTGGGGCCAGCGTGTGGGTGTTCCCACCGTGAAGTCCGACGTCGACGGCGCGGACCCGGCGTCCGTCGCCTATGAGGCCGTCAAGGCGGGCATTGAGCAGGAAGTCGACGTTGTCATGATTGACACGGCGGGCCGCCTGCAGAACAAGACCGGCCTCATGGACGAACTCGGCAAGGTCAAGCGCGTCATCGAGAAGCTGGCCGAGGTGGATGAGGTTCTGCTGGTGCTGGACGCCACCACCGGCCAGAACGGCCTGAACCAGGCCCGCGTTTTCTCCGAGGTAGTGAACATCACCGGCATCGTCCTGACCAAGCTGGACGGGACCGCCAAGGGTGGCATCGTGGTGGCCATCCAGAAATCACTCGGCGTGCCGGTCAAGCTGATCGGTCTTGGCGAAGGCGCCGATGACCTGGCTCCGTTCGAAGTTGAGAGCTTTGTCGACGCCCTGCTGAACTAGGGACCGGGTCTACACCGGGTCGACACCAACGAGGGGTGAGGTCCCGCCGCTAAGCACAGGCTTTAGCAGCGGGACCTCACCCCTCGCTGCGTTTCAGCGGCTCGCGTGTCACGGACCAGCAGGCCGCCGCGAGCACCAGCACACCGCCGGTGACGCCGAATGCCCAGCCGTAGCCCAGCCGGTCCGCCAGGACGCCCACCAGCACCGGTCCGGCAATGGCCCCGACGTCCGAGGTCATCTGGTAGACCGCCAGGACCCGCCCGCCGGACCGCTCATTGCCAATGACATCCGCGACGGCGGCCTGCTGGGCAGGTCCCAGCAGGCCGGACCCCACCCCGGCCACAACCGATGCGGCGAGGAACCAGCCCAGGTGGGACGTGAAGCCGATGGCGGCCGTGGCGAGCCCGCCGACCAGGAGCCCCACGACCATCAACGGCCGCCTGCCCAGGCTGTCCGCCAGCCGGCCGGAGAACGTCAGTGCGGCGGCATTGCCCGCGGCGAAAACGGCCAGCGCAAGGCCGGCGGCCTCGGGACCGGCACCCAGCGCAGCAACGGCAAACAGCGGGACGGTGGCCATCCGCACACCGAATGTGGCCCAGCCGTTGGCGAAGCTGGACAGCAGCGCCGAGCGGTACCCACCAATTCCCCAGGCCTCGGCGAAGCGCATGTCCGGGGCGCGGCCCACTGTGGACCGGTCCGCGGACGGCGCGTGGCTGAGTTGGGTCTGCACCACCGCGGCAGCAAGGATCAGCGCGGCGGCGTAGCAAAGGAACGGCACCCGCAAGCCGAATCCGGCGAGCAGTCCGCCTACCACCGGGCCCAGGACGCTGCCGATCAGGAACGCGGACGCGTAAGCGCCGGATACCCTGCCCCGGCTTTCCGGCGGCGCCAGCCGCACCACAAGGGCCATGGAGGCCACCGTGAACATCACCGAGCCCACGCCGCCGAGCCCCCGGAAGACCAGCAGCTGCCAATAGTCCTGGGCAAAAGCACACGCCGCCGTTGATACCGCCACGATCAGCAGCCCCGCCACATATACGGGCCGCTCACCCCATCGGCCGATCAGGGCCCCGCCCGCCGGCGCGAACACCAGCCGCATGAAGGCGAAGATGCTCACGATCACGGCGGCGGCCGTTGCCCCGACGTCGAAAGTGGTGGCGAACTGGGGCAAGACCGGTGCCACCAGACCAAAACCGAGTGCAATCAGGAACGCCGCAGCGAGCATCACCTTGATGTCGCGCGGAAGCGCGGGCCTCTGCGGGCGGATAACGGACAAGATCCGTGTTGTGGCGCGGCTCACGCGTGATGTTGCCGTCATGGGGCGGGGATCCTTGCAAGGTAGGCAGCCGGTGGCCGGCGGGAGTGGTGAAACATAACCGTAACAAGCCAGATATGCACCATTTACTTCCGGGAGGTTGTTGTAACAATCCGGCAATGTAAATCCTCCGCGGGCGAAACACGGCAGCGACAGACTCGATGCAGGACGCAAAAGGCGTTAGTAAGGCGGAGCACTCCGCAGCATCGATCATAGGGAGGACGTGCACCATGGAACTTACCGCAGGTCACGTATGGCTCATGGTGGCAGCAGCACTCGTGCTGTTCATGACACCAGGTCTGGCATTTTTCTACGGCGGCATGACGCGCGCCAAAGCTGCATTGAACATGATGATGATGAGCTTCATCTCCATCGGCATGGTCGGCGTGGTCTGGGTCCTCTGGGGCGCTTCGATGAGCTCCGGCGAGGGCTTCCTGCAGATTGTCGGGAACCCGTTTGCCACCTTCGGCCTTGAAGGCATCACCACCCCGGACGGGCTCATCAAGGTAGGCTACGCCGCCACCTTCGCCATCATCACCGTCGCCCTCATCAGCGGCGCGATCGCTGACCGTGCCAAGTTCGGCGCCTGGTCCGTCTTCGTCCCCGTCTGGGTCACCCTCGTTTACTGCCCCCTGGCCTACATGGTCTGGGGCGGGGGCCTCTTCGGCCCGGAAGGCGCCATTGGCCAGGCCCTCGGCCCGGCCATCGACTTCGCCGGCGGCACCGTGGTCCACATCAACGCCGGTGTGGCAGCCCTCGTACTGGTCCTGATCATCGGCAACCGCCGCGGCTTCGGCAAGGACCCGAACCACCGCCCGCACAACATCCCGTTCGTAATGCTCGGTGCAGCCATCCTGTGGTTCGGCTGGTTCGGCTTCAACGGCGGCGCCGCCACCACTGCTGAGCAGGGCGGCCTGATCTGGGTCAACACCCTCGCAGCCCCGGCCGCGGCAATGCTCGGCTGGCTTGTCACCGAACGCATCCGCGATGGCCACCCCACCTCACTTGGTGCTGCCTCCGGTGTGGTTGCCGGCCTGGTCGCCATCACCCCGGCCTGCGCCAACGTCAGCCCGGTGGGCGCTCTGGGCCTCGGCGTCATCGCCGGTGTCGCCTCGGCCCTGGCCGTCGGTCTCAAGTTCCGCTGGGGCTTCGATGACTCCCTGGATGTTGTGGGCGTGCACCTGGTCTCCGGCGTCATCGGAACGGTTGCCCTGGGCTTCATCGCACTCCCCACCGACGGTGTGGGCGGCGGCCTCTTCTACGGCGGCGGTCCGGCCCAGCTTTGGGCCCAGCTCGCAGCAGCAGGCATCGCCATCGCGTACTCGGCAATCCTCACGGCGATCATCGCCTACGCCATCCACAAGACCATGGGCTTCCGCGTCTCGCAGGAGCAGGAAGTTGTTGGTGTTGACCTCAGCCTGCACGCCGAGACGGCGTACGAGTTCGGAGTGGGCGGCCACGGCGGGAGCTTCCAGCCGCTCCACGAACTGATCACGGGCAAGGGAACGGCCGCTGACGGCGGAGCAGCCGGCGCCAAGAAGACCGAACCGGCAGCTGGCAAGGAAAGCGTGGAAGCATGAAACTGATCACAGCTATCGTCCGCCCGGAGAAGCTCGAAGCCATCCGGGAAGGCCTGGAGTCCTACGGCGTCCAGGGGCTGACGGTCAGCGCGGCCAGCGGCTACGGCCGCCAGCGAGGCTACACAGAGGTTTACCGCGGAGCTGAATACAACGTGGACCTCCTGCCCAAGATCCGGGTTGAAGTCCTCGCCACGGACGAACAGGCAGATGACATCCTGGACGTCATCATCGCCAGCTCCAACACGGGCCGCGCGGGCGATGGCAAGGTCTGGACCGTGGACGTCTTCGAAGCAGTCAGGGTCCGCACGGGAGAACGCGGCGTCGCCGCCATCTAGCAGTTCCGGAAGCTGACTGATCGGCAAAGCAGACTGTTCCAAACGAAAGAGCGGGCAGGGAACCTCGAAAGGCTCCCTGCCCGCTCCGTTTGTTCTGGCCTACTCAGCCGCCGTTCAGCCAGCCAGCACTTAGCCAGCCGGCGCGGAACCCGGCCATCCGGCGGGTCCGGCCGAACCGGCGTCGTACTTTTCCAGCGGCACCGTGCCCCGCTGCCAGGCCTTCAGCACCGGTTCAAGAATCCGCCAGCAGTCCTCCGCGGTGTCGCCGCGCACCGAGAGCAGCGGGTCGCCGCTCAGGACGCCCTCCAGCACTTCGCCATAGGGCAGCAATTCAGAAGCGCTGAGCTCCGCATTCAGCGTTGTGCGGCTCAGGCTGAAGATGCTGCCGGGGCCGTTCACGTCGACGTCGAACGCCAGGGTATCCGGCCCGAACCCGATCCGCAGCTGGTTGGGGGAGTCCACGCCGGTAAATCCTGCCGGCAGATGCGGGACAGGGCGGAACGTGACCACGGCTTCCTTGCGTTTCACCCCGAGGGCCTTGCCCGAACGCAGGATGAACGGGACCCCCTTCCAGCGCCAGTTGTCGATGTCCACCCGGACTTCCGCCAGGGTCTCTGTCCCGCGGGCTGCGTCCACCCCTTCTTCCTGCGCGTAGTCCGGGACGTTCCGGCCGGCAATCGAACCCGCCGTATACGTGGCCCGGCGGGTGGAGTTCGCGTACGGCGCGCTGATGCTGCTGGCGCGGAGCACGGCGGCGATGGCGTCCCGGAGGTCCCGCTCCCCGATGGTGGCCGGCGGCTCAATGGCCATCAGGGCCATGATCTGGAGCAGGTGGCTCTGGATCATGTCGCGCAGGGCACCGGCGTTGTCGTAATACCGTGCTCTTCCCTCCAGTGCCAGGTCCTCGTCGAAGATGATCTCGACCTTCTCCACATGCTCGCGGTTCCAGACGGGTTCAAGGAAATTGTTCGCAAAGCGCAGGCCCAGGATGTTGAGCACCGTCGCCTTGCCCAGGAAGTGGTCCACCCGGTGAATGTGGTCCTCCGGCACCAGCGCGGCGAGTGTGTGATTGAGGGAACGGGCCGAGGCAACACTTGCGCCGAACGGCTTCTCCATCACCAGCCGTGTTCCGGCCGGAACCTGGCCGCGGTGCAGGGACTCGCAGGCCAGCTGGCTGACATGGGGAGGCAGCGCAAAATAGATCGCGGTGGGGCCTTCTACGCCTGCCAACAATGCCGCCAGGGCTCCGTCCGCCGTAACATCCAGCTGGTGGTAGGGGGTAGCTTCCGCCAAGGCGGTGAGTGCCTTCTTGCCAGCCGCGTCGGCGGCCTCCGCGGCGGGGGCGAAGGCTTCGTGGACCCTGGCCCGCCACTGGTCCGGCGTCCAGGCATCGGAGCCGGCGCCCACCAGGGTCAGGCCATCGGCGCGGCCGCTCGCCACCAGCCGGGCCAGTCCCGGGAGCAGGAGGCGGCCGGTCAGATCGCCTGAGGCACCCAGAATGAGCATGGTTTTTACACTTGTTTGGCTGGTCACCCTGCCAGCATGCCATCCGGCAAGCCCGACTTGGTACCCTAGATAGTCGAGTCCCCCCTGTAAATCCACTGAAAGAAGTGCGCGGCGCGTGTTCAATTCACTCTCTGACCGGTTGACAGCAACCTTCAAGAATCTCCGTGGCAAGGGCCGCCTCACTGAGGCCGACGTCGATGCCACAGTCCGGGAGATCCGCCGCGCCCTCCTGGATGCCGATGTCGCCGTGCCCGTGGTGCGTGAGTTTACGGCCCGCGTCCGCGAGCGTGCCCTCGGGGCAGAGGTATCGGGGGCGCTGAACCCCAGCCAGCAGATCGTCAAGATCGTCAATGAGGAACTCGTAGAGATCCTCGGTGGCGAGACCCGCCGGATTCGCCTTGCCAAGACCGGTCCCACCATCATCATGCTGGCCGGCCTCCAGGGTGCCGGTAAGACCACTCTGGCGGGCAAGCTCGCCAAATGGCTCAAGGCCCAAGGCCACAGCCCCCTGCTGGTGGCATGTGATCTCCAGCGGCCCAATGCCGTCACCCAGCTCCAGGTTGTCGGCAACCGCGCCGGCGTGCCCGTTTTCGCGCCGCACCCCGGAGCCACTTCGGAACTGGAGCACCCCGCCGGTGACCCGGTCGCCGTCGCCCGCGCCGGCGTTGAGGAAGCGCGCCAGAAGCTGCACGACGTCGTGATTGTTGACACCGCCGGGCGCCTCGGTGTTGACGCCGAGATGATGGAGCAGGCGAGCGAGATCCGCCGCGCCATCGTCCCCAATGAAGTGCTGTTCGTGATCGACGCCATGATCGGGCAGGACGCCGTGAACACGGCTGTGGCGTTTGACGAGGGTGTGAACTTCACCGGAATCGTGCTGTCAAAGCTCGACGGCGACGCCCGCGGCGGTGCCGCACTCTCGGTTGCGTCGGTCACCGGTAAGCCGGTTATGTTCGCCTCCACCGGCGAAGGCGTGGATGACTTTGAGCTGTTCCATCCGGACCGCATGGCCTCCCGCATCCTGGACATGGGTGACGTCCTCACCCTGATTGAGCAGGCCGAAAAGAACTGGGACAAGGACGAAGCCGCCCGGATGGCGAAGAAATTCGCCGACCAGGAAGACTTCACCCTGGACGACTTCCTCTCCCAGATGCAGCAGATCCGCAACATGGGCTCCATGAAGAAGATGCTCATGATGATGCCCGGTGCGCAGAACATCCGCGAGCAGCTGGAGAACTTTGACGAGCGCGAGATCGACCGTGTCGAAGCGATCGTGCGTTCCATGACGCCGCACGAACGCGTCGCCCCGAAGATCATCAACGGCTCCCGCCGGGCACGCATTGCCCGGGGTTCCGGCGTGCATGTCTCCGAGGTCAACGGCCTGCTGGAGCGCTTCGGCCAGGCCCAGAAGATGATGAAGAAGATGGCCCAGGGCGGCGGCATGCCCGGAATGCCCGGGATGCCTGGCATGGGCGGCCCCGGCGGTGCGCGGAAGGGCGGCAAGAACGCCCCGAAGAAGAAGGCCCGCTCAGGCAACCCTGCCAAGGCTGCCCAGGAGCTGAAGGACGCCGAGGCCCGGCGGGCCGGCGCGGCGAAGGCGCTCCCCACGGGGGCAGCGTTCGGCCAGCAGGGCGGCGACTTCGACCCGTCGCAGCTGAACCTGCCCAAGGGATTCGACAAGTTCCTCGGCAAGTAACCACCCCTCCCGACTGGGTAGCAGAAGGCGTCGTTGTGGGCACGGCACTCGTAACGACACTGGCTCCTGCCCAATTGGGATGTCGGTGCCGTGGAATAGGGTTGGGTCATGTTCAAACAGCGGGTAGTGTTCGTGCACGGCGCCGGACCTTTCGGTGCCGCGGCGTGGCTGCGCCAGCACGGCATGGCGCTGACGTACGACGCCCTGTTCCTGCGGCGGCACGGTTTTGACCCCGTCGCTGAACCCGTGGAGTCCTCGTTCTCCGAAGACACCGCCATCATCCTGCGCTCACTTGCCGATGACGGCCGCGGGGCCGCTGGGGGCCATGTTGTTGCCCACGCCGAGGGCGCGATCGCGGCCATGATGGCTGCCGTCGAACGCCCCGAGCTGGTATATTCCCTCACGCTGGTAGAACCGGCGTGCATGTCCCTGACCGCCGAACTGCCGGCCACGGCCGCACACCGCGCCCTGATGCAACCGCTGTTCGACGTCCGGCACCAGCTCAGCGATGAAGACTTCCAGCGTGAGTTCGTGCGGCGAATGTTCGCGGCGGACCTGCAGGAGCCCGCCACGCCGGAGGAAAAACGGTCGGCGCGCCGGCTCCGGTTGCAGGCGCCGTCCTGGGAGGCCCCGCTGCACATAGTTCCGGGCGTCCCCACCATGGTCCTGACGGGTGGGTGGGAACCGCTCTACGAGGAGATCGCCGGATATCTGCAGGAAACCGGTGCCCTGCACCGCATCGCTGCGGGAGGACACCGGCCCCAGGACTCTGCCGAAGGTGACCGTGCCATCCGGTCCTTCATCGCCGACGTCGGCAGGTCACGCTCGGTTCAGGCTTCCTGAGCCGTCAGCTCCCGGCCGGGATCCGAAGCTCGGGGAGGTAGACCTTCCCGCCGGCGGCCAGGAACTCCGCACTCTTTTCGCGCATCCCGCTGTAGGCCTCGGCGATGGCCGCCTGCGAATCGGCGGAACCGTATTCGTCCCTGATGTCCTGGCTGATCTTCATGGAGCAGAACTTCGGGCCGCACATGGAGCAGAAGTGGGCGGTTTTGGCCGGTTCGGCGGGCAGCGTCTCGTCATGGAAGGCCTCCGCCGTGACCGGGTCCAGGGACAGCGCGAACTGGTCGCGCCAGCGGAACTCGAACCTGGCCTTGGACAGGGCATCATCCCGTTCATGGGCGCCGGGGTGGCCTTTGGCCAGGTCTGCTGCGTGGGCGGCGATCTTGTAGGTGATCACACCGGTCTTCACGTCGTCCTTGTTCGGGAGGCCAAGGTGTTCCTTGGGCGTGACGTAACAAAGCATCGCCGTGCCGTACCGGGCGATTTCCGTGGCGCCGATGGCGGACGTGATGTGGTCATAGCCCGGGGCAATATCAGTAACCAGCGGCCCCAGCGTGTAGAACGGGGCGCCCTTGCAGAGTTCCTGCTGGCGTTCCACGTTCTCCCGCACCAGGTGGAACGGGACGTGCCCGGGACCTTCCACCATGACCTGCACATCGAATTCCCACGCCCGCTGGGTCAGTTCGGCCAGGGTGTCCAGCTCGGCGAACTGGGCGGCGTCGTTGGCGTCCGCCGTCGCTCCCGGGCGCAGTCCGTCGCCCAGGGAGAACGCGACGTCGTACTTGGCGAAGATCTCGCACAGCTCGTCGAAGTGCGTGTACAGGAAGTTCTCCTGGTGGTGGGCCAGGCACCAGCCGGCCATGATCGCGCCGCCCCGGGAGACGATGCCGGTGACGCGGTTGGCCGTCAGCGGCACGTAACGCAGCAGCACACCGGCGTGGATGGTCATGTAGTCCACGCCCTGCTCGCACTGCTCAATCACCGTGTCCCGGTAGATCTCCCACGTCAGGGCGTTGGCCTCGCCGTTGACCTTCTCCAGCGCCTGGTAGATGGGCACCGTACCGATGGGCACAGGAGAGTTGCGGATGAGCCATTCCCGGGTGGTGTGGATGTCATCGCCGGTGGACAGGTCCATCACCGTGTCAGCCCCCCACTGCGTGGCCCACTGGAGTTTGTCCACTTCCTCGGCGATGGAGCTGGTCACGGCCGAGTTGCCGATGTTGGCATTGATCTTCACCAGGAAGGCCTTGCCGATAATCATCGGTTCGGATTCCGGGTGGTTGATGTTGTTGGGGATGATGGCCCGGCCAGCCGCCACCTCGCTGCGGACCAGTTCCACATCACAGTTTTCGCGGAGGGCGATGAACTGCATTTCGGGGGTGATGACCCCCTGCCGCGCATAGTGCATCTGGGTGACGGTCTTGCCTTCGACGGCGCGGCGGGGGACCGGTTGCGCGCCCTTCCATTCCGCAGAGGCTGCGCCGCGGCGCACGGCCGACTTGCCGTCGTCGAGCAGGTTCCGCTCCCGGCCGCTGTAGGGCTCGGTGTCTCCGCGGGCTGCGATCCACTCTGAGCGGAACGGGTTGAGGCCCACCACCGGATCGCTGCCCGGTCCCGCCGTGCGGTAGGTCCGGAAAGGCCCGTTCGCCTCGCCGTTTGGCGACGGTTCGAGGGCGATCTCGGTCACGGGTACCCGGATCCCGGTGGCCTCATCGTTGATAAACGCCAGCGAGTGGGACTTCAGTGACTGGGTTTCAGGCTGGAGCGTTTGATCCACGTCGGCCCCATTTTGGGCAGGGATGAGCTGTGTTTCTTGTGTATTCAATGAATACTCACTTCCTTCGCCGGCATTACCCGGACAGGTTCAACGGTCGCAGGCTGCGTCAGCCCGATCTCAGCCCCTGCAAGGGCTCCCGTGTGGTCAAGTCGAAGCTACCACAGGCCGAGGGTGGACTGGTGACAGCAATCACCGGAAAGCGGTCGCAATCTGTCTGCTCCGACACTTGAATTAAATTGAAGCTTCAAGTAAATTGGAACCATAGCCGCCTTCCATCAGAAGGCCAACGGACCGGGAGTGTTCACATGACTGCAGAAGCCACCAGCCGGGATCTCCTTCCTGCCGACCTCTCCATGGGCACGGTGATGCTCAAGGTGGGCGACATGAAGCTGATGACCGACTACTATCAGCGTGCGCTCGGCCTGGAGGTCGTCGCGGAACAGGACGGCGGCGTCTATCTTGGCCGCCTTCAACGCCCGCTGGTCCATCTCGCGGCCGCTCCGTCCTTGAATCTGCCGGGCAGGGGAGAGGCCGGGCTGTTCCACACCGCACTGCTGTTTGACGACCAGGCTTCGCTGGCCGCCACAGTAGCCACCGCCGCCCAGTACGAACCCCGATCCTTCACCGGCAGCGCCGACCACCTCGTCAGCGAGGCCTTCTACTTCAATGACCCGGAAGGCAACGGCATCGAACTGTACTGGGACAGGCCCCGCGAAAACTGGTCCTGGAACGGGAAGGATGTAGTGATGGACAGCCTGGCACTGCCGCCGCAGCGCTACCTCGAGCAGCACCTGACCCAGGAATCCGTGGCCGGCCAGCGGGCCAGCGAAGCCGGCGTGGGCCACGTCCACCTCCGGGTGGGCGACGTCCAGTCAGCGCACGATTTCTACGTGGGTACGCTGGGCTTCGAAAAGACAGCCGGGTGGCACGGGCAGGCACTGTTTGTCTCCGCGGGCCGGTATCACCACCACATGGCCATGAACGTCTGGAACAGCCGCGGAGCCGGTCCCCGCAAGAACACCCTGGGCCTCGGCGAAGTGCTCATCGAGGTCCCTTCCGGGGATGACGTCGGAGCGCTCGCCGACCGCCTGAAGGTCGCCGGCGTGGCCTCGCACCACACGGGCGCCGAGCTTCGCTTCGAGGACCCGTGGCGCAACAATATCCGTGTCGCCGTCCGCTGAGTGCGGATGCCAAATGTGCGGCCTGCCTTGTACTAGGCTGATTCTGAACGGCCGGGGCGGCACTTGCTGCTGCCCTTCCAGGCCGCACCGTCGACGGAATGAGGGCTGTTCCCATGGGCTTCACTGAAATTTTTGTTTCCACTCACGATGCCGCACTGAAGCGGGCGGACGTCCTGGACGCAGGCGGCTCCCCGGCGGGCCAGGCCCTGCGGATTCCCGGAATCAGCGATTTCGAAATCGAGCAGCTTGGCGATCTTGCCGGCGTTGCGGTGCACGCCGGTGGCGCGGACTACGAACTGGCCATGGTTGACGTGGCCAGTGATTCCCTCCTCGGGGTCCCGCGGGCCATGGTGCGTGCGCTCGCCGACCTGCTCAGCTACGAGACTGAAGGCGAAGGCAATGTCCTGGACGACGTCGCTGAAAAGTGGGCCGCCCAGGATGACATGCCGTTCGGCGCAGCCGAGGCCCGGACGTATGTCCAGCAGTTCGCTGAGCTTGCCAACTCCGTCGATGACGCCGCACGCACCGGCGTGTATGTCTGGTCGTCGTAGGCCGGCCGTGGCCCGCCGGGTCCGCCCGGCTGCCCCATCCCGACGTGTCAAGTCGAAATCCGGACGCTGATCTGGCACAATAAACAGGTACTCGATCTGCGTGGCCCCTCTCTCCGCGTCCGGATCCTGTCCTTCGAACCCTCAAGTATGGCCCGCCCCACGGGTGCAGAACGTCGGTTCACCCCTTTTCTGAAACAGGAGTGACCACAAAAGTGGCCGTAAAGATTCGCCTTAAGCGCTTTGGCAAGATGCGCGCACCGTACTACCGCATCGTCGTCATGGACGCACGCTCCAAGCGTGACGGCCGTGCCATCGAAGAGATCGGCAAGTACCACCCCACCGAAGAGCCCTCATACATCGAGGTGGATACGGACCGTGCCCAGTACTGGCTCGGCGTCGGCGCACAGCCGTCCGAGCAGGTTGCCGCGATCCTGAAGATCACCGGTGACTGGCAGAAGTTCAAGGGCCTGCCGGGCCAGGAAGGCACCCTGAAGACCAAAGCTCCGAAGGCTGCCTTTGTTGCCCCGGAAAAGGGTTCCGTGATCATCCCGGAAGCCATCACCAAGAAGTCGAAGCAGTCTGACGCAGCCGAGGCCCCGGCCGAGGCAGAGACCACCGAGGCTGAGTAGATTGCTGGCAGAAGCGCTCGAACACCTCGTCCGGGGAATCGTTGATTCGCCGGAAGATGTCAAGGTCAGCTCGAAGAACAACCGCCGCGGGGACACCCTCGAGGTTCGTGTTCATCAGGATGACCTGGGACGGGTGATCGGCCGCCAGGGCCGCACCGCACGGGCATTGCGCACCGTTGTGGCGGCACTGGCAGACGGCGAGCCGGTCAGGGTCGACGTCGTCGACACCGACCGCCGCCGCTAAGCGCTCGGCAACATCAGTTTTTTGCTCCGGCCCTTCCACCAGCAACGGTGGAGGGGCCGGAGTGCTTTCACCACAAGACCGTGGAGAATCCACAACCGAAACAGAGGAACAGATGCAGCTTCAGGTGGCACGAATCGGCAAACCGCATGGAATCCGCGGCGAAGTGACGGTCCAGGTGCTGACCGACGCTCCGGGGGACCGGTTTGTTCCCGGTACCGAGTTTGTGGTGGAGCCTGCATCGGCTGGCCCGCTCATTGTTGAGGGTGCGCGCTGGAACAAGGACATCCTGCTGCTCGCATTCGAAGGAATCGAGACCCGCAACCAGGCAGAGACCCTGCGCGGCGCCAAGCTTTTCATCGAAACCGAAGAGCTGGACGAGGACGACGACGAAGGCTGGTACGAGCACGAACTGGTAGGGCTCGAGGCGCGCGTCGGGTCGCAGGTGGTCGGCAAGATCGCCGCCCTGCACACCTTGCCCGTCCAGGACCTGCTCGTTGTTGAAACGCCGGACGGCAAGGAAATCCTTGTCCCGTTTGTGGAGCAGATCGTTCCGGAGGTCAATGTGGCCGATGGTTTCGTCCTGCTGACGCCGCCGGAGGGTCTCTTTGAGGTCAACGACGGCGAAGCCGGCCCTGGTGAAGCGGAGGAAAACGCGTAGATGAGAATCGACGTCGTCAGTATCTTCCCGGAGTACCTGGCGCCCCTGGAGCTCTCGCTCATTGGCAAGGCCCGCCAGGACGGCCTGTTGGACCTGCGCGTCCATGACCTGCGTGATTTCACCACCGACAAGCACCGCTCAGTGGACGACACCCCGTACGGCGGCGGCGCCGGCATGGTGATGAAGCCTGAGCCTTGGGCGCAGGCGTTGGCTGCCGTTGCCGCAGCTGCTGTCGCCGGAGCCGGCGAAGCCGCACGGGGCGCCGAGGCCACGGCGGCCGAGCCCGCCAAACCGGTTCTGATCGTCCCGTCTCCGGCAGGGGAGCGCTTCAACCAGGCCCTGGCCCATGAGCTCGCAGAAGAGGACCAGCTGGTTTTTGCCTGCGGCCGCTATGAGGGCATCGACGAGCGTGTCATCGAGTGGGCGGAAGAGCACTTCACGGTGCGCCCCATGAGCCTTGGTGACTATGTGCTGAACGGCGGCGAAGTGGCCGTTTTGGCCATGGTCGAAGCCATAGGCAGGCTGCTGCCGGGCGTTGTGGGCAACCCTGATTCCCTGGTGGAGGAGTCGCATTCGGACGGGCTGCTGGAATACCCCGTGTATACCAAGCCCGCCAGCTGGCGGGACCGGGATGTCCCGGCAGTGCTGCTGAGCGGCAACCACGGGAAGATCGCGCAGTGGCGCCGCCACGAGCAGTACCGGCGGACGGCGGAACGCCGTCCGGACCTGCTGGAAGCGTTCGACGCCGGGAAGCTGCCACGTGCCGACCGGACGGCTTTCGCCGACCTCGGGTACGACGTCGTCGACGGTCACCTCCTGGCGCGGCGGCAGGCCGGTACCAGCACGGACACCGGAACCGACGCCTCAACCTGAACCGGAGCGTCTGTGGTCCAATGCGATTGGCTGTAGGCCCGCGAGTGTGGCAAAATTAGTCTTTGTGTCTGCTGGGTCCGCACCTGCCACAGGGGGAGCGCAACCAACAGCTGGACACCCCGGGACCTTCAACCAGTGAAGGAATCGGCCCCACTTAATTTTCGGCGGTAATTTCCGGTACTTCCGGGCTTGCCCGCCGTGACCCAAAGTGAATGACCTGTGGCGTTCACCAGGAGTGCAATTATGCATATTCTCGATTCCGTAGATGCAGCCTCGCTGCGCACCGATGTTCCTGTCTTCCGCGCGGGTGACACCCTCAAGGTTCACGTGAACATCATCGAAGGCAAGAACTCCCGTGTCCAGGTATTCCAGGGCTTCGTCCTGGGCCGCCACGGCGACGGTCTTCGCGAAACCTTCACCATCCGCAAGGTCTCCTTCGGCGTCGGTGTGGAGCGTACCTTCCCGGTGCACTCCCCGATCATCGACAAGATCGAGGTCGTCTCCAAGGGTGACGTGCGCCGCGCGAAGCTGTACTACATGCGCGACCTGCGCGGCAAGGCTGCGAAGATCAAGGAAAAGCGCGACTTCCAGCCCAAGAAGTAAGTCCCCAGGGACCTACAAAGCAGGCCCCAGCCGCACCAGGCCAGCGCCGGAGCCCTTCGCAACAGCGCCCCAGGAATACGGATCATGGACCAGACAAAACGCCAGCCCAGAAGAATGGGCTGGCGTTTTGCGTTCCTGGCAGTTCTCCTGGCCGTGGCTATCAGCGGGCTGGTCCGTTCCCTGTGGCTGGATGTCTATTACATACCGTCCGAATCCATGGAGCCGGTCCTTGCGAACGGGGACCGCATCCTGGTCTCCAGGACAGACTTCCGTGCCGAACCCATCCGTCGGGGCGACATTGTGATCTTCGACGGCAGGGGTTCGTTTGCTCCCCTGCACAGTGGGAAGGGCCCCCTTGTGGATTCCCTTGCAGCGGCCGGGCAGTGGCTAGGCCTGGCCGGCAGTGACACCACGTACGTCAAACGTGTCATCGGCATGCCGGGGGACACCGTGGTTTGCTGCGATGCAGACGGAAAGATCACCGTCAACGGCGAGGCACTCAAGGAGCCGTATCTGTTCGACGGAGACAGCCCAAGCACGCAGGTCTTCAGCGCCTTGGTGCCCGACGGAAGGCTTTGGCTGCTCGGTGACCACCGCTCGGCGTCCGCTGATTCGCGCAGCCTGCTCGGTGCGCCCGGCGGAGGCATGGTGCCAATGGACCGTGTCATCGGCAGGCCGGTCCAGATCGTTTGGCCACTTGATAGATTTGCTGCAGTACTACGGCCGCCAGCGGCAGGATCAACAACAGAGGACGGACAGTAAATGCCCGAGAACAATCCCCGGACACCTGAGCCGCCTCGCGAAGGAGCCCCCGGTGCCGACACCGACGGTATGTCCGCCAACGCGATTTCCGGCGGCGGCGCGTCGGACGGCGTGGCGGATGGCAGCCCGTCGGCGCCACAGTCCGGCAGGCGATCCGCGGCACCGACTTCCGAGCCCGCCGCCCCCAGCCAGCTCTTTGTCTGGCTGAAGGAGGTTGCCACGGTAGTGGTGATCGCCGTGGTGCTGTCCTTCCTGATCAAGACGTTCCTGTTCCGCGCGTTCTATATTCCGTCCGAGTCCATGGTCAGCACCCTGGACGTCAACGACCGCATCTTCGTGAACCTGCTGGTTCCGGAGCCGTTTTCCCTCTCACGCGGCGACGTTGTGGTCTTCCGTGACACCAAGGGCTGGCTGAGCACCGCACCGGAGGAACCGAACGGACCTTTCACCTGGGTCCAGGACGGCCTGACATTTGTGGGACTGCTGCCGGACAACTCCGAGCAGCACCTCGTCAAACGTGTCATCGGGCTTCCCGGTGACAAGGTGATCTGCTGCGACGACGGCGGTAAACTGACCATCAACGGATCTCCTATTGATGAAACCTATGTCAACGGGGCTGAGGAACCGCAGATCCGTGCTTTCGACGTCGTTGTTCCGGAAGGAAAGGTCTGGGTCATGGGCGATAACCGGAACCACTCCGCGGATTCCCGCTCGCACCTGGAATCCAATGGCGGATTCATCGACCTCGTGGACGTAGAGGGCAAAGCCGCCGTCATCGCATGGCCGCTGAACAGGATCACTGTCCTTGACAATTATCCGGCCGTCTTCCGGAATGTGCCTGCGGGAGGCTAGGGGTGTCCGCAGTGATACCGGCCACCGAGTCCAAGGCTCCAGCCCGCAAGACGGACGGGGTCCGCTCCAAAGCACCGACGCTCCGGCATGAGCGGACGTTCAAAGCGCAGGGCGCCCGTTACCTGGCCGGCGTGGACGAAGTGGGACGGGGGGCGCTGGCAGGACCGGTGAGCGTCGGAATCGCCGTCGTGGACCTCCACACCCAGAAGCCCCTGGCCGGTGTGCGGGACAGCAAGCTCCTCAGCCCCGCCGAACGGGAACGGCTGGAACCGCTGGTCAGACGCTGGAGTGTTGCGTCCGCCGTCGGGCACGCTTCCGCGCGGGAGATCGACGCATTGGGCATTATTGCTGCGCTGCGGCTGGCCGGTACGCGCGCCTGGCAGGACATCCTTGCGGCCGGCATCAGCCCAGATGTGGTGCTGCTCGATGGCAGCCACAACTGGCTCTCGCCCGCCGGGCAGCCTTCCCTGTTTGACGAGCCACCCGTGGATTTCGCGTGCCTTGCCCCGGTCCACACCAAGATCAAGGCGGACATGCAGTGCCTGAGCGTGGCCGCAGCCAGTGTGATTGCGAAGGTGGAACGCGACGAGCAGATGCGCGGCCTGCACGGTGAATACCCCGAGTTTGGCTGGGACGTCAACAAAGGCTACGCCACGGCAATTCACCGGGACGCGCTCCGCGCCGCCGGAGCCACACCGTACCACCGTGTGAGTTGGAACCTTCTGGGCGGCGAACTCTGATTCCGTGCCGCTCCAGTGCCTGCCGTACTGGTGTGGGGCTCATGCGGCGCGGACGCTGCGACTGCGGCGCCCTGGATGGTGCAAGATGGAAGCATGAGTGCAGAGGATCTTGAAAACTATGAAACCGACATGGAGCTGCAGCTCTACCGTGAATACCGCGATGTTGTCGGGCTCTTCAGTTACGTTGTCGAGACCGAACGCCGCTTTTACCTCGCAAACCACGTTGACCTGCAGGCCCGAAGCGCCGACGGCGAGGTCTACTTCGATCTGACGCTCCAGGATGCCTGGGTGTGGGATGTGTACCGTTCGGCACGGTTCGTGAAGACAGTCCGTGTCCTGACGTTCAAAGATGTCAACGTCGAAGAACTGCCCCGCAACGAGGAACTCGCCCTGCCGAAGGACGCTGACCTCGGCAACTGACGCCGGCCCACTGCTCCTCCACAGCCCGCTGTATTGGGGCGGTTTTCCCGGGTTGCCCACATACGCGAATAGCCTGCTGTCCTCCGCTGTCCTGCCACTGCAGGCTGGTTGCGGAGGTAGAAATGAAATCCAAAGACCTGTTGGGCCGGCGCGGCGAGGAACTCGCGGCCGGCTATCTTGAATCGCTCGGCATGCTGGTGGTGGAACGCAACTGGCGCTGCACCGAGGGTGAAATAGACATTGTGGCCCTGGACGGCGACGCCCTGGTCATCGCAGAGGTGAAAACCCGCCGTTCCCTGGACTACGGGCACCCGTTCGAAGCTGTAGGGCCGGACAAACTCGCCCGGCTGCATCGGCTTGGTTCGGCATGGTGCCGGGACCGGGAGCTGCGGATGCCGCTACGGCGCGTGGACGTCATTGCCGTGGTGGACGACGGCGGCGGCGAACCCCTGGTGGAACACCTCAAGGGGGTGGGGTAGATGGCGCTGGGCCGGGCCTACTCCGTGGCGCTGGTGGGATTGAACGGGTACATCGTCGAGGTAGAAGCCGATATTGGCCAGACCCTGCCGGCATTCGTGATCCTGGGCCTCCCGGACGCCGCCCTCAACGAGGCCAAGGAACGCATACGTTCCGCGGCCAAAAATTCCGGAATTCCGTTGAGCCGGCGAAAGATCACGGCCAACCTCATCCCTGCGTCGCTGCCCAAACGCGGTTCCGGCTTCGACCTTGCCGTGACCATGGCAGTCCTGAGGGCCGCAAATGACATCAAGCCCACCGGCCGGACCGTCTTCATCGCCGAACTCGGGTTGGATGGCCGGCTACGGCCGGTGCGCGGCATCCTGCCGGCAGTGATGGCGTCGGTGCAGGCCGGCTATCCGGACGTGGTGGTCGCGCACGCCAACCTCGGCGAAGCATCGCTGGTCCCCGGAGCCAACGTCAAGGGGTACCGCACGCTGGCGCGGCTGGCGCTCGATTTCGGTGCAGACCCGCAAGAGCTCGCACTGGACTTCGAGCCGGAGGACGAGGCCGGTCACGGGGACTCCGAACCGGGGGCCCAGGCCGTTCCTGACATGGCCGACGTCTCCGGCCAGGGCGAAGCCAGACGTGCACTCGAGGTGGCCGCTGCCGGCGCCCACCACCTGCTCCTGACCGGACCTCCGGGTGCGGGCAAGACCATGCTGGCCGAAAGACTTCCCGGTCTCCTGCCGGACCTTGCCGACAACGAGGCCATGGAAGTCACTGCCATCCACTCCCTCTGCGGCCTTCCCTCATCCGCCGCTCAGCTTGTGCGGCGGCCGCCGTTCGAAAACCCGCATCATTCGGCTACAGCCGCCGCCATTATCGGCGGGGGATCGGGGTTGCCGCGCCCGGGTGCGGCGTCGCGGGCGCACCGCGGTGTCCTGTTCCTGGACGAGGCCCCGGAATACGAACGGCGCGTCCTGGATGCCCTTCGCCAGCCCCTGGAGAGCGGGGAGCTGGTCATTCACCGCTCGGCAGGAACGGCAGCCTACCCTGCCCGGTTCCAGCTGGTCCTTGCCGCCAATCCCTGTCCCTGCGGCAAGGCTTCGGGCAAAGGCCTGGACTGCACGTGCACGCCTATGATGCGGCGCCGCTACGTGGCCAGAATGTCCGGTCCGCTGCTGGACCGGGTGGATATCCAGCTGCAGGTGGAGCGCGTGTCACTGGCCGACTTCGGCCAGGCGGGCGCCGAAGAAGACACAGCCGCCGTGGCACGGAGGGTAGGCGACGCGCGCCGGCGCCAGGCCGAACGGTTGCGGCCGCTGGGAATGGAAACGAACTCGCAGGTGCACGGCCGGATTCTGCGCGGCGCCCTGCGGCTGCCGGCCGGCGCCACGCGGATCCTGGACCACTCACTGGAGCGGGGCGTGCTGACCGCCAGGGGCTATGACAGGGTTCTCCGGCTGGCCTGGACCCTGGCGGACCTGTCGCAGCGCGACATGCCCGACACGAACGACATCGGCCAGGCCCTTGGCCTCCGGCAGGCTGCCTCGGCAGCTGCGTGAAGGAAGAAACCACATGGACAACGAACGGATCGCCCGGGCCGCCCTGTCGCGGCTCATGGAACCGCAGGACGCGGCCGGACTGGCCCTAGTACAGGCCACCGGCGCACCCGACGCCTTGAAAATCGCCACGGGCCAGGCGGCCGCCGGCCCGGCACTGGAGCGGGAGATCACCGGACTGCTGGCGGACAACGGCGCCGGAACCAGCTGGGCGGGGATGGCTGCCTCCCTCAAACGCTGGGCTCCCCGCATTCCGGATCTGGCGCCCGAGCGTGACCTGGCCACCATGGCACGCCTTGGCGGCCGGCTGATTATCCCGTCGGATGATCTCTGGCCTGCCCAGCTCGGGGACCTTGGGATGCAGGAGCCCATCTGTCTTTGGTGGCGGGGCCTGGAACAGGAGCTTCCCGGTCCGGCCCGGAGCGTGGCGCTGGTGGGGTCCCGCGACAGCACCAGCTACGGCGCCTCGGTGACCGGGGACCTCGCCTACTCCTTGGCTCAGCGGGGCTTCACCGTGGTTTCCGGGGGCGCGTACGGCATCGACGCCCACGCGCACCGGGCAGCACTGGCTGGGGGATCAGCGGCGGTGCCTACCATCGCGGTGATGGCTGGCGGTGTGGACCGGTTCTACCCGTCCGGCAACGAGGATCTCCTGAGGGCGGTCTGCAACCAGGGAGCGGTGCTCGCAGAGGTGCCGCCAGGGTCGGCGCCCACCCGCTACCGCTTTCTCCAACGGAACAGGCTGATCGCGGCCTTGGCCGCAGTGACGGTGGTGGTGGAAGCGCGCTGGCGGTCCGGTGCGCTGAACACGGCCCACCACGCGGAGACGCTTGGCCGCGCGGTGGGAGCTGTGCCGGGGTCCGTGCACAGCGCCAACTCCGCCGGCTGCCACCGGCTGCTCCGGGATGGCGGGGCTGTCTGCGTGACTGACGCGGCGGAGATCGCCGAACTGGCATCCCCAAGCGGCGTGGGGCTTGCGGCGCCCGGGACAGCGCATGCGGCCGACCATGACGGACTGACCTTGGAGGACCTGATCCTTCTGGACGCCCTGCCGCTGCGGTCCACCACGTCCGTGGACAAGCTCTGCGCAGTTGCCGGCCTCAGTGCGGACTCCGTGCGGGCCGGGTTGGGCAGGCTAGGCCTGCTGGGGCTCGCAGCTTCAGAAAGGGGCGGCTGGAAAAGGGCCAAGGAATTAGCGTAGTTGCCTGTGTCCGGCACGGGATTCCCGCGGAGTTCTGGGACAGTGGAACAGTGCAGAATCAGGAACTGTCCCGGGCGCTTGAGCAGGCACTTGCAGACTTCGGCAGATACCTGACCGCCGAGCGGGCCCGGTCCGGGCATACGCTTCGGGCATACCTGTCCGATCTTCGAAGCCTCCTGGCGTACGCCGCCTCCGAGGGTGTCACGGATCTGCCCGGCCTCGAGCTGGGCACCCTCCGACGCTGGCTGGGGGCGCAGAGCCAGGCCGGGATATCCCGGGCCACCCTTGCGCGGAGATCGGCCACTGCGCGCTCGTTCACCACGTGGGCCATGAGGGAAGAGCTTATCGAGACCGATCCTGCCTTGCGCCTCAGGGCTCCCAAAGCGGAAAAGTCACTGCCGGGGGTGCTGCAGTCCCAGCAACTCCTCAGGCTGCTGAACAGCCTTGCGGAAGCCGCGGCTGACGGGTCGCCGGTGCCGGTGCGCAACCGGGCAATGGTGGAGCTCCTATACGCCACGGGGCTGCGGGTGGGGGAGCTGGCCGCCTTGGATGTGGACGATCTCAACCCGGACCGCCGGACCCTGCGGGTGGTCGGCAAGGGCAACAAGGAACGGACGGTTCCCTATGGGGTCCCGGCCGCTGTGGCCGTGGACGACTGGCTCCGCAGGGCCAGGCCGCTCCTGGCCACCGGCCACAGCGGACCGGCGCTTTTCCTGGGCACGAGAGGAAACCGTGTTGACCAGCGCCAGGTCAGGACCGTGGTGAATGCTCTCTTCGAAGCTTTGGGCGACACCTCGGCGACCGGCCCGCACGCGCTGAGGCATACTGCGGCAACGCACCTGCTCGATGGCGGGGCGGATCTTCGTGCGGTCCAGGAAATACTGGGCCACAGCAGTCTCGCCACCACGCAGATCTACACCCATGTGTCCGTTGAACGGCTCCGGAGCAGCTACCAGCAGGCCCATCCCCGGGCCTGAGAGCCAGGGATTACCGCCAACGCGGGGTAATTCCAGGACCGTGTCACCTATGGCGAATCGCACTGGCGTAATTACGCGGCGTACGGCACAATAAGAGTCACGTCCGGCAACTTTCAAGTTTCGCTTGAAGCTATTTCGCTTCGCGCGTCACCCGCAAGTCCGGACACAGCTTAATAATCAGGGAACACCGCCGCTGGAACGTACAGCACCGGGCAGTTTCATCCTGGCAGAGGTCGTTGGGGAAGACGTACCTACAGCTATGGAGGATGGAATGTCTGTTGCAATGACCCGCGGTGTGCTGTTTGTTCACTCAGCCCCTACAGCACTGTGCCCGCACGTTGAGTGGGCCATTGGATCCGTCGTGGACAAGCGGACGGATCTAGAGTGGACCCCTCAGCCTGCCGCGCCCGGAATGTTCCGCGCCGAGCTCTCCTGGACAGGAACCCCGGGCACCGGATCGCTGCTGGCATCCTCACTTCGCGGTTGGGCCCATCTTCGCTACGAGGTCACTGAAGAGCCGAGCCAGGGAGTTGACGGCGGCCGCTGGTCGCATACCCCCGAACTGGGAATCTTCCACGCCACGACGGATGTCCACGGCAACATCATGGTCTCAGAGGACCGCATCCGTTACGCCTACGAATCGGGTGCCGGCGATCCCTCCGCCGTGTACCACGAGCTTTCCCTGGCCTTGGGTGAGGCGTGGGACGAGGAACTTGAGCCGTTCCGCCACGCAGCCGAGGGCGCACCGGTCCGCTGGCTGCACCAGGTGGGCTGACCGCCGTCGGACATCACGCCGTCGTACTTACTTCCTGTCCGCTGTCCCGGCAGCAGCCGTGCCGGATCGGAAGGCGGCGCTCCATAGCAAAAGCAGAGGCCCCGCCACATGGCGGGGCCTCTGCTTCGTCTGCGGTACTTGCTGTTCCCGCGCTGCTGCTAGATGCTGCGGACAGCGATCACGGCGTTGTGGCCGCCGAAGCCGAACGAGTTGCTCAGCGCCACGATGTCGCCTGCCGGCAGATCCCTCGCCGACGTGACGACGTCGAGCGGGATCTCCGGGTCCTGGTTCTCCAGGTTGATAGTGACCGGGGCCTTGCGGTGGTACACGGCCAGGACGGTGAGTACTGCCTCCACGGCACCGGACGCGCCCAGAAGGTGGCCCATTTGCGATTTGGTGGCGGACACTGCGACGTTGTCGATGTGGTTCCCCAGCGATGCGCGGAGCGCCGTGTACTCGGGCTTGTCACCTACGGGAGTGGAGGTGGCGTGCGCGTTGACGTGGACAACGTCCTCGGCCTGGATCCGGCCGTCGAACATGGCTGCCTTCAGCGCGCGGGTGGCGCCCAGGCCCTGCGGGTCCGGGGCGGTGATGTGGTAAGCGTCGGCCGTCACTGAGGTGCCGGCCAGTTCGGCGTAGATGCGGGCGCCGCGGGCAATGGCATGCTCCTCAGCCTCAAGCACCAGCGCGCCGGCGCCTTCGCCCATCACAAAGCCGTCGCGGCCCAGATCGTAGGGGCGTGAGGCGCCCTGGGGGTCATCGTTGCGGCGGGAAAGCGCCTGCATGGACGAGAACGCGGCCAGGGGCATGGGGTGAATGGCCGCCTCGGCGCCGCCGCACATCACGACGTCGGCCTTGCCGGAGCGGATCAGCTCCAGGCCCAGGTGAAGGGCCTCGGTGCCCGACGCGCAGGCCGAAACGGGGGTATGGGCGCCAGCACGGGCGCCAAGGTCAAGGCTGACGGCTGCTGCGACGCCGTTGGGCATCAGCATGGGCACCGTCATGGGCAGGACGCGGCGGGGGCCTTTTTCCTTCAGCGTGTCCCACGCGTCCAGCAGGGTCCAGACGCCGCCGATGCCGGTGGCGAAGGCAACGGCAAGGCGGTCGGGGTCAATCTCGGTGATGCCGGAATCGGCCCAGGCTTCACGGGAGGCGATAACGCCGAACTGGGTGGAGGGGTCCATCCGCTTGGCCTCAACGCGGCTAAGGACCTCCAAGGCGGGAGTGGAGCAGCGGGCGGCGAAGTGGACCGGCAGTTCGTACTTGGCGACCCATTCGTCTTCGAGCGTGCGGGCACCGGAGACCCCCTTCAGCGCGTTGTTCCACATGGTGGGTACGTCGCCGCCGATGGGCGTGGTGGCACCCAGACCGGTAATGACTACTTTGCGTGTCATTGGATCACTCTCTGTCGGTGCGCAGGCCGTATCCGGTTGTCCGGCGGGGTCCCGCGTGTGGGGCAGCTGGCTGCCGAAAAAATGTGGTGGACTGCCGGTCCGGCCTGAGCACGGACCGGCAGTCCAGTCAGCCTTAAGGGGCTGAAGCCTTGGCTAGGCCTGTGCGCCTGCGATGAAGCTGACGGCGTCGCCCACGGTCTTGAGGTTCTTGACCTCTTCGTCCGGGATACGCACGCCGAACTTCTCTTCGGCGTTGACCACGATGGTCATCATGGAGATGGAGTCGATGTCCAGGTCCTCCGTGAAGGACTTGTCCAGTTCCACAGCCTCGGGGGCAAGGCCGGTTTCTTCGTTGACGATTTCAGCCAAGCCGGCCAGGATCTCTTCGTTGCTAGCCATTGATGGCTCCTTTTCTTGTTATTGCCGGCAGGGGATGCCGGAAACGGTGCAGTCCGCGGATGCGGCCTGTATGGGGCGTTCCTAAGGAAGGACGATTACCTGGGCACCGAAGACCAGCCCGGCGCCGAAGCCGATCTGGAGTGCGAGGCCGCCGCTGAGCTCAGGGTTTTCCTTGAGCAGGCGGTGGGTGGCAAGGGGGATGGAGGCCGCCGAGGTGTTTCCGGCATCGGCGATGTCCCGGGCCACGGTGACCGATTCAGGAAGATTCAGTTTCTTGACCATCTCATCGATGATCCGCATGTTGGCCTGGTGCGGGATGAACGCAACGAGGTCTTCAGCCTTGACGCCCGCGGCCTCCAAAGCCTGCTGTGCCATCTTGGCCATTTCCCAGACCGCCCAGCGGAAGACGGTCTGCCCGTCCTGGCGGAGTGTGGGGTAGAGCTCCTGCGCTTCTTCGAGCAGGGCAAAGTCGCCGGGCTCGTCGGACTGGCGGGCGGCCATGCTGAGGTCCCGGACATCCAGGATGGAACGCGTCATGCCGATGGCGTCCCACTTACTGCCGTCCGAACCCCACACCGAGGGTCCGATGCCGGGGGTGTCCGAGGGGCCGATGACAACAGCGCCCGCGCCGTCGCCCAGCAGGAAGGAAATGGTACGTTCCCGGTTGTCGATGACGTCGGAGAGCTTCTCCGCACCGACCACCAGCACGTAGGTGGCCGTGCCCGAGCGGACCAAGGCATCACCCTGGGCGATGCCGTAGCAGTACCCGGCGCAAGCGGCCGAGATATCGAAGGCCGGAGCCGGCGTCGCACCGATGCGGTCAGCCAGCGCGGCGGCAGCTGACGGCGTGGCGTACGGGTGGGTGACGGTGGAAACGATGACTGCACCCAGCTGGGAGGCTTCGATGCCTGCCTGCTGCAGGGCCTCCCGGGCAGCGCCCTCGGCCATATCGATGACGCTGACGTCGGCAGCGGCCCGGTGCCGGGTCACGATGCCGGTCCGCTGGCGGATCCATTCGTCCGAGGAATCAATCCACTGGCAGACGTCGTCGTTGGTGACGATGACGTCAGGCCGGAATGCGCCGAGGCCGATGATGCGGCTGTATTCGTTTACGGGAACCTGTTTCAGCGTGGGAACGCTCATGCGTTTCCCTCCAGTTCTGCGAAGAGTGCCAGTGCGGCCGTGAGGTCGTCCGGGGTTTTGACTGCAACGGTCTTGACGCCGGGCATGCCGCGCTTGGCGAGCCCGGCCAGGGTGCCGGCGGGGGCCAGCTCAATGACACCGGTGACGCCGCGCTGCACAAGGGTTTCCATGCAGAGGTCCCAGCGGACCGGCCGGGAGACCTGCGCGATGAGGCTCTCGACGGCGGCGCCGCCGTCGGTCACTTCCCGGCCGTCAAAGTTGGACAGCAGGGGCACCTGCGGCTTCTGCGGCTTGAGGCCCGGCTTGAGCGACTCGAGGGCGCTCACGGCGGGGGACATGTGTGAGGTGTGGAACGCCCCGGCCACTTTCAGCGGGATGACCCGCGCCTTCGCCGGCGGGTTGTCCGCCAGGGCCTTGAGCTGTTCGAAGGTTCCGGCTGCCACGGTCTGGCCCGCTCCATTGACATTGGCCGGTGTCGCGCCGGTAGCCTCGATGGCGGCCAGGACCTCTGCAGGGTCCCCGCCCACCACGGCACTCATGCCGGTGGGGGTCACGGCAGCGGCGGCGGCCATGCTGTTGGCGCGTTCACGGACGAACGTCATGGCTTCCTGCTCGGTGAGCACGCCGGCGAGGGCCGAGGCTGTGATTTCACCGACGGAGTGGCCGGCAAGGATCACAGGAAGCGTGCCGAGTTCGACGTCGAACAGCGACTTTGCGGCCACCAGCCCGGCGGCAACAATCAGGGGCTGCGCAACGGCGGTGTCCTTGATGGTGTCCTCGTCAGAGGTGGTCCCGTGGGCTGTCAGGTCGATGCCTGCGATCTCACTGAGGGAGGCCAGATGGCCTGCTACCGAAGGCAGTTCCAGCCAAGGGGTCAGAAAACCCGGGGTCTGTGAGCCCTGTCCAGGGCAGACTATTGCAAGCACGTATCCAGCTTTCCAAATTACGGGGTCATCCAGCGGTGTTTCACTGCACCAAGCTCAAGGGGTCAGATTGTAGGAAGTCTACAACGACTCACGGCTGATTCCGCGCCGGATGACGCTCCGCCGGGGCTTTTGGCGGCGCCGACAGCCGCCCGACAACCAACGCCGCCTGCAGCACAAACGCCTCCCGGGGGAGCAGCGGATCCCAGCCTGTGACGTCGCAGACGCGCTTAAGCCGGTACCTGACGGTGTTGGCGTGGACAAACAATTCGCGGGCGGTCGCCTCAAGGGAATGGCCCAACTCCAGGTAGGTGCCCAAGGTCTCCACCAGCCCGTTGGAGGCGGCGACAAGCGGACGGTAGATGTTCTTCACCAGGGAGCGTCGCGCCGCTTCGTCACCGGAGATGACGCGTTCCGGCAACAGGTCATCGGCGGCCACGGGCCGGGGAGCGGCGGGCCACGCCCTTGCCGCGGTCAGGCCGGCAAAGGCAGACTGCGCTGAGCCGCTGGCCTCCAGCAGGGAGCCGGCTTCCGGACCGTAGACCACCGGGCCGGGGGCGAACATTTCGCTGAGTTTCAGGTATGCGGTCTCGCGGTCCTGGACGCCGCCAAGGATCAGGATCAGCCGGTCGCCCTGGATGCCCACCAACGCATCCTCTGCGTAGCGGCCTGCCAGGCGGCGCAGTTCGCTGACGTAGCTGGCACTGGGTTCAGACGGCGAATTGCCCACCATCACGGTGAACCTCTCCTGTGCCTTCCAACCCAGCGCGGCGATCCGGGACCGCAGCGCGTCCGTGTTTTCGCCACGGAGGATGGCGTCCACGATCAGCGCTTCCAGCCGCGTATCCCAGGAACCGCGGGACTCGGCCGCCCGCGCGTACACGTCTGCCGCCGCGAAGGCCACTTCCCGTGAGTACCGCAGCACCGCCTCGCGGAGGGAGGGCTGGTCAGCTTCCGGGGCGATGACCGGCACCTGGTCTTCCACCACTTCCACCACGATGCGGATGAGCTGGAGCGCCTTCTGGAGGCTGATGGAGCGCGTCAGCTCGGTGGGGGCCGTCCCAAAAACGTCGGTGAGGATCCACGACGGTGAGCTGGGCCGCTCATACCAGGTGACAAACGCTGCGATGCCGTTTTGCGCCACCATGCCCAGGGCCGAGCGCTCGTCGGAGCTGAGCCGCGAATACCATGGCAGCGACTTTTCCAGCTGCCGAAGGGTGGTGGTGGAGAGCTGGCCCACGCTTGCCCGGAGTTTTTTCAGGGTTTCGGATTTCTCCGGTGTCATGCTACGCGAGGACGGCTTGCGCTTCACGGGCGGGGTGGTTGGCTCTGGCATCCTACGAGCATACGGTGCCTGCCCGGCAAGCTCCATTTGTGCAAAGGCTACAACGTTGTTGGACCTGCATCACAGGCTGCCTCCTGTCCAGAGAGGCAGGGGACGACGACGGCGACCCTCGCCTTTTCGGTGAGGGTCGCCGTCGTCGTTCATTTCCGCTGACAGCAGGTCAGCGGGAGGTCATCAGGACTCGCCGCCCGCGTTGCCGGTGGAACCGGCGTTGACGTTGTGCAGCTTGTACTTCTCGATGGCCTGGGCCGGGGCCTGGGCATCAACTTCGCCGCGGCGCGCCAGCAGTTCCAGGGAACGGACCACGATGGAGTGGATGTCGTTCTTGAAGAAGCGGCGGGCAGCTGCGCGGGTGTCGGAGAAGCCGAAGCCATCCGCACCCAGCGTGGCGAACTCGTTCGGCACAAACTGGCGGATCTGGTCCGGGACGGCCTTCATGTAGTCCGAGACCGCAACCACGGGTCCTGTGGCACCGGCAAGCTGCTGGGTCACAAACGGAACACGGGCGGGCTTGCCCGGGTTCAGGAACGCCTCTTCCTCGGCGGCCATGCCGTCGCGGCGCAGTTCGTTCCAGGACGTGACGGACCAGACGTCGGCGGAGACGCCCCAGTCCTCGGCGAGCAGCCGCTGGGCTTCGATGGCCCAGGGAACCGAGACGCCGGAGGCCAGGATCTGGGTCCGGGGACCGTCGATCTTCGCCGGAGCCAGGAGGTAGATGCCCTTGAGGACACCTTCCACGTCGAGCTCTTCGGGTTCTGCGGGCTGCGTGATGGGCTCGTTGTAGACCGTGATGTAGTACATCAGGTTCCGGTCAGCCGAATCGGGCCCGTACATACGCTCGATGCCGTCCCGGATGATGTGGCCCATCTCGTACCCGTAGGCGGGGTCGTACGTGACCACTGCGGGGTTCGTGGAGGCCAGCAGCGGGGAGTGGCCGTCGGCGTGCTGGAGGCCTTCGCCGGTCAGCGTGGTCCGCCCGGCGGTGGCGCCGATGATGAACCCGCGGGCCATCTGGTCCCCGGCGGCCCAGAAGGCGTCGCCGGTGCGCTGGAAACCGAACATGGAGTAGAACACGTACACCGGGATCAGCGGTACGCCGTGGGTGGCGTAGGCGGTTCCGGCGGCGGTGAACGCCGCGACGGCTCCGGCCTCATTGATGCCGGGGTGGATCAGCTGGCCCTGGGCCGATTCCTTATAGGCCAGGACCAGGTCCCGGTCCACGGACAGGTAGTTCTGGCCCTTGGGGTTGTAGATCTTGGCCGTGGGGAAGAACGCATCCATGCCGAACGTGCGGGCCTCATCGGGGATGATCGGCGCGATGTGCTTGCCGAAGTTCTTGTCCCGCATAAGGTCCTTGAGGAGCCGGACAAACGCCATGGTGGTGGCCGCCTGCTGCTTCCCGGAACCGCGCTTGGCAACCTCGTACGTTTTTGCCTCCGGGAGGGCGATCTCCTGGTGCTTGGAGCGGCGCTCAGGAACAGAACCGCCCAGCTGGTCGCGGCGTTCCATCATGTACTGGATCTCCGGCGCATCTGTGCCCGGGTGGAAGTACGGGGGCTGGTACGGGTCCTTCTCCAGCTGCTCGTCGGTGACCNATCTGGTGGGTCGCGTTGCGGCCCTCGAAGTGGGGTCCGAGTCCGTAGCCCTTGACCGTTTTGGCCAGGATGACGGTGGGCTTGCCCTTGAATTCGGTGGCTGCCTTATACGCGGCGTAGACCTTGCGGTAGTCGTGGCCGCCGCGCTTGAGGTTCCAGATCTCGTCATCGGAAAGGTCCGCGACCATGTCCTTGGTCTGCGGGGTTTTGCCGAAGAAGTGCTCGCGGACGAACCCGCCGGATTCTGCCTTGTAGGTCTGGTAGTCACCGTCCGGGGTCTCGTTCATGATCTTCACGAGCGAGCCGTCGGCGTCCTTGGTGAGCAGGTCATCCCACTCCCGGCCCCAGACGACCTTGATGA